>JAFVQC010000025.1 GCA_017504995.1 Clostridia bacterium
GCGAAGCCGACGGATGAGGAGACTGCCGTTTGTGTATTGCGCTCACGTTCTCCTCATCCACCGCAAGCGGTCCCCCTTCCCCGCTGGGGAAGGCTTTTTTGTGCAACTTTATTTGTTATATAGGTTTTTCGACAGCCTGCGGCAGAGAACTTGTTTTCTCTGCCGATTTGTGTTATAATGAGATCAAAGGGAAGCCTCCCTCAAGATTCTTATATAGGGTGTATTATTGTAGAAGAAAAAGCGGAGTCGGTTATCGTTAATATAGAACAACCGTGGTATATAGAATCCATAGAAGGAAAAAATATTTTCGAAATACACAAAAGCAGTTTGGTTGCAGATAACGAATAACAGAAAACGCCCCGACAGATTTTCAAAGTCTGTCGGGGTTACTCTTTGTTTACTGCATATCATTTTATCCGTAGGGGCGTTCTGTGAACGCCCGCGGGCGAACGCAGTTCGCCCCTACCGTGTGTTAGGCAAATATTTCGTAATTTCTCCGCTAAGAACATTCTGCCTTTGCTTTTTTCGTTTTTTCACAATGATTAAACTTGCTCGAGATGGTCGATACTGATTTTATCAAAAACGCTAACGATACGGAGAGAAATGCTATGCTCAAAGGAATTCAAAAAAACGCCATCTGGATGCGAACGGCAGGAAACCGTTATTTTGAGGGCGCGTACTTTATTTTGCGCGCGGACGCGCCTGACGTTTCGTCTACCCGCCAAAACGAGATGATTCGGGAAGCCAATCGGATCCTGTCCGAAAACCGCGTGCTTCATTCCAAAAAAGGAACGCCGCCGCGGCGAGGCGGCTCGCGAGCCGTTCCGTTTTTGGGCGGCGCGCTGTTCGGGGCGCTTTCGGTACTGGTTTGCTGGATTTTCGTGTTGCTGTTTGCTTGATTGAGGCGAGGAAAATCTCTTGACAAGAAAAGAAAAATATGGTATACTATTGAAAACAACCAAAAAGCTTGACCTTCGTGGGATAGGCGGGGAACGGTGTCGCCTATCCTGCGAGGGTTGGATTCGTACGTTTATTTTTTAAGAATAGGAGAAATTATGCCCAAAAAAGAAAAAAGTAAGCTTCGCGTGATTCCTCTGGGCGGTTTGAATGAGATCGGTAAAAATCTGACCGTGCTGGAATACGCGAACGACATGATCATCATTGACTGCGGTCTTGGCTTTCCCGACGAGGAAATGCCGGGAATCGATCTGGTGATTCCCGATATTTCCTATCTGGAAGCAAACCGTGAAAAGCTGCGCGGTATCGTACTGACACACGGACACGAGGATCACATCGGAGCGATCCCTTACGTGCTGCGTCAGATCAATCCCCCCATCTTTGGCACGAACCTGACCTTGGGGATCATTAAAAACAAATTGGAGGAGCATGTGCTCCCCTGTACCCCCTCGCTGAACTGCGTTCACGCAGGGGAAACGGTGCGGCTCGGCGCGTTTTCGGTAGAATTCATTCACGTCAACCACTCGATTGCCGACGCCTGCTGTCTTTCCATCACCACCCCCGTGGGCGTGGTGGTGCATTCGGGCGACTTTAAGCTGGATATCACCCCCATCGACGGCGATATGATGAACATCACCCGCTTGGGCGAGATCGGAAAGAAGGGCGTGCTGCTGATGATGTGTGAATCCACCAACGCGGAGCGTCCGGGCTTTACCCCCTCGGAAAAGAAGGTGGGAAAATCCTTGGAATATATTTTCACCACCAATCCCGACAAACGGATCGTGATCGCTACCTTTTCCTCTAACGTGCATCGGGTACAGCAGATCATCAACGTCAGCGCGAAGCACGGCAGAAAGGTCGCCATCACGGGACGGAGTATGCTGAATATCGTGGGCGCGGCGGTAGAGCTGGGCTACATGAACGTCCCCAATGGCGTTCTGATCGATATCAACGAGATCAAACGCTTCAAGCCCGAGGAGATTACCTTGATCACCACGGGCAGTCAAGGCGAGCCTATGTCGGCGCTGTACCGCATGGCGTTTTCCGATCACTCCCAGATCACGCTGGGACGAAACGATCTGGTGGTTCTTTCCTCCAGCGCCATTCCGGGTAACGAAAAGCTGGTGGGCAGGATCATCAACGAGCTGTCCAAAAACGGCGTAAGCGTGCTTCACGACGCGGTGGTAGAGGTCCACGTTTCGGGACACGCCTGCCAAGAGGAGCTGAAGCTGCTGCAAGCCCTGCTCAAGCCCAAATATTTCATGCCCGTACACGGAGAATACCGCCATCTCGCCGCCAACCGAGAGCTGGCGTTGGATATGGGGATCGAGGATAAAAACATCTTCATTTCGGATATCGGAAAGGTATTGGAGCTGGATCGCAGAAGCGCGAAATTTGCGGGAACGGTTCCCTCGGGAAAGATCCTCGTGGACGGCTACGGCGTGGGTGACGTAGGCAATATCGTGCTTCGGGATCGCCGCCATTTGGCGCAGGACGGTCTGATCGTGGTGGTTGCCTCGGTGGACGTGGACGCAAGACTGCTCTTGTCGGGACCCGATATCGTTTCCCGCGGCTTCGTTTACGTCAGAGAGTCCGAGGAGCTGATGGACGAGGTGAGAGCGCTTGCCACGCAGGCGATCAACGACTGTCTGGATCGGAGAGACCGCATCGACCGTATGGAGCTAAAGACCTGCGTAAAGGACGCGCTTTCCAAATATCTTTACGCCAAAACAAAGCGCAAGCCGATGGTACTTCCCGTCATTACCAACGTATAAGCGGACGTGACGCAAAATTCATGAACCGTTCATATAATATTCAAGCTTTTATCACGGGATACGATTATAATAAGAGGAAAGAAAGCGCTGTTTTCTTTCCTCTGTCATAAAAAAGTAAAATAAAACGGAAAGGTGGATCCTTCCATGGGAAAATCAAACAGAATCAGATCAAACAGAGCAAGCGTACAGGCAAAAGCGCTGGGTACGCCAAAAAAGAAGAAGGGAATGCCAAGCTGGCTGATGACCTTGATTACGCTGGTCGTCGCCGTTGCCATTCTTTTGACGGTTGCCCTCAGTCTTCTTTTCGCAAACGGTGTATTTAATCGCCTGACGACCTCTATGTCCAGCGATCACTTCCGCGTGAACGCGAACATGATGACCTATTATTTCCATAACGAATATCAGTCCTTCACGCAGGAATACGGAAACTATCTGGAATACGGATATTTCAGTTTGGATTCCTCCCGTTCCTTGAAGGATCAGCCCTTCGGCGGCTCGGCAGATACCACCGCCTCCAACTCTTATATGGACGCCATGCTGATCACCGATTCGAGCAATCCTCCCGCCACGTGGTTCGATTACTTTATGCAGCGCACCACGAAAACGGTTTCGAGTATGCTTGTTTACTGTGAGGAGGCTCACGCAAGAAATCTGTCCTTGAACGAGGACGAGCTTGCTACCATTGATCAAAGCATCGACGCGCTGAGCACCGCCGCCGCGACCTACGGCTATACGACGGATTCTTACATATCCGCGATGTACGGTTCGGGCGTAAAGGTTTCCGACGTGCGCAAGGCGATGGAATATTCCTCTCTGGCGACCAAGTGTATGACTACGCTTTCGGAGGATCTGGAGAATGCCATTACCGCGGATCGCGTTAATGCCGCTTACGATGCGGACAAGCAGTCCTTTGACGTAGTAGATTACCTTTCCTATTCCTTCTCGGTCACCTATGAGGAGATCGCCGAATCGGTATTGGGCGAGGATTACGACTCGATTCCCGACGATAAGAAGGAGACGATTCTGACGCTGTACCGCGCAAAGATCGCTACCTTTGAGAACAGAGCAGAGGCGCTCAAGAGCGCTGCCGACTCCGCCGCTTTTGAAAAAATGGTTCTGGAGTACGTGGCAGAGGATGCGGTAGAGGATACCTATGGGGATCAAACCATTGCCGATGCCGACAAGCCCGCCAATGCGGACGATATTACCGCCATCAAGACGGCGATGAAGGCAGAGCTGGTTGCCGACGCGCTGGCTGACAAGGAGACGACTGCCGACGCGGTTACCATTGCAGACGAAAACGCAGAGACGGTCACCGCTTACGAAAAGACTGTTACCACCGCTTACGCGAAGATCCTGAACACCGTCAAGAGTACGGCTTATAAGTCGGTCATTGCCGCGAAGGAGACCGTTCCTCAGACCAAGGTCGGCTACACCGAGGGAAGCGATGTTTCCGAGTGGGTATTTGACGAGGGCAGAGCCGTGGGAGACGCGACGGTGATCGTGACGGGTGACGGCGAAGCAGAGGGCGGCGTTCCCGCCGATCTGGACGAATACACGAGTACCTCGGTTTCGGTCTACCGTATGGAAAAGCTTCCTTACGCAGATCCCGCTAAATCCAAGAACGTAGCCTATATTCTGTATCAGACCGAGGCAGAGGCGCTTGCCGCCATCGAAGCGCTGAAGGCAAACGAGACGTTGACCTTTGATCTCTTCGAGCAGTACGCCCACGACAATGAGAACGCAGGTCACGCCGAGCTGGAGGATTACGTGGAGGGCAATCTCGGAAGCGCTGACTTTGACGAGTGGCTCTTTGCCGAGACGACCGCCATCGGCGCGCTGACCGAAAAACCCATTGAGCTTGCGGAGAATACCTATTGCGTGGCGTTCTATCACGCCGACGGCGCGGAGAACTGGTACGTGGACGTAAAGACCACCCTTCTCAACGAGGACTACGAGGCGTATTACGAGACCATGGAAGGGAAGTACGCCATTACCGTAAAGGAAAAGTCCTTCTCTAAGATCGACGCATAAACTATAAATAAACCGAGGGGTGTTGCAAAGGCAGCACCCCTTCCAATCCAAAACAAAAGAAGGAAGAAAAATCTATGGTACTGCAACCCAAGCAGACCACCGTGGCGTATCGCTGTCCCCATTGCGGCGCGGGCGTCATGAGCGTGGTCGGAATTTTTAATCTTTCTGCCGATATGCTGAAGCTGAAATGCTCCTGCGGAGAAAGCGAAATGACGGTCGTTTACGGAAAGGACGGTAAGATCCGTTTTACCGTGCCCTGTATCCTTTGTCCGACTCCCCACAATTTTTCGGTCAGCTCCTCTCTCTTTTTTGGGAAGGATCTGTTCGTGCTTCCGTGCCCCTATTCGGATATTAACATCGCCATGATGGGAGATACGAATCACGTAAAGGCAGAGCTGTCCCGTACCGAGCTGGAGCTTTTGGATCTGTTGGAGGAAAACGGACTGGAGAATTTTGAGGCGTTTCGGTCGGAGCAGACCTTGTCCGATCCGCAGGTCACCGAGATCGTGACCTACGTGATCAAGGAGCTGGATGCCGAGGGGCGGATCCATTGCCGTTGTGCCGAGGGAGAGGAAGGGGATTACGACGCGGAGATCTGTGCCGACGGGGTCAAGGTCACCTGTAACCGTTGCGGCGCGACCAAGCTGATTCCCACGGATTCGATGATCGGCGCGCACGAATTTTTGAACGCAGATAGTTTAGAGTTGGAATAAAGGGAGCGACTGTTCGAGAGACGGTTCTATCGAAAATACGGGCGGATTTCATATCCGCCCGTTTGTTTTCGGAAATTCATTGATTTTTCTGCGGACAGCCGAGGACGTCTGTCCCTACGAGTATCAAAAAAATTGTGTCTGTCTTTCTCGCCATAAAATAAAGCGAAATTCCATTGCTATGATTAAAACAATGAGTTTTTCTCAAACCTTGTAGGGACAGACGTCCTCGGCTGTCCGTCCCCATTTACAAGATTTTTATTGTTCTGCGGTGACGAGTACGTTGGTCAAGATCTGCGCCGCATCTGCGCGGGTCAGAGAAGCAAGGGGCGAGATGTTGCCGTCTGTGGTGTTCATGATTCCCATGAAAGTTAATGCATTGACCGATGCCTCTGCCCATGCGGGGATCTGGGAAGAATCGGAAAAAACGGGCTTGACGGTGGGGGTTGCGGGGTCTAACAGATTGCCGAGGATCACCGCCGCCTCGGCGCGGGTGATGGCGCGGTTCGGGGCGAAGCAAAGTCTGCCGTTCGCATCGACCTCTCCCTTGACGTAGCCCAGCTCGTAAGCGGCGGCAACGTAATTCTTCATTTCGCCGTGGATCTCTCCGTCATCGGCAAAAACGGTGCGGCTGACGGGCTTCATTTCGGTCATGCCCACGGCGTTCATTGCCATCACCAGAAATTCTCCGCGGCTGACGGTCTGATCGGGATAAAAATAGGTAGCCGCGCCAACCTGCGTGCCTCCCATAATCCCTTCCTCGGTCATGGTCAGGGCGGCGTTATAGGCGGGAGAATTCGCCATGTCGGCGTATACCACGGAGGTGGACGGTTTGGTTATCTTGAGAGATACGGTAGCGGCGGCGCTATAATTGCCGTAGATATCCCGCGCCACGTAGATAAAGGAATCCTTTCCCGAGGTGTTTTCGTCGGGGGTGAAGGTATACGCGCCTGTTTTTCGGTCGGTCAGGGTCAGAATGCCCGTTTCGGGATAGGATACGATCTCCACGATGGTTTCGTCCCCCTCGGGATCGTGGCAGGGAAGCGTGCCGTAGAGGGTGACGTTTCGATGGGTGCTGACGCTCAGAAAGGTTTCGGGAACGAGATCCAGAGTAGGACTTTGGTTGACCTGATCCAGCAGATACAGCTTACAGGTCATTTCCACGGGAGAGCCGTTGACCTGAAAACGGAAGGATGAGGTGCGGATATCCGAGCTGCCCGCCACGTAGGTGAGCAGAGACAGATTGCCGTCCCGAATGGTCTGACCGTTGTTGACCACCGTAGACCCTACCCGAAGCTCGCCGTCGGTGACGGGGGGCGTTTGCGTGATGGTGAGAGAGGACACCTTGGAAAGATTCATCGCTCTGGCGAAATCCTCGCCGTCCATCTTCAGCGGATTGCCGCGCAAGCCTGCCATCGCCATGGCGTTTTGCTCTGCCAGCACGCAAAGGGCAGGAGAGACAAGGGCATCGGGTTCTTCGGCGGCGGCTACCTCCAACGCCAAGGGAGAAAGGAAAAGCGCCAAGGCAAGCCCAAAGGAAAATAAGGTCGTTCTTCCCCGTCTGCTTCCCGTTTTCTTTTTTTGGATCGAACGATCACGTTTCATATGCAATACTCCTCCGTATCTCTTGAAATTCTTTTTTCTTCAAAACAAGTCTATCGCTTGGAGGGGCGGTTTATGACTTTCGGAAAAAATTTTTCAAAAGATTTCAAAAAACTCTTTCTTTTTTTTGGAAAATATATTACAATATAAAGAGAAAAAGGAAGGAGGGCTTGCGATGGAAGAAAGAAAGCCGCGGATCTGCTGTTTTACGGGACACAGAGAAATTGCCGACGAAGATCTCGTTCGTCTGCCACACGCGCTGGATCGGCTGCTTGAGGAGCTGATCGCCGATGGCGTTACGGTGTTTCGCGCGGGGGGCGCGTTGGGGTTTGACACCATTGCCGCCCTGAAGGTCTTGGAAAAGAAAAAGGCGTATCCCCATATTCGTCTGGAGCTGTACCTTCCGTGTCGGGATCAGGCAAGAGATTTTAGCGACTGGAATAAAATGGCGTATCGGTACGTGCTGGATCGGGCGGATTCCTCCGTCTTTGTGAGCGAAGCCTACGTCAGAGGGTGTATGCACAAGCGGAATCGGGCGTTGGTGGACGGTGCGGATCTTTGCGTGTCGTACTGCGTATCGGCAACGGGAGGAACGGCGTATACCGTCAATTACGCCAAAAAGAATGGCGTTCGGGTGATTGAGCTGTCAGAACGGCTTCACGATACGGCGTGTTTATATAAAATTCAAAAATAGGAAAGAAATTGGGGCTTGCTTTTTTCATTTTATGTGATATAATAGATACCGTAAATAAAAAACAAAGGAGAAAAATGATGTTACAAAATTTTTTGAACAAGTTGGTTGATATGTGTATCAGCGTAGGCGGAAAGCTGCTGGCGGCGATTCTCGTGTTGGTGGTCGGCTCAATTCTGATCAAGTGTCTGGTGAAGGCGATTCGCAAGAGCAAGATGAGCAAGCGCGCCGATCCCACGGTACATAACTTTTTGATCAGCCTGATTCGCATTGGCTTATACGTGCTTTTGATCGTAACCCTGATTGCTATTATGGGCGTACCCATGGCATCGATCGTTGCCGTGATCGCCTCCGCGGGCGTTGCGGTGGGTCTCGCTTTGCAAGGGTCACTAAGCAATCTGGCGGGCGGAATCATGCTTCTGATCTTCCGTCCATTTAAGCTGGGTGATTTCATTGATGCCAGCGGATTTTCCGGTACGGTCATGGATATCGGCATTTTCTATACCACGCTGAAAACGGGCGACAATAAGGCGATCACCATTCCCAACGGCTCTCTGATGAACGACAGTGTCATTAACTACTCGGTTCACGAGACGCGTCGTGTGGATCTGACCTTTGGCGTGGCATACGGCACCGACGTGGAAAAGGTAAAGTCGATTCTTTTGGAGGAGGCGACAAAGCACGACAAGGCGCTGAAGGATCCCGCGCCCTTCTGCCGTTTGTCCAAGCAAAACGAAAGCTCCTTGGATTTCGTTCTCCGCGTATGGGTAAACAGCGGCGACTATTGGCAGGTAAACTTTGATCTCTTGGAGCGCATCAACGCGCGCTTTGAGGCAGAGGGAATCGAGATCCCCTTCAATCAGGTGGACGTCAATATCAAAAACAAATAATTTTGAGCCGTCTCAATCAAGAGACAGAGCAAAACCCCTGCGGTCAATTCGCAGGGGTGTTTTCGTCGTTGAACAGCGTTTCTATGGTTACGTTTAACAGCTTTGCGATGGTATACAGCTCCCGATCGGTGACACTTCGCAATTGCCCTTCCAGCTTGGAATAGCTGGTGGGGTTGATGTCGCAGCCCATGACCTGCATTTTGGCGATAAAATCCTTTTGCTTGATCCCACGCTCCTTTCTCAGCCGTTCGACGGTCTTTCCCACCATATTCGCGGTTCCGTAAGATTGTTTTCTCGTTTTCATAAAACCTCTTTCGTAATCTTCTTTTTTAGAATTATGTCTTAAAAAAGTATTGACAAAATTCCGAATCGGAATTATAATGTATATAGTTCCGTGATGGAACAATAACAATTCAAAAAGGAGACGGACTTATGAAAAAACTGTTATCCCTGCTCTTGGTATTTTCTTTTCTACTTTTGGGAATGGTTTCTTGCGCGAAAAAGGAGGAACACGTACACGATTTTCTCGATGCTACCTGCAATGCTCCCAAGACCTGTAAGACCTGCGGCGAAACGGAAGGCGAGCCGACATACGAGCATACCTACGCGAACGGAAAATGTACCGTTTGTGAAATGGGAATCTTGAACGATTTGGACGCTGCACTTCAGAATTCTAACAAGTGGAAAGAATTTTCCAGAGAGGCGAAATTTTCCGCTGACGGCGCTGTTATCGGAGTATCGTCTATTTACACCACCAGTAAGGTAAATCCCAATCCCGCAAATCAAAACGACGTAGTAACGATTTGGTTCTATATTACGCAGGAAGCGATCGAGTCAGGCGTGTATTCTTGGAAGGCGGTCAAACAGCATCTCGATACGACGAAGGACCAATACGTGACGGACGGTAAGCTTACGGGCACGTTCGCCGCGGGAAGCTGTACGGTTACGGGATATTCCGCAGAAGGCTTGAATGACGGCGAAGTAAAAACGTGCGCAGACCTTGTTGGACCGGAAATCAAGAAAATATTAACGGGAAAGCTTTTCCCCGCGTTGGAACAAAGTGAACTCGGATTCACACCGAAGGATTTGGGCTTTGACGGTTATCAGTAAGCCGTAACCGAATCCCTTCTCAAAGACCGTCACCGCCCTTGCACTTTTGCGCAAGGGCGGTGATTTTGCGAGAAAGCGTCGCTGCTTTTGACGACGAATTTGGTCGAATGGCACAAGGCTGTTTTTGCGTTTTGCCTTGACTTTTTTTGGCTTGTGTGGTATAATATTGGTTGCGGTTCTCGGAAGGGAAACCGTAACTATTGTTAGGAGAAAGAGAAAATGAGTTTATTTAACGGCGTGATTTCCATCAGTAACATTTCCACTCTGTTGTTCGTTGTCTTTACGGTCCTTTTGGCAGGCTATGCTCTGGGCAGAATCACCGTCAAGGGCATTTCCCTTGGTGACGCGGGCGTATTCATCATTGCGCTTCTGTGCGGCGCGTTGTTCTTCCAAGTGAACGATCTTGGTATGTTGGTTTTTGATTTTTCGTCAAAGCCCTATGATTTTAACAGCGGCTTGTCCATCGTTGAAAGCCTCGGTCTGATTCTTTTCGTCACCTCGGTTGGATACATCGCGGGACCGAAGTTCTTTGGAAACTTCAAAAGAAACTTCAAGTCCTACGTATTGCTTGGCGTAATCATCATTCTGGCAGGCGGTCTTGCCGCCGTGGGCTGTATCTATATGGGCGAGCTGATCGGCTATGGCGCGACCATTGAAACGCAGGACGGCTTCGTTGCCATGATCGTCGGATTGCTGTCCGGCTCTCTGACCTCTACCCCCGCGTTCTCCGCGGCAAAGGCAACCGTTGATCCCGCCTACACGGGTCTGGTTTCGGTCGGACACGGAATCGCGTACATCTTCGGCGTGGTTGGCGTGGTGCTGTTCGTACAGCTGATCCCCAAGCTGACCAAGGCAAACATGGAAGAAGAAAGAGCGAAGCTCGTCGTGAAGTCGGCAGAGGAAAAGAAGGGCTTTGCGGGCAAGCTGTTCCATATCGACCACATGGGCATTGCGGGCTTCTCCCTGGCAGCCATCGTCGGAACCTTCCTCGGTCAGATCAAGATCCCGCTGTCGGGAGACGGTCTTAGTGGCACTTGCTTCTCTCTGACCACCACGGGCGGTTGTTTGCTCGTTAGCTTGATCCTCGGTCACTTCGGTCGCTTCGGCAGAGTCAATATCATGCCTGCGGCAAGCACCCTGAAGCTCTTCCGTGAGCTTGGTCTGGTACTGTTCCTCGTTGGCGCGGGTATCCCCGGTGGCGCGGAATTTGTGGCAAACTTCGACCCCATGTACTTCGTGTACGGTATTGTAATGACGATCTTCCCCTTGCTCATCGGATATCTCTTTGCAAGATACGTACTGAAGCTGAGCCTTCTCAACAACCTCGGCTCGATCACGGGCGGTATGACCAGTACGCCAGCCCTTGGTACGCTGATCTCCACGGCGGGAACGGAGGACGTGGCTGCGGCATACGCTGCAACCTATCCCATCGCGCTGATCGCGGTGGTGCTGGTATCTCAGTTCCTCGTTATCCTGTTCTGATCGGATAGACAAAAACATAGGTGTTACCCCTTGCGTCTTTTGTGATGCAAGGGGTATTTTTGTTTTCGCCTCGCCGCTTGATTACGGCTAACCTTTGTTTTTTTACGGCAGGTTATGATATCTTTTGTAGGGGGCATTCACGAATGCCCCGCGGGCGATTCTGACGAAGTTTGAATCTGCCCCTACGGGTTTTACATGAATTTTATCGTTCCTCGCCTCGCCGCTTGATTACGATTAACCTTTGTTCTCTTGGACCGCCGAGGACGTCGGTCCCTACAGTCTCTTGAAAAAAGTCGCGTTGCGGCTTACCGTTTCTTCACAATTTGCATTTGCTTCAAAAGAACGGTGTCCGATCGTTTTTTTGAATCTTGTAGGGACAGGCGTCCTCGACTGTCCGCATGAAAACAAACAAAATTCCGTAAATAATCGGCGAACAAGAAAGGCATCGTTTACCGCAAGGTTCGCCTGCGGGTCATTCGTGAATGACCCCTACAAAAGATAACACAATCATCGTAGGGGCGATTCATGAATCGCCCGCGACAAACGAAAAATTCGCGAATGAAAACGGGAGCACCAAGGCGCTCCCCTACCGTCTCTTAAAAAAATATTATTTTTCGGTAGCCGTGATGATCTTCATTGACCGTTGTTTCAAAAGGACGGTGTCCGATCGTTTTTTTGAATCTTGTAGGGACAGGCGTCCTCGACTGTCCGCATGAAAACAAACAAAATTCCGTAAATAATCGGCGAACCGAAAAACGATCTTTTTTATTTATATTGACAAAATCACAAAAAAGTGGTACAATAAGGTTGCCACATAAAACGAATATTTTTTCTCTGATATGGGAAAATACTTTGGTAAAAAGTGTTTTCTCCCTTTTCTCATTCTGTATCAGAGATCGTTTGTGTGGCAACAACGAAGGGAAGCGCTTTTTCGGTGCGTTCCTTCGGGGGCGCACTTTTTTATTTTTCGGGAGGGAAAATCATGGAAATTTATCGCGTTACGTTTTTCGGACACCGTACCTTGACCTCTGTTACCGAGGTGGAGAAGGCTGTGGAGGAAATGGCGACGGAGCTTCTGCGCCAAAAGGAGTTCGTGGAATTCTACGTGGGACGAAACGGCGATTACGACGTGGCGGTGGCATCGGCAATCAGGCGGGCGCAAAAGACTGTGGATCGCCAAAACGGCGCGCTGATCCTTGCCTTGCCCTATCCCGTGAAGGATCTGGAATACTACGAAAGCTATTACGATGAGATCGTGTTTCCCTTGGAGGAAAAGACCCACTTCAAAGCCGCCATTACCAAACGAAATCGGTGGCTGGTGGAGCATTGCGATCTGGTGATCGCCTGCGTGCAAAAGACGTCGGGCGGCGCGGAGCAGGCGTTGCGTTATGCCCAACGTCTTGGTAAAAAAGTCGTGAATCTGGGCGAACGGTTGCCAAGAATCACGCTGTGAAAAACGATCGCGTTCAAAAAAGGCTATGCCGATAAGCAG
Source organism: Clostridia bacterium (assembly GCA_017504995.1). GTDB lineage: Bacteria > Bacillota > Clostridia > Oscillospirales > CAG-272 > HGM12713. The sequence goes on from JAFVQC010000025.1 coordinate 12,744, forward strand.
AACATAAAAATAGGATATCAAGAAAACAAATAAAAAGTGATTGTAGGGACAGGCGTCCTCGACTGTCCGAGAGAAAAAACAGACAAAAACAAAGCTTAGGGTAAGAGAATAAAATATAAAATTACAGTTGGCGGAGAAGTCGCTTGTTGCTTTCGGTTGCGAAAAAGATTTTATGCCTAAACGGACAGTCGAGGACGCCTGTCCCTACAAGGAGAGATAAAATTCAAAGGGAGCCCCTTTACGGGTAGCGAGTAATAATTGCGAGGCTCGACAGACTAATAAAAAGCACACGTGTGTGCAGCCAGTAGTATTAGGGCTATGCCCGAAAATGAAATCCCCCCGTGAAACGGGGGGATTTTTATTGTAAGATCAGTTGCCGTGCTTCTTCAGATAGTCGGCTCTGCCCGTTTCGTACAGGTTGTTGCCCTCGCTGTCGATGATGACGACCAGAGGCATATCCTCTACGTACAGTCTGCGGAGCGCTTCCGCGCCGAGATCCTCGTAAGCAACCAGCTCCGCGCTCTTGATCTGCTTTGCCAAGAGTGCGCCTGCGCCGCCGATTGCGCCGAAGTAAACGCCGTTGTACTTCTTCATGGCTTCAATGACCTCAGGCAGACGCGCGCCCTTTCCGATCATGCCTCTTGCGCCAACGCTCATCATGGTGGGAGCGTAAGCGTCCATACGGCCGCTGGTGGTAGGTCCTGCGGAGCCGATCACCTGACCGGGCTTTGCGGGGGTAGGACCAACGTAGTAGATGGTCGCGTCCTTGGGATCGAAGGGAAGCTCCTCGCCTCTGGCAAGGGCTTCGCACATTCTCTTGTGTCCCGCGTCACGGGAGGTGTAGATCACACCCGTCAGCAAAACGGAATCGCCTGCCTTCAGGGTCTTTGCGAGCTCTTCGGTTAAGGGTAACGTAATGCGCTTTTCCATGTCAGATTACCTCCGTTTTGTGACGAGTTACGTGGCAGTTGATGTTGATGGCACAGGGCATGCCCGCGATGTGGGTGGGAAGGGTCTCGATGTTCAGACCGATTGCGGTGGTCTTGCCGCCAAAGCCCTGAGGACCGATGCCCAGCGCGTTGACCTTCTCCAGCATTTCAACCTCAAGGTCAGCGTAGTAGGGATCGGGATGGTGGGTATCCAAAGGACGCATGATCGCCTTCTTCGCCAGCAGAGCCGCCTTGTCGAAGGTTCCGCCGATGCCGACACCGATCACGATGGGAGGACATGGGTTCGGACCTGCCGCCTCAACCGTCTCAATGATGAAGTCCTTGATGCCCTGCAGACCTGCGGAGGGCTTGAACATACGGACGGCGCTCATGTTTTCGCTTCCGAAGCCCTTCGGACCGATGGTGATCTTGACGTTCTCACCGGGAACGATCTCGGTGTAGATCATCGCGGGGGTGTTGTCGCCCGTGTTGCCGCGGCGAACGGGGTCTTTTACAACGGACTTCCGCAGATATCCCTTGTCGTATCCGCGGCGAACGCCTTCGTTTACGGCGTCGGTCAGGTCGCCGCCAACCAGGTGAACGTCCTGTCCGATCTCAAGGAATACGCAAGCCATACCCGTATCCTGACAGATCGGCACGTTCTCCTCGTCCGCGATGTGATAGTTCTCAATGATGTTATCCAGCACGCCGCAAGCGATCTCGCCGTCCTCGCAAGCGCGGCAACGCTCGATTGCCGCTTTGACGTCGCAGGGAAGGTGATTGTTTGCGTCAATGCACAGTCTTTCGATCACGTCTGTGATCTTACTTACTTCGATTTCTCTCATGATTGCCTCCAAATTATAATTTTCTGGTATAGTCGGGGAAGAGCTTGGGAGAGGGAACGTTACTTTCGGCGTTCGCCTTCTTCAGCTCGTTGTCGTATTTAGTCACGTGATCTAAGCTCAGCTTGCCGACCGTAGTCTCCTTGCACTTTGCGCCTGCCTGCTGTCCAGCGTGGCGACCGAATACGATGATATCCAGAAGGCTGTTGCCCATCAGACGGTTGCGTCCGTGGATACCGCCGACTGCCTCACCTGCCACGTAGAGGTTCTCTACGCAGGTCATGCCGTTTGCGCCGATCTCAAGACCGCCGTTCTGGTAGTGCAGGGTGGGGTAGATCAAAATCGGCGTTTCACGCATATCGATACCGAACTTCAGGTACATACGAAGCATTGCGGGCAATCTCTTTTCCAGCGTGCCCTTGCCGTGGATCATGTCGATCATCGGGGTATCCAGCCATACTGCCTTACCGCCCGTGGGGGTGGAAACGCCCTTGCCGCGGGTGGAGCATTCGCGAATGACTGCCGCCGCGTTGACGTCACGGGTCTCCAGAGGATGAACGTAGACCTCGCCCTCGCTGTTGACCAGCTTTGCGCCCATGGAACGCACCTTTTCGGTTACCAGCGCGCCGAAGATCTGCTGCGGGAAGGCAACACCCGTGGGGTGATACTGCAGGGTATCCTGATAGAGGAGCTTTGCGCCCGCGCGGTAGCCCAAAACCAAACCGTCCGCCGTTGCGCCGTGGTGATTGGAGGTGGGGAAGCCTTGATAGTGCATACGGCCTGCGCCGCCCGTTGCCAGAACAACGCATTTCGCGCGGGCAACCAGCACCTCTCCCGTTTCCATGTTTTGCAGAACCGCGCCTGCCGCCTTACCCTCGTCGTCGAGGATCAGCTCGATGGCGGCGGTAAAGTCCAGAACGGGGATCTTGCGGTTCAGAACCTCGTCTCTGAGGGTACGCATGATCTCCGCGCCCGAATAGTCGGCGGCCGCGTGCATACGCTTGCGGGAGGTTCCGCCGCCGTGGGTGGTGATCATCGTTCCGTTTTCGTCCTTGTCAAATTCTACGCCAAGCTCGTTGAGCCACTTGATCGCGCTGGGGCCGTCCATAACCAGCTTGCGAACCAGCTCGGGGCGGTTTACGTAGTGACCGCCGCCCATGACGTCGATGTAGTGCTGCGCGGGGGAGTCGTTTGGCTTATCTGCCGCCTGAATACCGCCCTCTGCCATCATGGTGTTGGCGTCTCCGATGCGGAGCTTGGTGGCGATCATGACGTTTGCACCTGCCTCGTGGGCTTCGATCGCCGCGGAAGAGCCTGCGCCGCCGCCGCCGATGACCAGCACGTCAACGTCGTAGTCGATCTTGTTCAGGTCTACGCAAAGATCCAGCACGCGGCTGTGACCCTCCAGTACCTCAACCAGTTCCACGGGCGCTTTTTCTCCCTTGTTGGGACCCGTCTTGATGGTAGCGAAGCCCGCGTCCTTATAGTCGGGATGGTATTCCGCAAGGAGGGCTTCCTTTTCCTCCGCGGTCATTCTGGCGGGCTCGTACGTGATATTGGCTTCACGGGCGGCTTCCACCTTTTTCATGGATTGGAGCATTTCTTCAGTGAAAATCATCGTTCCCCCTCCTTACTTCTCGATGTCTCTGTTGTTGTAGAGCTCTTTCAGCTCCGCGATGGGCTTTTGCATCAGAGCCTCGATGGCTTCGGTGCAAAGTCCGTCCTCGATCTCCTTGCAACGCTCGGTGAGGTGCAGGGATTCGGGGGATAAGTACTTACCGTTCAGTCTGCGCGCAAGCATTGCCACCTGAGGGTGAGAGATACCTGCGGGACAACGGGAGGAGCAAATGCCGCACATGACGCAGTCAAAGGACAGCTCGGCGCACTTTTCGTACTCGCCGCGCTGTGCGTGGGCGATGTACTGCATGACGCTCAACCCCTGAGAACAGCTCTTGGTGCAGGCGTTACAGCCCACGCAAGCGTAGATCTCGGGATACAGCTGCATCATGATCTGCTCGTCGGGACGAACCTTTTCGATGTCGTAGCCTTCCTTGATCAGAGGGAAGAAGGGAAGGGTTGCCACGTACATGTTGTCCTCTACCGTGGTGGAGCAAGCCAGACAAGCCTTCAGCTCCCGATCGCCCTTGATGCGATATACCGTCGCGCAAGCGCCGCAGAAGCCGTTTCTGCATCCGACGCCGCGAACCAGCTTATAGCCCGCGTATTCCATTGCCTCCATGATCGTGAGGCCTGCGGGTACTTCGTATTTTTTTCCGTACAGGAAAACGTTTACCATTTTTTCCATAACACAATCTCCATCAATATTCAGCAGGAAGCTCGCCCAGCTCGTCAAAGCGGAAGACGGGACCGTCCTTGCATACGTATTTGTCACCAATATTACAACGGCCGCACTTGCCGACGCCGCACTTCATGCGCAGCTCCATCGTCGTGTAGATCTGCGTCTTTTCAAATCCAAGCTCGGTCAACGCCTGAAGCACGAATTTGATCATAATGGGAGGACCGCAGACCAAAACCGTTCGGTCGGGGGTGAACTCCAATTCCTTGACGTAGGTGGGAACGAAGGCAACGTGTCCGTCCCAGTTGTCCTGCGGACGGTCAATGGTCAGGTGGACGTTCATTTCGCTCTTGGGATCCATCCAGCTCGACTCGATCTCGGGAAGATCGAGAAGATCCTCCTTGGAGCGAGAGCCGTAAACGATATCGACCTTGCCGTATTTTTCGCGGTTATCCAACACGTAGTTGATGACCGAATGAAGGGGGGCAAGACCAACGCCGCCCGCGATAAAGAGCAGGTCCTTGCCGAGAAGCTCGTCGTCTACGGGGAAGGGCTTGCCGTACGGACCGCGGATGGTGATCTGCTGGTCCACCTCCATCTGGTGAAGCCACTCGGTGACGCAACCGCACTTCTTAATGGAGAATTCCTGATAGTCCTTCACCGTGGGAGAGGAGGTGATCGAGAACATGGCTTCGCCCACGCCGGGGATCGAGAGCATCGCGCACTGACCGGGCATATGCTCGAAGCACTTTCCGCCGCCTACCGCTTCCACGCGGAAGGTCTTGATGTCAGGCGTGTCGGTGCGGATCGCCGTAACGACGCCTAACATAGGGATGATATTATCTTGCATTATTTGTCACCTCCCAAGGCTTTGATCACTTTTACGATGTTGAGTCCCTGCGGGCACTTGGACAGACACCGTCCGCAACCCACGCAGGAATACAGTCCGTCGTTATTGGACGGGAAATAGACCAGCTTGTGCATGAATCTCTGACGGAATCTCTCCACCTGCGTGGGACGGTTGGTGCCGTGCGCCATCAGAGTAAAGTCGGAGAACATACAGCTATCCCAGCAACGGTAACGCTGAATGCCGTTTCCGCTGTCGAAGTCGCGGACATCGTAGCACTGACAGGTGGGACAAACGAAGGTACACGTGCCGCAGCCGAGGCAAGCGCGTGAAAGCTCTGCCCAAGCGGGGTCGTTGAACTTTTCCATCAGATGCTCACCGTCAAAGCCCTCAAGGTTGAGGCTTGCGAAGGGAAGCTGTTCGGTGACGGCGCGAATGGCTTTTTTGGTTTCCTCAGCGGCGTCCTCTGCCGCATCCTCCAAGTCCTTGATGAGTGTCTCGCCCTTTTCGGTGTTGGCGCGAAGATATAGCTCCTCGCCGACGATCCAAGCGGATACGTCGCCTGCGGGTTCTGCCGCGTCGATGCCGAAATTGGAGCAGAAGCAGGTCTCCTCCGGCTCGTTACAAGCGAGGGTCACTACCGTTCCGTGTGCGCGGCGGGCGGCGTAGAAGGGATCCACGGGATCGGAAAGGAATACCCGATCCAGAAGGTCAAAGCTTCTCGCGTCGCAAGCGCGTACGCCGAAGATCACGAAGTCCTCGTTCATGACCTCCGAGGGATTGATCTCAATGTTCTTGCCCTGCATATGGAAGCGGACCATGTCCTCTACCTGCGGGAAGAACGCGCCCTTGGCGCTCTTTACGGTTTTCAGTACGTCGAGGCGTACGGTTTCGGATTCGGACCAAACGCCGAAATCCACCTGTCCCGCCCGTTCAATGGGGGCGATCAGGGTCTGCTTTTCGGCGATCTCGCCGAAGAAGCGGTTCAATGCGTTCAAGGAAAGCTTTTTCATGCGTTTGCGCCTCCTCTCTCATGAACCACGCTGGGCTCGTCGTCGGAGAGGGTGTAGTCGGTCAGCGGATGGCGCTGTCCGATCTCTGCACCTGCCTGATAGTCGCCGTACAGCTCGTTGATATCCTTGATCATCTTGCGGTTCAGGAGATGAAGCGGAATGCCCTGGGGACAAACGCGGCTGCACTCGCCGCAGTCGGTACAACGACCCGCTACGTGGTAAGCGCGGATGATATGGAACATATTTTCCTCGAAATCGTCTGCCGCCGCCTTGTTGTCAACACCCGACTTGGGGTTGTCAAAGACGCACTTGATGCAGCTGCAAGCGGGACATACGTTACGGCACGCGTTGCAACGGATGCACTTGGACAGCTCGCCGCGCCAGAATTCGAAGCGCTCGTCGGGCGTCATTGCCTCCAGCTTTGCTACCATTTCGAATTTGTCGCCCACGGAGGTCTCCTCGCTGTCGCCGATGACCTCGTCTACCCCCTTGTGCTCCTTGCCCTTGCAGCAAAGGCATTTATCCAAAAGGGCGTCCTTGCGGGCAACCTTCTTTTCGCCGTAGAGGGTGCTGACCGTCAGCGTATCGCCCTCCTCGGTGATGGCGGTAATCCCCTTGATGCCCATGGTGCGGAGCTTTTCTACGTCGATCTTTCCGCGACAGCCAACGCCGAGAGCATAGACCTTTTCGCGGTTGACGCGATGCTCGGTGCAGAGCTGATTGAGGCTGTAGGAATCACAGGGCTTCACCAGAACGATCGTTTTACCCTCCTTGGGCATTTCCGCGATCAGGTACTTCGTTACGTTTGCGCCGCAGAAGGAATCGTATTTCAGATCGTTTACGTTGTTTTTGTCAAAGAATTTCGGTGTGCGATCGTAGAAGAATTCGCCCGTTTCCCAGGCAAGCACGCGATCGGCTGCTCCTTCGTTGATCAGGGTAAGAACCCGTTCTTTTATCATTTCTTGCATCTCAGATCCTCCAATTTCTTGTTTTCACCAAGATCGGTAATGGTTTTTACAAAATCGTTCATCGTAGCGGCGAACTTTGCGCCCTCGGCGGCGGAAACCCATTCCACGCGAGTGCGTCCGCGCTCGATGCCCAGATAATCCAGCATGGAGAAAAGCATGGTCATACGTCTGCGGGCGTAGTAGTTACCCGTAGAGTAGTGGCAGTCACCCGGGTGACAGCCGCACAGGATTACGCCGTCCGCGCCCCGCTGGAATGCCCGCAGAACGAACAGAGGGTTCAGGCGGCAGGAGCAGGGAATACGAATGATCTTGACGTTTGCGGGATAGTTCATTCTTCCCGAGCCCGCAAGGTCCGCGCCTGCGTAGCTGCACCAGTTACAGCAGAACGCTACGATATTGGGAGTCCATTCTTGATTTACCGACATATTGCATCTACCTCCGCCATGATTTGACTGTTCGAGAAGCCCTTCAGATCCATTGCGCCCGAAGGACAGGTAACGGTACAAGCACCGCAACCCTGACAGATCGCTCCGTTGACCACCGCGATCCGTTTGATACCGCGGAATTCGGGAGAGCGAACCTCTTTGTCCTCGTAGGTGATCGCGCCGTAAGGACAGACGCGCTCACACTGAGAGCAACCGTTACAGAGCGCCTCGTTTGCGTGCGCCACGCAGGGGTTGCAGGTCAGCTCGTTCTTACAGAGCAGACCGATGACCTTTGCCGCCGCCGCGCCTGCCTGCGCCACCGTTTCGGGAATATCCTTGGGCCCCTGCGCCACACCCGACAGGAACACGCCTGCCGTGGGGCTTTCCACGGGACGGAGCTTGGGGTGCGCTTCGGTGAAGAAGTCGTTGGTATCCATGCTTGCGGTGAGCATCGTGCCCAGCGCGCGGGCGGTGGGATCGGGCTCGATCGCCGTTGCCAGCACCACCATATCGGCGTTGATGTGGATCTGCTCGTTGTTGATCAGGTCGCTTCCCTGAACGTGGAGATGATCCTGCTCCACCGATACCTTACCGACCATACCCTTTATGTAATCCACGTCGTACTGCTCAACCGCGCGGCGATAGAACTCGTCGAAGTTCTTACCCGGGGTACGGGCGTCGATGTAGAATACGTGTACCTTTACGTCGGGATATTTTTCCCGAACCAGCATCGCGTGCTTGGCGGTATACATACAACAGATCTTGGAGCAGTAGGGCTTACCCTTGGTAGCGTCCTCGGTGCAACGGGAGCCGACGCACTGAATAAATACGATCTCGTGGGGGTGCTTGCCGTCCGAGGGACGAACCAGCTTACCCTTGGTAGGACCTGCCGCGTTCATGATACGCTCGAATTCCAAGGACGTGACCACGTCGGGGGAATCGCTGTAGGCGTATTCGTTGAACGCCGATGCGTCAATGGGCTTGAAGCCCGTCGCCACAACGATCGCGCCGTATTCGCGTTCCAGAATCTCGTCCTTTTGATCGAACTTGATCGCGCCCGCGGAGCAGTTCTTCTCGCACAAGCCGCACTTGCCCGTGCGGAAGTGGATACACTGAGCGCTGTCGATGACCGCTACGTTGGGGATCGCCTGCGCAAAGGGAATGTAGACCGCGCCACGGGTGTTCAGACCCATGTTGAAGTCGTTCAGACCCTTGCGAGAGGGACATTTTTCGGTACAGATACCGCAGCCCGTACACTTGGTCTCGTCGATGAAACGCGCCTTCTTACGGATCTTTGCGGTGAAGTTTCCAACGAAGCCCGACAGGGAGTCCAGCTCCGCGTAGGAAATGATGTTGATCTTTTCGTGCTGAGCCGCATCCACCATCTTAGGGGTCAGGATACAAGCCGAGCAGTCAAGGGTGGGGAAGGTCTTATCCAGCTGAGCCATGCGTCCGCCGATGGTGGGCGCTTTCTCTACGATATCCACCTCAAAGCCCGCGTCGGCAATATCCAGCGCGGTCTGAATGCCCGCGATACCGCCGCCGATGACCAGCGCTCGCTTCGTCACGGGGCTTGTGCCCGCTACCAGCGGCGCGTTGAGGTGAACCTTGGCGATGGCGGCGCGCGCCAGAATAATCGCCTTTTCCGTACCCTCTGCCATATCCTTGTGGATCCAGGAGCATTGCTCGCGGATGTTTGCGATCTCAACCATATAGGGGTTCAGACCTGCCGAGACCGCCGTCTTGCGGAAGGTCGCCTCGTGCATACGGGGCGAGCAGGAGCAGATGACGACGCCCGTCAGGCGATGCTCCTTGATCGCTTCACGGATCATTGCCTGTCCGTTCTCGGAACACATATACTGATAATCGGTGCTGAATACCACGCCGGGCTCATGCTTTGCCGCTTCGGCAACTGCCTTCACGTCAACGGTTGCCGCGATGTTACTTCCGCACCAGCATACAAATACGCCAATTCTTTGCATTGCTTTCTCTCCTATTTACTGTATTTACGCATTGCGCTGACGATCGCTTGCTGAGGAAGCTTTTCATCCAGCTTTTCGGGAATGTCGTTTGCCGTCATATGGTTCATGCCTTGCTGGCGGATCACAGCCACCCGAACCGCTTCAATGAGCTTCGCGGGCTCTACGTTGCGGGGGCATCTTTCCAGACAAGCAAAGCAGGACAGACATTGATAGATCGCATCCGAAGCCATCAGCTTTTCGATCTGTCCCTTTCGTACCATGGCGACGAACTGATGGGGGTGATACTCCATCTCGTCGTAGCTGGGGCAAGCGCCGGAGCATTTGCCGCATTGCATACATTTGGAAGGATCAACGCCGCTGATGCGAATCAGATCCTCGGCGGTGACGGTATTGGTAAGGCTCATCAGTCTTCCTCCTTTACGCCCAACGCGTCAGCCAGAAGCTCGGTAAAGTATTTCACGGGAAGTACCGACTCGGTGGCGTTCGCGTCAAGATTATACATGCACAGGGGGCAGGCGGTAATGATCAGATCCGCGCCCGCGTTCTTGGCGGAAGAAAGGATCACGTCCACGCGCTTTTGCGCCGCGCCCTTGTCCTCCATGGCGATATAGCCGCCGCAGCACTCGTTGCGCTGCGAATATTTGATCGGCGTTGCGCCGATCGCCTTGATAAAGTCCTCGATGATGGTGGGGTTTTCGGGGTCGTCAAACGCCATGACACCGCTGGGGCGAAGCAAAAGACAACCGTAATACGCCGCGATCTTGACCCCCTTCAGAGGATTGACCACCGCAGCCTTGAGGGTATCGAAGCCAATGCGGTCGCGGAGCATCTCCAGATAGTGGATCACGGAGGTCTCACCCTCGTAGGGAACGTCCAGCTTTAAGTAATTGTTGGCGCGGGTACGAACGTACTCGTTGTTTTTCATGTCGTCGTTGACACGCTTGAGCACGTGATGGCAAGCGGAGCAGAGCGTCACCAGCTCCTGATCCTTTTGCTTTGCCGCGTCAAGGGTTCGGACGGCGGAGAGCTTGGTTGCGATCTCGTCCTCTGCCTGAGGGTAGACGGCACCGCAGCACTGCCAGTTTTCGATCTCCTCCAGTTCTGCGCCGAGCTTTGCCGCGGACAAACGTCCGTAGCGGTCAAGCTCTTTTGCCTTGGTTTTCAACGTACAGCCGGGATAATAGCTATATTTCATATGATTCACCTGACCTTCCAGTTCTGTAATGTGAAACTTGACGATTTCGTCAAAAAGCCACATTATCTTACATTACATTATACAACAAAACCCTTGCTATGTCAAGCATCTTTCCCAATTTGATTGTTAAAGTTTTAACAAACCGTATTATTTTTTGCCAATCGAAGCAAGAAAGGGAAAAAACAGACGAGAGCAGACAAAAAACGCCCCGCGCGGCTTGTCGGAGCGACAGTCGCGTAGGGCGTTATTTTTAATGTAAAATGAGGAAAAAGATGGATCAGTCCTTCTTTTTCAGCTTTCTCGCGCCGATCTTGTCGAGGATCTCGCCGCAGATATCGGGGTGATCGCAGGTGAAGGTCAAAGCGCCGTTCTCAAAGGATCTGCGATAAACGTCCTCATTGGTGTTCATGCCGTAGTGAACGCAGGGTCTGACACCCATCAGGGAAAATTCCGTAAATCTCGCCTTGTCTACCACGGGGTCCTCATTTCGGATAGGGAAGCCCTGAGAATCCTTGAGACCGCCGTTGTTGAACAGACAGACCTCGTCGTAGAACTTGTAGGGATCGACCTCCTTACTGCCCCTCATGATCGACTTGGGATAGAAGCCGTGAATGGAGAAGTCGTCTCTGCTGTAACGGGTGTGAAGCCAATCCAAAAGGTTTGCCGAGAACGAAAGCACGGTCAGTCTGTCCTTGCCGAATACGCCGTATTGCTTACACAGAGACAGCGTCAGACCCGCGGAGGCGTATGCGAAATCGCCAAGCTCCTCGGGGTAGTCCTTCAGCTCCAGCAGTAGGCGCAGGTCGGGACGGGTTGCCATCAGCTCAAGGAATTCTTCCAGAGTGGGAACCTTTTCGCCCTTGAACTCCTCGCCCTTCTTAATGCCCGCGTCAGCCTCTCTGACCTCTGCTAACGTCAAATTGTAAATGAAACCGCTTTTGTCGGTGGTGCGCTCCAAACGAGCGTCGTGACAAACGACGATGTGATAGTCCTTCGTCATGTGTACGTCCATTTCAAAGCCGTCGATATCCAGCTTCATTGCCTCGCGGAATGCCCGCATGGTATTTTCGGGATACTTTGCTCTCCAGCCTCTGTGACCAATCAAGGTTACTTTCTTTTCCATGTTTTTTCTCCTTCGTCAGAATGATATTGATGATACTATTATTGTATCATTTTTTTCCAAATTGTCAAGGGAAATCTTGAAAAAGCAGAGCGAAGGGAGACGATTCCTTGCCAAATCCCCGAGTTTTAGTGAAAAGTGAAAAAGTAATCCCCAAGGACAAGTCCTCGGGGATTTGTGTGTTCTGACCTTAATAGATGCTATATGGTTTTTTGCAAAAAATCGAACAGCATTTTCCAAAGCTTTATCATAGGAATGGATAAAACAAATGCAAAAATATATTGAAAATACCAAATCCATTTGGTAAATTTAAGCTTTTCGGATACTTTGATGTTCAGAGCCAATATCGTAGCCAACCCCGAGAGGGATATAATTTCAAGAACGATACAGAAGGGTATGAATCTCGGGTAGTGTATTTCACTGTCCAATGAAATCCCCACGGAAATGCTCAATAAATCCAAAAGGCAAGTCAATCCCAAGCTCAAAAAGGTAGCGTTTCCCAATGTAAAAATGGGAAGAATAATAAAGGTTGACTTTTTCACACCAAGATCTCCTTTCTGTGTTTTTTGTGCGTTGGAAATGTAAGAAAAGTTTTTGAAAATTATTTGGTAGATTTATTATAACATAAAAATCTTTGTTTGTAAATAGTGATGTATCGGCTGCGCCGAAATGATGTAGTGCTATCGCACAGTGATGTATTGCTCCTTCGTCGCAAAGTGATGTGATGTGTTTCGCGTACGCGGAACACATCGTTCACAAAAGCCTATCACACTTGTGTGATAGGCTTTTGTGTGTGTTCTGACCTTAATAGATGATGTCTAAATTATTCATCGGCATAATAAGTGTTATCGTAAATTTCTATTCCAAAAAGATGTATGCCACACCCCTTTTTATAAATTACTCCTTCATCTTCGTCGGGCGTTTCCGTGTTATAAATATATATTTCATATATTGGTATAATCGGTTTCAAGTATGTCGTTCCGCCATCCTTTAATTTAAGAGGAATTGGAACTAAACAAAGCAAAGTGGCTATCAATATGCAAATGATTATCAGTATTTTTACCTTTTTCATTCTCACACTTCCTTTCTGAGTTTATTATATCATAAAACCTATTCCTTTTCAACCTTTATAATAAAAAATGCGTGTTGCCACCGCAAAACGCTACAGAACGTATTCACTATTCACTATTACTTATTACCTCGCCAAATCCCCGAGTTTTAGTGAAAAGTGAAAAAGTAATCCCCTAGGATAAGTCCTCGGGGATTTGGCTCTTCTGACCTTAATAGATGCTATGTTTTTCTCACTAACATTACATCATAAATGTTACCATGGTCAAATTTTTTCAGTTTTTCCAACTTTTGCGTCAGGAGATATTTCAATATCTTCACTGTACTCTACAAGATCAACATTGCAGCCTTGCCCGATAGCAATAACTCTTCCCGTTACTCTTGGACACGTTACGTATTCCAATGCTACTTCATCACCTTCTATCGAAGAGTTAACGTTAACACCCTTGGTTGCGGTTTTAGCAAGAGAAGAAAAAAGTGGAAGCCTTTGAGAAACTTTAATTGCTTTTTCCGAAACTATAACTATTTTACTTCCGCCAATACTTCCGATATTCATTCCTCTATCGAATTTTATTTCAATGTTTTCGGCATTAAGAAGTCCTGCACAATTTACAGTACCACCTATTTTAACAGATTCCGATTCTATATCGCCTTCTACCTTTAATGACCCCGAAACGGACAGTTGCTCACATTTTATACTCTTGCCACATTTCGTACTGCCTGATGTTGAAAAACTTTCTTTGGCTATGAGTTCACCGTCGCAATGTAACGAACCCGAGACTTTTACATCTGCAGCTTCAATATTCCCCGAAAAGTGAGAACTTCCCGATACCTTAAAATTTTCTGTACATTCTATATCCTCTCCTTTGCTTGAACCCGATGAGGAAAAGGATACGCAACGCACTTTTCCTATAAGATGTCCGCTTCCACTAACAGATACCTTATTGTATTCTCCCGAGGGGATATTTCCACTTCCCGATATACGCATATCAATATTAGTATTCATTTGTTTCCTCCTAAAATATCATTTGTTATGTCTTTTTTCATTTCGTCCCCAGTGTCTATGAAGACGGATTTTATCTCATTTAAATAAAATGTTTTTTCCCCAAAAACGGTATCGATAACAAGCGATGCTCTCTTTTTGGATTCTTTAGAAAATAGCCTTGAAAGCTCTTCGAGGGAAATATCGTCTTTTTGCGCCTTTATGAGATCCATTCGTTCGCATATCAACTTTCGAGGAAAAAAGGTTTCTTGTCCTGTTGCCGTAGATTTTTTTATAAACCAATCTTCAGGAATCAAGCCTTTTCGCTTCCAACGATATAGTGCACCATAAGAGATATCATAAATCTCAAGCAATTCTTTTTTTGAAATAAGATCCTGTTCCATTGAAGTTGCACCTCCTTCGTAACATTGTTACGATGATATTATAACATAACATTGTTACGCTGTCAATGCCTTTTTAAAAAAATTTTTAACACATTTGCAAAAAGAAAAAGAGCAGATTTTGAAACAAAACTCCTCAAAATCTGCTCTAAAAAACGATGTACAACGGTTCGAATCCCTGACAACCCTCGAAAACACCCAGTGGCATCTATTTGTTTTCAACCTGAATTTTTTGATAAAAAAGCCCAGACTCCTTATGGAATCTGGGTTTATCCGCCCTGCATCTATTAAGGTCAGAAAAGGTGTGTGTTATGACTTTAATAGATGCAATTCAAAAATCATTACATTCATACATCATAGAATGATACGCAAAAACAATTTGATCTTTCTTGCCGTGAAGAATAACGAGATAAAATTCGTCTCCCGCAGATGAAAGATCAAACGATGTTCTCAGTGAAGTATATCTTCCGTATTTTGTGAAATACACCACATCAACCGTGCGCCTGCCTTCCGAATAATTTTTCGATACTTCTCCTCTTGATATACGGCTGACAGTATCCCGAGCAATAGAAAACGCTCCTTGTTTAACCAAGCGCAGCTTCATAATAGCACAAACAATTCTATATACAAAAACAACGGGAGCAGCTGTGCAGATCAAAGCCAATATAATTCCTAAAACGAGTATGTTTTTTGCCAAGGATATACACGCCACAAAGAGAGGTACAAATATCAACAACATAACCACAAGCAAAACTACGTCGGGGAGCATTTCTCCCTTTGCCCATCGAATAAGTTCTTTTTGGCAGCTTTCGCGAGTCAGAATATTTTTAGTTTCTTTTATCATAAAAACAGCCTTTCATCATTTTCGTCCGCTATCAAGCCATCTGTAATAATCCTCTAACAGCTTTTTTATTTTTGCAAGAAAAGTTTTTGAAAATTATTTGGTAGGCTTATTATAACATAAAAACAGTATTTTGTCAATGAAGCGTTTGCTTCGTAAACATGAAGCGGCGGCGTTGCCGCCATGAAGCACTCACTTCGTTCGTATGAAGCGAAGCGCACGCGAACTTCTCCGTGAGCCGAAGGCTCGCTTCATAAGGCGAAGCCTTGCTTCATTTTTTATGCACCGCAGGTGCGCTTCATTGAAAAAAGCACATCTGTAAACAGATGTGCTTTCTGGCTGGGGTACTAGGATTCGAACCTAGGTAATGACGGAGTCAGAGTCCGTTGCCTTACCGCTTGGCGATACCCCATTAACAGACGATATTATAGCAGATATTACCTTTTTTGTCAAGAGCTTTTTGAAAATTTTTTTCTTTTTTCTTTCTCCTTTATTTTTTCTCCAATTGCTCAGATTATACCGCTTTCGACGATAAATTTGATTTTCTTGTTTTCTTGGAGCAAAACGTCAAAAAAATTTTTGAAAAAATTGATTTTTCGGTTGCATTTTTTCTTTGGGTGTGATATAATATAAAAGCTCGTAAGAGCAAAATATTTTCTGCCCGTGGCACAGCTGGATAGCGCGTCAGACTCCGACTCTGAAGGTCGAAGGTTCGAATCCTTTCGGGCAGGCCATAAAAACGACAAAATTCGACAGAATTTTGTCGTTTTTTAGTTATATTCGCCTTGCGGCGAGTTATTGCTTCGCGAGTTGGGAAGGCGAATATAATATCACTGCGAAACGAAGGTGAGCAATATCACTTTTGCAACGCAAAAATATCACGCCGAGCATAGTGAGGTATATCACTGAATGAATACACAAGGGTTCAAATCCATATCGAAAAACGCGAAATATCTTTTCTATCGCTTTTCGCAGAAAGGGGCAAAGTTGGAAACTTTGCCCCTTGCAGCGTGTAGAAAAAGTCCCAAAAGAAAACAGGGTTTCAGCAATTTGAACAAAAGGAATTCCCGTATTAGCCTTCCCCAGCGGGGAAGGTGGCGGCGAAGCCGACGGATGAGGAGACTGCCGTTTGTGTATTGCGCTCAC
>JAFVQC010000026.1 GCA_017504995.1 Clostridia bacterium
TCAGACGAGCATTGGATTTGACCTGACCGAGACTGATCCCGATAACATCGGAACGGCGACGAAGATCGAGCTGCTTCATAAGAGCGTGATCGTAAATAAGGAAAATGCGGACGTTCGTAGCTTTACCGATTTGCTTTCCAACAACGAGTACACGGTTCGCGTGACCTATACTTACGACCTAAACGATGGAACGGGCGCACAGACCAAGACGGCAGAGCTTGCGGTTAGAACCGAAGCCAAGACCGAGCCGACCTACGTTTTGAGCAACCCCACCAAGACCCAGACGAGCGTTGGATTTGACCTGACCGAGACTGATCCCGATAACATCGGAACGGCGACGAAGATCGAGTTGCTTCACAAGGGTGTGATCGAGAAAGAGGTGGGCGCGGATATCCGTAGCTTTGCGGAGTTGCTTTCCAATAACGAGTACACGGTTCGCGTGACCTATACTTACGACCTAAACGACGGAACGGGCGCACAGACCAAGACGGCAGAGCTTGCGGTTAGAACCGAAGCCAAGACCGAGCCGACCTATGTGATCGAAAACCCCACCAAGACCCAGACGAGCGTTGGATTTGACCTGACCGAGACCGACCCCGATAACATCGGAACGGCGACGAAGATCGAGCTTTGGAAGGACGGGCAGATCGTCAAGACTGCGGCGACCGTGGACGTGAGAAGCTTTACCGAGTTGACTTCTTACAGCCAGTATACGTTGAAGATCACCTACACCTACGATCTGAACGACGGTACGGGTGTTCATGAAAAAACGGTGGAGCAGATATTCAACACCCCTGCGAAGGAGATTACGGTGACGGATATTCGAATTGAGGGAAATGCGACGATTCATCTCGGGGAATCGGTCACGTTGAGGGTTACCGTCAACAATCCCGATTCGGTTTCGATTTCCTCCTTTGTCATCAACGGTAAGACGGTATCGGCTACGGTATTTGGCGCAAGCAGTTATCTGGTGGAATATACCCCCGCCCTCGGTGGACGGGAATCGTTGAGCTGCTCGGCGGCGCTGTATGCCCTATATAACGAGACCTATTCCCAGAGCATCTCTTACGCGGATACCGACAGTATTTTGATCCTTGGGGACGTCAGCATTGCCAAGGTCGAGCTACAGGCGGGAAAGAACGTATTTGAGGAAGGAGACGAAATCGTCGCCGTCGTGACCTTCATCGGTTCCGAAGGGTATGAGATGAAGTCAATTGGTTTGAGTGGCAGCTATTCTTCTTCCCCGACGAGGTCTTTGACCAAGCTGACCGATACGACCTATTCCTTCGTTTTGCCGAATAATACGTCGTCTATGGAGCTATATGAATATCAAATCGTGTCCGTTACTTACGGAATCGGATCAAGCACCGATACGGAGGAGATTACGAGTGAACGGTTGGCTTATGCGGTGATCCCACAACAAAATTCGGTAATTGATATCAGTACCCCCCAGCAGCTGCAAAATTTAAAAATGGGCAAGGCGTATCGTCTGGTAAAGGATATTGATATGACGGGATTTGATTGGCAACCCTACGTATTCAGTGGCTATTTGGACGGAAACGGCTATAAAATCAAGAATCTGACGATCAACAATCTTGGTAATACAGCTCAACCAGATCGTGGAAAAGAGTTATGGTCTGCCGGGTTGTTTAGCCATTTTGGCGGCATAATGAAGGATGTGGTTCTGGAGAACGCAAGTATTGAGATATTTGCTTCAAAAGATCAAGGCGCGCCGTATGCAGGATTCTTGTTCGGATTTACCGGGTTGTCTATGGCCGATGAGTATGATCAAGAAGAGGACGCTCTTATATTAAACTGTTTCGTGCAAGGAAATATTACGGTTTACAGTCAAAATACAAGCATAGGATATGTGGGCGGTTTGATGGGAAACTGTTATGATAGCTCCGTTTATATGTTAAATTGCGAATATATCGGAACGATTACGGTTACCGATCAGTCCAATGATGAATATACTATCGAACAGCTGCGCTCGTGTACAGACCCGATATACATGAGTAACGGAACCATGGCTTATTGTACTGCCTACTGTGACGTTACTGTCAATGGAGTAACGGTTTTCGGCGAAGAGTATTCGAGCGAGTATTATAATCAGTGCAAATATTATGGCTACAGCCAACGCCCCAATCAATAATTTTTTCGAGCAGGCACACACCCGTGTGCCTGCTCTTCCTCTGTCGAAAAAGGCAACTATATACCGATCATAAGATTTGTCGAAGATCATCCACCCTCTCCGTTCGGTTGCGGTTGACCTTTGCTTCTTGGACCGTCGAGGACGCCGGTCCCTACAGTCTCTTTTTCAATATCATTTTCGAGAATCCAAACAATCACGATTTTCCCTTGTTTCAAAAGAACGGTGTCCGAAGACATTTTTGAATCTTGTAGGGACCGGCGTCCTCGACGGTCCATTTCGTCTCGCACTTTGGTTGCGGTTCTTGCCCTCGTAGATCCCGATGTGCCTGCTCTTTTTATGGAGATTTTTTGAAAAACATTTCAAAAAAGATTGCGAAACGGGCAGAAGTGTGATATAATAAAAGCAATGAGGGACAATAGAGAACCATACGACCCGAAACGCTATAAAAATAAAGGAGATCAAAAAATGAGCATTGCAAAAGTATTGAAGAAGAATCCCGAGATCATCATCGTTGCGGCGGCAGGCGCGGTTGCTTTGGCGGGCGCGGTAGTGGCGACCGTTTGCATCGTGAAGAAGAGCAAGGCGAAAAAGGCGGAGGCAAGAGCGTTGGATATTCTGGAAGCATCCGAGGCGCTGGCTGAGCTTGAGGCTGAATTGGACGAGTTGAAGGACGAGGTTGCCGAGGTGGAGGACGCTGTGGAAGCGGTCACCGAAGAAGTGGTTGAGGAAGCCGTCGAGGCTTGATCGGCTCTTGCAAGCGACGATCGGATTGGTAGAAAACAATGATTGAGTTGACGTTTTTGGGGACTTGCTCGGGGACGGAGCCGATGCCGAACCGCCATCACAGCTGTGTGGTGATGGAGATCGGAGGACGGTATTATTGGTTTGACGCGGGAGAGAATTGCTCTCACGCGGCGTACACCTCGGGCATCGACGTTTCCCGTATTCGCGCCGTTTTTATTTCCCATATGCACGTGGATCATATCGGCGGACTTGCCAATCTTCTTTTTACCGTTCACAAGGTTGCGAAGGTGAAGAAGCGGCGGCATATCAATGACAATTCCTACGACGTTTTCGTTCCCGATCTTAAGCTTTTTGGCGCAGTCAAGGAGATTGCAGGATTTGGTACGCGAATTCTGTCGGGTAGCTCCGGCGTTTTTCCCTACGAGCACGAGGTGAAGGACGGCGTGATCTTTGAGGACGATGCGGTTCGCGTAACGGCATTGCATAACGCCCACTTGAAGGAGACGGGTGAGGACGGTTGGCATTCCTATTCCTATCTGATCGAGGCGGAAGGGAAGCGGATCGTTTATTCGGGTGACGTAAAAACGCCGAAGGAGCTTGACGCGTATCTTGCGAAGGGGTGTGACGTTCTCATTATGGAGACGGGTCACCATTCCGTAGAGGACGTATGCGGCTACGCCAAGGAGCAAAAGGTCAAAAAGCTACTCTTGACCCATCACGGCAGAGAGATACTCGGAGACATCGCGGGCGCGGAGCAGAGGCTTCCTTCTTTGCATTCCGACGCGAAGATCTGTCACGACGGCGATCGGATATGCCTTTCATAACAATCAAATAAAAAAGCCCCCTTGGTCTGTAGCCGATTCGGTACAGGCAAGGGGGAGCGTTTTTTTGTTGTGAAACTTGGTTTCTTGGGTCGTCGAGGCGCCGACCCCTACGGGTTTTACATAAATTTTATGGTTCTTCGGTTCGCCGTTTGTTTGCGGAAATTCGATTGTTTTTTCAGGAGCACCAAGGCGCTCCCCTACCGTGTTTCATCAAAATTTATTGTTCTCGGTTCGCCGATTGTTTACGGAATTTTGTTTGTTTTCATGCGGACAGTCGAGGACGCCTGTCCCTACAGTTTCTTGAAAAATGTCGCGTTGCGGCTTACCGTTTCTTTACCATTTGCATTTACTTCAAAAGAATGGTGTCCGATCATTTTTTTGAATCTTGTAGGGACAGGCGTCCTCGACTGTCCGCATGAAATATTGTTCGCCGATTGTTGTGGAATGCCACAGGGGGGCTATTGCAAGCCACCTACGCGGCTGGTGATCATGATTTTTATTTTACGAGGGTGGCAAAACGGATCGAGGTGATGGTCACGGGGGTCAGAGGCTTGTCGTTGGCATCGGTCTTGACGGCGGCGATCTCGTCGATCAGCTCCAAGCCGAAGATGACCTTACCGAAGGCGGCGTATTGACCGTCCAGGTGCTTCTGCGTGCCCTGACAGATAAAGAACTGGGAGGACGCGGAGTTTTTGCTCTGGCTTCTTGCCATGGAAATCACGCCGTTGGTATGCTTGAGGTCGTTTTGGATTCCGTTGGCGGAGAATTCGCCCTTGATCTTATCCTTGGAGCCGCCCGTGCCCGTTCCGAGGGGGTCGCCGCCTTGGATCATGAAGTTCTCAATGATGCGGTGGAAGATCAGTCCGTCGTAGAATTTTTCCGAGACGAGCTTCTGGAAGTTTGCCACGGTGATGGGGGCGGTATCGGGATACAGCTCAATGACCATGTTGCCGTAGCCTTCGACCTTTAAGATGACGTAGTTGGTTGCGGTTTCGGATTCGGTTGCAAATTCCGCCAGCTTTCGATCACTTTCTTTTTGCTTTTCGGTGCGGAAGCTTTCTTCGTAGCTCGTCAATTCCTGTTTGAGGGCGGAGAGCTTGTTCTCAAAGTCCTTTCCTTTGGGCTTGGTTTCTCCAATCTTGGTTTCCAGCTCGGTGATCTTTGCCTTCAACTCGTTGAAGGCTTCGGCATCCGACTCGAATCGTTCCAGTTGCGTTTTCAGGGCAGTTACCTCTGCCGAAAGCTCGTCCAGCTTCGCCTGATATTCCTTGTTGGCGCAGGCGCTCATGCTAAAGAGGCAAAAAATCAATGCCAGAATCAAACATAACAGTCGTTTCATACGTTTCATTCCCGTTCTCCTTTTTGGGTGAGATTTTTCAAATATTACAACCATCATTGTAACAGATTCGGGGGCCTTTGTCAAGATTTTTTCTGAAAACGAAATAAAAGCCTTGAGAAAAATCATACTATTCAATGAATTGACTCCCACAAGGCTCGTGGAGGTGTCGAATGTTGGGGAAGGAGAGGGAAGAATGGAAGAAAAGAACGATGGAGACAGATGGCAGACGAGGGCGTCAAAGCTGTTTTGTCTCTTGGCGATCGCCTTGCTCGTTTACTTGACGCTTCGGTATGCGGGGGGCGTGCTGTTGGTGTTTTCGATCGCGTGGGCGGTGGCGGCGGTCATTGATCCCTTGGCTCGAAAAACCGAACAAAGGATCGGACTCCCAAGAAAGCTATGGGCGGTTCTTTACGTGATTCTGTTGCTTGTTTTCTTGGGGGTTGGCATTTTTTGGATCGTCAGCCGTCTTGCGAGGGAGCTGGAGGGCTTGATGGCGTGGCTTGGAGAGCATGCCCCCGTGATCGTGGGGAAGATCGGCGAGGGGGTGGCGTATCTTGGAGAGCTTCCCGCAAAATGGACGGGAGAGGCACAAAGCGCCTCGGCAGAGCAGCTTCGGGAGTCCTTGACGGGCATGCTTCTTGGGGTGATGAATGATTTCGCGGAAAGCTTCGGCGGGCGGATCACCGCGCTTCTTGGGGGGCTGCTCCGCATGGCGCCCGAGGCGCTCATTACGGTTGTGGTGACGGTGATGGCGTGCTTTTATCTGAGCATGGATTATCGGGGAATACGGGACCGTCTGATCGGTATGCTCCCTTCGACCTCGGCGCAAACGGCGCATCGGGTGCGCATACGGGCGGCAAGCGCGATCCGCGGCTATCTGCGCGCGTACGTGGTTTTGTTTTTGTTGACCTTCGTACAGATCTTCGTGGGACTCTTGATCTTACGGCAACGCTATGCGTTTCTTTTGGCAATTTTGATTGCTCTGATCGATATTTTGCCCGTGTTGGGAACGGGAACGGTTCTGATCCCGTGGGCAATCGTATCCTTGCTTTTGAAAAACTATTCCTTTGGCTTCGGCTTGTTGATCCTATACGGCGTAGTTACCGTGGTGCGGCAGATCGCAGAGCCGCATCTGGTGGGGGGGAGTCTTGGACTGCATCCCTTGGCTTCCTTGTTCTTCATGTTCTTGGGATTTCAGCTCTTCGGTGTGTTCGGTATGCTGCTGGGACCTGCCGCCGCTTTCATTGCCAAGGAATTTTTCGTTCCTTCCAAACGGGAAACAGAGTCGTAATATGTCGAGATTTTATAAAAAGAATTGACAACCGTCGCTTTTTGTAGTATAATGAAATCGTAACGTTAAAAACGGAATTTTATGATACGAAGGAGAGACCGATATGTATTGTAAGTATTGCGGCGCGCAGATTTCAGATGACGCAAGATTTTGTCAGGCTTGCGGTCGGGCGCAGGATATGACCTCGGCGAAGGCGGAGAAGGATCCGTTTGACGAGCAGGAGAAGGCGTGGGGAGATCCTACGGCAACGGCGCAGAATGACTCTGTTGATCTCGCCGCGAAGAAAAGACGGGAAGGATTGGCAATCGAGACCCTGACGTGGGGTATTGTCAGCTTGGCTCTTACTTTGTTTGCTTCCTTTTTTATCCTTGGCTTTATTTTCTCGTTTATTGCCAAGAAAAAGGCAAATCAGTACGAGACCGAGTTTGGCGAGTCCGACGATATTCGCGTCCGTTTGGGGCGGATCTTTGGGACGATCAGCTTTATTATGGGCTTAGTGCTTTCTATTATCGTGGGAATTTGTTTGATTCTATTTCTGTTTGCGATTGGACTTGGGATCTTTTCCGGACTGTTGTTCTTTTGACTTGTAAAATACGCCGCGCTGATGTCTTACGATATCAGCGCGGCGCGCTTTTTATTTTTGGCGTGTCCGATATTGGGCGGGGGAGATGCCGTATTTGTCCTTAAAGGCGCGGCTGAAGGTGTAGATCGAGGAATAGTGGAGCAGGTCGGCGATGTTGGTAATGCTCAGGTCCTGCTCTGCAAGAAGCAGTCTTGCGGTCTCCAGCCGTCGGTTGCGGTAGTAATCCGCCAACGTGCCGCCCGTGATCTTGTGAAAGAGGGCGGAAAGATAGCTGTAATTATAATTGGTGTCAAGAGCCAATTCTTCCAGTCCCGTCATGGTATAAATATGGGTATCGATGTAGTTCATCAGGCGCAAGCACAGGGTTTGGGCTTCGGTGATCTTCGTTTGAGAAAAATCGGCGGAGTCGGGAGAAAAGTTCCGCACCAGTCGGATCAATACCTGCGAGAAGAGCGCGCCGAGAAGCTTTTCCGAATAGCGGTCGTTCCGTTCAATCTCGCTGATGGCGCTTCGGATCAAGGCAGAGATCGTCTCGTCCCGAATGATTCGACGGTCGGCAGGCATATGGGTCCGCATGATTCGATCCAGATCGGCGGATAGGTCGTCGTCCGTCGTGCCAAAGGCGAAAAAGTCGTATTTCAGCGGTTGATGCGCGTCGGAAACGATGCCGTGAAAATCGCAGGGGAAGGAAAGATAAATATCTCCGAGAGAGACGGGGATTTCCGCGTCTCCCGTAGAAACGATTCCTTTTCCCTCGGTTACAATGGTCAGCTCAAACCAATTGATATGGGCGTGCTTGGCAACTACCGTTTCCTCGGTGCACCAAAGTCGTCCCAGTTGAAACAAGAGACAGCTGCCAAAGGGGCGGGGATCGGCAAGATAGTGCTTATCCAGATGATATTTCTTTTTTTGAATGGTGACTTCTTCCACGGGAAGGATTCGATCGGGAATTTGCCTCATTGCCAACCTCCTTTTCTTTTTATGTCATTATACAACAAGAACGGTATACTGTCAATAAAATATTAAATATTTGAATCAAAAATGATAAAAAAACAAAGTAATGCAAAACATTCTCCAAAAAAACGCTATTTACCGAAAGAGGGGAAGGGTGTATAATGAAAACGGACCGGAACTCATATCGTTTGATTTTAGGAGGAAATTTTATATGAAAACGACGGTTGCCGTGATCGGTTGCGGAAGAATTGCCAAGGGATCGCATTTTCCCGCGCTGACCAAGATGGAGGACGTTCGCATCAAGTACGCTTGTGACCTGATCCTTGAAAAGGCGGAGGCGATGAAGGAAAAGTATCCCGAGCAGGTCGAGCAGACGATCACCGATTACAAGATCGCCCTCGCTGACCCCGAGGTGGACGCGGTGTTCGTGCTGACACCCAATTTCGCGCATTATACCATTACGATGGACGCCCTTCGGGCAGGCAAGCACGTGATGTGTGAAAAGCCCATTACCGTGAACTACGCCCTTTCCTGCGAGATGGCAGAGGAGGCAAAGAAGCAGGGCAAGATTCTGAACATCGGTGTGTGCAACCGCTATCATAAGTCGGTGGAAATCATCGAGGAAATGAACCGTGAGGGCAAGCTCGGTAATCTGTATCACGTATATTGCTCCTTCCGTTCCTTCCGCAGTATCCCCGGACTTGGGGGCGCGTTTACCGACAAGGCGCAGTCGGGCGGTGGCGTACTGATCGACTGGGGAATCCACTTCCTTGATCTGATTCTTTACGTTCTCGGCGGCGCGACCCTGAAAAACGTGACCTGTGACACCTATTGTGAAATGGCGAAGGATATGAAGTCCTATCGCTATAAGAATATGTGGGCGGAGGATACCGCGGACGTGGAGAACGGTGTCAACGACGTGGACGACTTTGTAACGGGCTACGTTCGTACCGACAAGGCAAGCATTTCTCTCAACGGCGCGTGGGCGCAGAACATTGACAAAAATGAAATGTTTATCGATTTCCTTGGAGACAAGGGAGGGATCAGGCTGGATTACGGCAAGCAGTTTACCTTCTATGACGGGGAGACGCTGGAGAGTGATGTGTCCGATCACGAGATCCCCAATATGTACTACCGTGAGGACGAGGATTTCCTTCGCTCCATTCAGACGGGAGAGAAGAACCGCAACCATATCGACAACATTTTGGAGAGCATGAAGCTATTGGACGCGCTTTACGCGTCGGCAGCGCGTCACGAGGAAATTGCGCTTTAATGGACGGTTGCCATGAAAAAGATCGGATTTGTTGATTATTATCTGAGCGAGTGGCACGCCAATCACTATCCCGCGTGGATGGCGGAGGCGTGTGAGCAGGATTCCCCCATGGGATGCTTATTTCTGAAATTTTGGAGGTCATGAAGCTTCGAGAGGGAGCGATCCGCGCGACGGAAAAGCCTTGTGAGTGGGTGGAATTATAAAAAGAACGGACTGTCTCAAGTTTGAAAAACACGTTCAAGCTTGAGACAGTCCGTTTTATATGTTTGTATGGGTATTATAAAAATGCCGATGGTTCGGGAAGGCTTTGCGGCAGAATTCCGTTTTCCAGACAATACGCGGCGCATGCTCCCACGACCTCGCCCGTGCGGAAGAGTGATGTATCGGCTTCGACGAAGTGATGTTGCTCCCGTTGGTCGCAGTGATGTGATGTGTGTTCGATTTAGATGCAAAACCGTGTGTGGCTAATTTAGATGCACACTGTTTTTGCAGAAGGTACAATGACCCCCTTGGCGATGATGGGAGTTAAAAGGTTCCGCGTTCAATCAAAAGCTCAAGCCAATATTACGTTTCAGAGCACTCCTTGAGGGCAATATGTAACTTCGCTACAAAATCGGCCTTGCCATGAGCATAAAAAGCCTCGCGAATGTTCGCGCCAATGCTCGTTCCTGAACGCAAAAATTGATTGATCAACGCACTTTCACATCTTGCGTCTCTCAACACCTTGCAAGCACGAATAACCTCCAAAGCAAACGATTTCGACTTTATCATCAAAGGACTTTCGGACATATTACATACCTCCTTACTTTGCTTTTCTCCATTATACCATAAAACCTATTACTTTTCAACTTAAAATGAAGATTTTGCGCAGCAAAATCAACCTCACCTCTTCACTATTCACTATTACTTATAACCTTGCCAAAAATCTCCTCGGACGGATTTAGTGAAAAGTGAAGAGTGAAGAGTGAAAAGGTAAAAATCTCCCCGAACTTCGTCCGAGGAGATTTTTGGCTGGGATGGCCGGATTTGAACCGACGAATGCCAGAGTCAAAGTCTGGTGCCTTACCGCTTGGCGACATCCCAATTTCATTCACAACGGTTATTATACCATATTTGTCGGTCGGTGTCAAGAAGAAATTCCCTTTTTCTGCGGATTTTTTTCGGAATGTTTTTCTTGACTTTTTTCGCGGTTTATAGTATACTGTAAATGAAGTATACTTTATTAAGGAGGTATTTATGAAAGCATCAACGAAAAAGGTTTTGAGGGTTCTTATTAGTATCGTTTACATTCTTTGGGGGCTGTATTCACCCATTTCCGCAATCAAAGCGATCTTGGACTTGAATATAGGGGCGATTGCGTCGGCAACCGTTGGCGTATTGACGCTTTTGGCGGGTATTTTTGGACTTGTCGGCGTCAAGAAAAATAAGTGCCGTGTTTTTGGCATCATCATTTTCGTTTGCTCCATTATCGCCGTCGTGCTGGCATTGCCGTCGATCAGTGTCAATTCCATCGTTACCGCTATTCTCGCTTGGCTCTTTATTGCTTGTCTGTGAGAGATGCGTTGAGGGGAACTTCTTTCGAGAAGTTCCCCTCAAACTCCCTTCAAGAACTTGAATAAATAGGTTGGGGTGGTTCACCGTTTGTTTGCCAAAATTCGGTTGTTTTCATCGTAGGGCGGGGCTTGTCTCCCGCCGAGAAAATCTCTTGAATTGCCATGCGGCGGGAGACAAGCCCCCGCCCTACTGTATTTCATGAAATTTTATTTTTTCATGTTTTGCTAATTGATTTGGAAAATTTGTTTGTAATTGTTGGTTGTCAAGAACCCATACCGATTTTTACCTTATAAAAAACATTCCCTTGCGGTTATCCACAAGGGGCGATCGTACTTACTATCAATTTCAATCCAAGAAATTGCGCACAAGTTCTTGAAGGGGATTTTAAGGGGGAACTTCTCGAAAGAAGTTCCCCCTTAACGCATCCTTACTTAAGCTAATTTTGCTTCCAGTCTTTTGCGGATCGCTTTGATAAAGCCGATGGAGTTGACTGCCGTTGCGGGGTAGCCCTCGCTGACAAGACCCACGAGGTCCTTGGTCATGATACCGTCGTTGAGGGTATCGATGCAAGCCTCCTCCAGCTTATCTGCAAAGGTGACCAGATCGGAAAGTCCGTCCAGCTCACCTCTCTTACGAAGCGCGCCCGACCATGCGTAGATGGTTGCCATGGGATTGGTGGAGGTGTCCTCGCCCTTGAGGTAACGGTAGTAGTGACGGGTCACGGTGCCGTGCGCCGCCTCGTACTCGTATTTCCCGTCGGGAGAAACCAGCACCGAGGTCATCATTGCCAGCGAACCAAAGGCGGTGGAGACCATATCGGACATAACGTCGCCGTCGTAGTTTTTACAAGCCCAGATGTAGCCGCCCTCGCTACGGATCACGCGGGCAACCGCGTCGTCGATGAGGGTATAGAAGTAAGTAATGCCTGCCTCGTCGAACTTCGCCTTATAGTCTCTGTCGAAGATCTCCTGGAAGGTCAGCTTGAAGGTCTGGTCGTACTTCTTGGAGATGGTATCCTTGGTTGCGAACCACAGATCCTGCTTGGTGTCAAGGGCGTACTGGAAGCAGGAGTGGGCGAAGGATTCGATGGAGGAGTCCTTGTTGTACTGACCCTGCAGAACGCCGCCGCACTCAAAGTCGTAGATGGTCTCGCGGAACTCGCTTCCGTCCTCGCCCGTAAAGAGCAGCTCTGCCTTGCCCTTACAGGGAACGCGATGCTCGGTTGCCTTATACACGTCGCCGTAGGCGTGACGGGCAATGGTAATGGGCTTCTTCCAGTTGCGGACAGCGGGCTTGATGGAATCGATGAGAATGGGAGCGCGGAACACGGTGCCGTCCAGAATGGCGCGGATCGTGCCGTTGGGGCTTTTCCACATCTCGGTGAGGTTGTACTCCTCTACTCTCTGCTTATTGGGGGTGATGGTTGCGCACTTGACCGCAACGCCGTATTTGAGAGTTGCGTTTGCGCTGTCGATGGTGACCTGATCCTTGGTCTTTTCTCTTTCGGGCAGACCGAGATCGTAGTACTCGGTTTTCAGATCAACGAAGGGGAGCAGAAGCTCGTCCTTGATCATCTGCCAGAGGATTCTGGTCATTTCGTCCCCGTCCATTTCGACCAGGGGCGTTTTCATTTGGATTTTTTTCATTGTTCAATACCTCCGAACTGTTGAAAAATAATATTTTATTCGATCCGACGGATCGGAATAATCGGTTAATTTTCGCTGTGATTCTTATAATAGTTCATCAGACAGCCGTCGAGAATGATCTCCTTTTCGTCGGGAGTCAGACCCTTGACGTAAAGGGTCAGATCCTCTACCTTGCCATCCGCGCGGATCACCTTTGCGGCAAATTCCTCCTTGCCGTCGAGGATCGCCTGACGGATACCGCCGACGTAAACGTAATCACCTACCTCATACGCAAACTCCGCGCCCTCTGCCAGCGTGAAGGGAAGGATACCCCAGTTGATACAGTTGGAGCGATACCGTTTGGTAGCAAACTCGTAGCAGATGTTGGCAAAGCCGCCCAGAACCTTCTGGCAGGAAGCCGCCTGCTCGCGGGCAGAGCCGTCGCCTGGCTTATTGGCAAACACGCAAGAGCCGAACTGGGTATTCGCCATCAGCTCCTTTGCGTTGCCGACTGCCGACAGAACCTTGAGAAGCTCCTCGGGATTCTCGCCCTTCCGTCTTGCCGCCTCGGTGGCGCTGACTGCTTTGGAGCGTCCCACGTATTCGGGCACGCGGCGAGAGAGGGCAAACTCGGACAGGCGGAGAGGATTGGAACGGTAAGACGAGGTCTCGCCCGAGGGGATCAGCTCGTCGGTGGTGGTAACGGGATCGCGAATGACTGCCGCCAGCTTGACCAGCAGGTTGTCGGCAAGCTCGTACTGGGTGGGCCAGTCGGTGATGTTCGGACCGAGGATCAGCTCGGCATCCTTGTCTGCCTTGCCGTAGCCGTAGTAGACGCGCTTCCGATAAACAGAGGCGTCAAAATGATAGTCGTGGGGGGTATACTCGTAGTCCACGTCGGTTGCAGCCGTGATGACACCGCCGTTCCTTGCGGTGGCGGCGATGCTGCGTGCGTCCATCAGCGCAACGCCTGCCAACTGACCTTCACCAGGCTTCGAGCCTTCGCGGTTGGGGAAGTTACGGGTGGTGTGACGGAGAGACAGACCGTTGTTGGCGGGGACGTCGCCCGCGCCGAAGCAAGGACCGCAGAAGGAGGGCTTGATGACCGCGCCTGCCTGCAACAGCTCGGCGGTGACGCCGATCTTGGTCAGCTCCAGAGAAACGGGGACACTGGTGGGGTAGACCGACAGAGAGAAATAGCCGTTGCCCGTACTTTGATCCTTCAGGATCGCAGAGGCTTCGTCGATGCTGTCGAACATACCGCCCGCGCAGCCCGCGATGATGCCCTGATCGGCGTATACCTTTCCGTCCTTTGCCTTGGAGCGAAGGTCAAGGTTACACTTGCCGAACTTCTTCTTGGCTTCTTCCTCTACCTTGGCAAGGATCTCGTCGGCGTTCTCGACGAACTCGTGGATCGTATAGGCGTTGGAGGGATGGAAGGGCAGGGCGATCATCGATTCCATCTTGGAAAGGTCGATCTCGATCATGGCGTCGTAGTACGCGATGCCGTTTGGCTTCAATTCTTTATATTCCGCGCTTCTGCCGTGAGCGTCGTAGTGCTTTTTTACTACCTCGTCGGTTTCCCAGATAGAGGACAGGCAGGTGGTTTCGGTGGTCATGACGTCGATGCCGTTACGGAAATCGATGGGCAGGTTCTTGACACCGGGGCCAACGAATTCCAAAACCTTGTTCTTGACGAAGCCGTTACCGAAGGTTGCGCCGACAAGGGCGATGGCAACGTCGTGAGGACCGATGCCCTTCTTGGGCGCGCCCGTCAGATAAACGAGAACTACCTCGGGGGCTTTGATGTCGTAGGTGTTTTTCAGCAGCTGCTTGACAAGCTCGGGACCGCCCTCGCCTACGCCCATGGTACCAAGCGCGCCGTAACGGGTATGGGAGTCCGAGCCGAGGATCATTTTTCCGCAGCCCGCAAGCTCCTCACGGGCATAGGAGTGAATGACGCTCTGGTTGGCGGGAACGTAGATGCCGCCGTATTTCTTTGCCGCGGACAGACCGAACACGTGGTCGTCCTCGTTGATGGTGCCGCCTACGGCGCACAGAGAATTGTGACAGTTGGTCATGGCGTAGGGAATGGGAAATTCCTTCAATCCGCTTGCGCGGGCAGTCTGAATGATGCCTACGTAGGTGATATCGTGAGAGACCAGCGCGTCAAAGCGGATCTTCAGATTTTCGCCGTCGCCCGAATTATGGGCGTTCAGGATAGAATACGCAATGGTGTTTTTTCTTGCCTCGGCAGGGGACAGGGGAGCGCTTTTCGTTACCTTGCCATCTACGAGGTAGACACCGGTGGACGTTAGTTGAATCATACCTTTACTCCTTGCATTGATACATTATAATAAACAATATAATATTATACATGAAAATTGACGGAAAGTCAAGACGAAACGCGAATTTTTGAAAATAGGGGAGAAATCCTATTGAGGGATCGAAATGAGATCGCGAAAAAAACGAGTTTTTCTTAAAAATATGTGCAAAAACAACAAAAAAATGATCGATATTTTTACATCTGTGATTCTAAAAACACAAAAAAGGCTCTTGAATTTTCAGGAAAATTATAGTATAATGAATATATCGGTTGTTTGAAATCCGATCACTTTCGGCAAAAAACGAAGCTTGCCGAGAAAAAATATTTTCATGATTTCCCGTCTGGGACGGGAGAAGGAGGAATGCCAATGGCTGCAGTTGAAACCAAAAAAATCAGAAACGTCGCATTGCTGGGACACGGAGGGTGTGGAAAAACCTCCTTGGCAGAGGCAATGTTATATATTACAGGTGGTACGGATCGCCTTGGAAAGGTTGCGGACGGAAATACCGTTTCGGACTTTGACGCGGAGGAGATCAAGAGAGGATTTTCGCTTTCCGCATCGGTAATGAACATGATGTGGAAGGACGTAAAGATCAACGTCCTGGACACTCCCGGATATCTGGATTTCGTAGGCGAGACGGCGCAGGCGCTTCGCGTTGCCGACAGCGCGGTGATCGTGGTGGACGGCAAAGCGGGTATCGAGATCGGTACGGAGCTTGCTTGGAATTACGCGGACGCGGCAGGACTGCCTCGCGCGTTCTTTATCAATAAATTTGACGATAACGACGCAAGATTTGCCAGAGTGCTGGATTCCTTGCACGAGACCTTTGGCAAGCATATTTGTCCTCTGACCATTCCGATGGTGAAGAATGGAGAAGTAACCGGTTGTATCGATCTGATCGATCGATCGGCTCACGTTTTTGACGCCAACGGACGTCACAGCGTGGAGATCATTCCCGAAGAGTCCATGGAAGCGGTGGAGAAGTACCGCGATATGCTCATGGAGGCGGTTGCCAGCACGGACGAGGATCTGATGATGAAGTACTTCGAGGGTGAGGAGATCACCTACATGGAGGCGATCAACGCGGTTCACGAGGGCATCATTCACGGTGATATCGTTCCCGTATTCTGCGGCGCGGCAACCAAGCTGTGGGGTGTTTGGACGATGCTGGATAAGATCACCGAATCCTTCCCCCGCCATACCGCAAAGAAGAACGAGCTTCTTGCCGACGGCGACGAGGCGGAGATCACGCCCGAGGGCGAGCCTTCTCTCTTTATCTTTAAGACCGTTGCCGATCCCTTCGTAGGAAAGATGTCCTTCTTTAAGGTTATGAACGGTACGGTAAAGCGGGATATTATGATGCAGAACAATACCACGGGTGACAGCGAAAAGCTGGCTCACATTTACGTGGTGAACGGGAAGAAGCAGGTTGAGGTTGACGAGCTGTGCTGCGGTGATATCGGTATGGTGGCAAAGCTTACGGGAACGAACACCAACGATACCCTCACTTGGAACAAGCCTCTTTGCTATGCCCCGATCACCTATCCTACCTCTTACTACACCAAGGCGATCCTGCCTGAGACCGCCAAGGACGAGAACAAGATCTCTCAGAGCATTTCGAAGATGCTGGAGGAGGATCGGACGCTGATTTACGAGAACAACGCCGAGACCAAGCAGATGCTGGTTTCGGGTCTGGGTGATATGCATCTGGCGGTTCTTGCCGCAAAGCTGAAGAACCGTTTCGGTGTCAACGTGAAGTTTGACGCGCCCAAGGTTGCTTACCGTGAGAAGATCACCAAGCGTGTGGACGTGGAAGGCAAGCACAAGAAGCAGAACGGCGGTTCGGGTCAGTACGGACACGTAAAGATCCGCTTTGCTCCCGCCGAGGAGGAGGGCTTGACCTTTACCGTATCCGTCGTAGGCGGAACCGTTCCGAAGAACTTCTATCCCGCAGTTGAGAAGGGCTTGCAGGACGCCATGGTGAAGGGCGTTGCGGGCTTCCCGATGGTTGGCTTGGCTGCCGATCTGTACGACGGCTCTTATCACGACGTGGACTCCGATGAAATTTCCTTTAAGACTGCCGCAAGCATTGCCTACAAGAAGTGCTTGGAGCTTGCCTCTCCCGTATTGCTGGAGCCGGTTGGCAATCTGGACATTACCGTTCCCGACTCTCTGGTGGGTGACGTAATGGGCGACTTGAATAAGCGCCGCGGCGCGGTGATGGGTATGGATCCCGCCGCAAAGAAGGGATATACCACCGTTCACGCGCTTGCTCCCAAGGCAGAGCTGACCGAGTATCCCATTGCTCTGCGCGCCATGACGCAGGGTAGAGGAAGCTTTGACTTTGAAGTAACGGGCTACGATACCGTACCCGCTAACATCGCTTCCAAGATCGTGGAAGCTTATAAGAACGCAAACGCATAAGGACGCGTGAGGATGCGATTAGGATGCGATTAGGATGCGTTAGGGGGAACTTCTTTCGAGAAGTTCCCCCTAAAACCCCTTCAAGAACTTGTTTGCGGTGTTTTGAATTGCATATTGCACTTGTTCGTCCCTTGTGGATAACCGCAAGGGGATGTTTTCTTTTTTAGGTGAAAATCCGTCGGACACTACGTACCGACGGATTTGGATGCGAAGGAATAAAACATGATTCCGAAACCAAACGGCGAGCTATAAAAATGTCAATTGCCATTTGCTATAATTTATGCCGTTTGGAGAGAGGAATAAATTTTTTTGAAAAAATATGAAAAAGCTATTGCAATTCGGAGAAAAACGTGATATAATATATGAGATGATGGAGTGGGTTTGAAAGAACCCACTCTTACTTGTTAATTTTGCCGTTGCTTCGGGCAGACGGCACGGAGGGAAATATGGCAAAAAATACGAGTGTTGTCGAGGAAGTGCGCGCGTTGGCTGAACCCATTGCCGAGGAGCTTGGCTGTTGGGTTTGGGACGTGGAATACGTCAAGGAAGGCGCGCGGCGGGTTCTTCGGATCACCATTGATTCCGAGGAAGGCGTTGGCATTGACGATTGCGAAAAGCTGCATCGGGCGATCGATCCGATTCTGGACGAGGCGGATCCGATTGAGGAGCAGTATTATTTGGAGGTTTCTTCCCCCGGAATCGAACGGGATCTGAAAACCGAGGAGCATATCGTGGCTTGCGAGGGCTGGGACGTAGAGGTGCGGTTATACGCGCCGCTGAAAGGCTCAAAGACCTATCGCGGGGTGCTGTTGCCTTTGGGAGAGCAGGGCGAGGTTCGGATCGAAACTCCTACGGGCGTGATGGAATTTCAGAGAAATGCCGTGGCAAAGCTGATGACTTATTTTGAATTTTAATTTGTAATGAAAAACATAAAGGATGGAATCTGAAAATGAACAAGGAATTTTTTGTTGCTCTTGATCTTTTGGAGAAGGAAAAGGGTATTCCGAAGGAGTATATGCTGGAGAAGATCGAGGCGGCTTTGCTTTCCGCATTCAAGAAGGAATTCGGAAACAGTACGCTGATGCGCGTTGCCATCGATCCCGTCAAGGAGGACGTGAAGGTATATTTGCAAAAGGAAGTCGTGGAAGAGGTGGAAAATCCTCAGTGTCAGATTTCCTTGGAGGACGCCAAGGCGATCAGCAAGCGGTATACCCTCGGTAAGATGGTGGAGACAGAGGTCAAGACCAAGAACTTCAGACGTCTGAGCGCGGCTGCGGCAAAGTCCGTGATCATTCAGGGAATCCGTGAGGGCGAGCGCAAGGTGATGCAGGACGCTTACGAGAGCAAGCGCGAGGAGATCATTACCGCCACCGTTCTCAAGGTCGATCCCGTGAACGGAAACGTGGTATTGGATACGGGCAACGGACGGGCGGTCCTGCTCAAGAGCGAGCAGATTCCCGGAGAGACCTTCTTCGTGGACGATCGAATCAAGGTGTTCGTTATGGAAGTCAACAAGGAAGCCAGAGGACCGCTGGTTACCCTTTCCCGTGTTCACCCCGGATTGGTTCGCAGAATGTTTGAATTGGAAGTCCCCGAGATTCAGGACGGCATCGTTCTGGTGAAGGGGGTTGCCCGTGAGGCAGGCTCCAGAACCAAGATTGCCGTATGGTCCAGAGACGAGGACGTAGATCCCGTGGGCGCGTGCATCGGTACGCACGGTATGCGTATCGGCGGCATCGTTGACGAGCTGGGCGGCGAGAAGATCGACATCGTGAAGTACAGCGAGATTCCCGAGGAGTATGTGGCGGCGGCGCTTGCGCCTGCTGAGGTGAAGTCGGTGACCTTTACCGACGAGAGAGCTTGCCGTGTCATCGTCAATGCGGACCAATTGTCCCTTGCCATCGGTAAGGAAGGACAGAACGCCCGTTTGGCGGCAAGACTGACGGGAATGAAGATTGATATCAAGGCGGAGTGATCCGCATGGGAGGGAACGATGCAACAGCAAAAAGTGAAGAAAATCCCTCAACGTCAATGCTTAGGTTGTAACGAGCATAAGCCCAAAAAAGAGCTTCTGCGTGTGGTCAGAAGTCCCGAGGGAGAGATCTCCTTGGACTTTACGGGAAAGAAATCGGGCAGAGGGGCGTATATTTGCCGTGACGTTCGATGCTTGAGGAAAGCGAGAAAGTCCCGTCGGATCGATCGCAATCTCGAATGCGCGATCCCCGAAGAGGTTTACGACCGCATGGAAGAGGAGCTTGCCGATGAAGAATGAAGCTTCCGCACAGGCAGGCAATCAAGTTCTTACCGAGCAAGAAAAGGGAAAAAGGTTGCTTTCGACCTTGGGGCTTTGCGTCAGGGCAGGAAAGGTGATCTTTGGCGTTCCCATGATCTGTGAGTCGCTTCGGCGAGGGGGCGCAAATGCTCCGTGCTTGGTTTTGGAGGCGTCGGATACCTCTGATAATACGAGCAAGCGAATCTCCGACAAATGTAAGCACTATCAAGTAAAACACGTACGGCTGAGCTGTGACGGCGTGACGCTCGCCCGAGCCCTCGGCAAAACCTCCTCCTTGGCGGCGGTTGCCTTAACCGATCCCAAGATGATGGCAGTACTGGAACAATATTTTTAACCCCAAACACCCAAACGCTAAAATCGCAAAAACGGTGTGAGCCGTTTGAATCCAATGGAAAGGAAGTCCTTCGCCGACCACGGGGGACACGGTATGAAATATGGCAGCAAATCAAGTATCCAATTCGTTATTGAAGGTAAATCAGTTCGCAAAGGATCTGAATATGAAATCCAAGGACATGATGGTAATTCTGGAGGGAAAGGGCATTGCGGCAAAGTCGCAAAAGCCGTTGGAGCCTGCGGAATTCGACGTCTTGTTTGAGGCGTTGACCAAGGAGCATCAGATTACGAATATTGAGGACTATCTGGACGGTATTACCTATATTCCTTCCAAAAAGAAGGCGGAAAAGCCCGCCGCGGAGGAGAAGGCAGAGGCTTCTGCCAAGGCTTCCGAACCGATTGCAGCGGAGCAGGGTAAGCAGGAAGAAAAGGCGCAGAAGGCAGAAAAGGCTGAATCGACCGTCAAGCCTTCGGCAGAAGATAAAAAGGTCGAGAGTGTCAAGGAGACTGCCGAAAAGAAGATTGTCGAGCAAAAGACGGAGAAGGTCGAGAAAACGGCAGAGCGTCCTGCCGCGCAGACCGCACCGAAGCCTCAGCAGAATGGAGATGCTCGCGCAAGAGCAGACCGTCCTCAAACGAATTCCTCGCAAAGACCGCAACAAGGTACATTCCAACCCCGTCAGGGTCAAGGCGGCTATCAGCAGGGTCAGCAGAGAGCCGATCAAAGACCGCAGGGACAGGGCGCATACGGGCAAGGACAGCAAAGACCTCAGGGTCAAGGCGGTTTCCAACAAGGACAAAGACCGCAGGCGGGTGGCTTCCAGCAGGGACAACGCCCCCAGAACGACCGTTTTGCCAATCCCTTTGGCGGACAGCAGCAGAGGGGCGGTCAGCAAAGACCCCAGGGTCAGAAGAACGATCGCTTTGGCGGCGGACAGGGGCGCGATAAGGACGAACGGGTACAGCGCGGTCCGATTGAGAAGTTTAAGCCCCAGCCCATTGTGCGCAGTCAGACGGTAAAGGGTGACGAGGCGCCCAAGCAGAGAGGCGCGACCCGCGTGGTCGATATGAGAGCAGGGACGGTGGATCTGTCGAAGTACGACGAGAGACTGGATACCTTCGTGCCCGATTCCATCGGCGACGTTCGCGGTGGAAACCAAAAGCTGAAAAAGCAGAACGCCGCAGGTGGCAGAATGCAGGGCGGCGCAAACGGAAAGAATAAATTCAAGGGCAAAAAGAGCACGCAGCCCGTTACCAAAGCGCCTACCAGCGTAACCCTTCCCGAGGAGATCATGGTCAGCGAGCTTGCTTCCCGTCTGAAGGTGACCTCCGCGGAGATCGTGAAGCGCTTGATGATGCTTGGTATGATGGTGACGGTAAATCAGACGGTGGATTACGATACCGCGGCGATCGTTGCCGACGAGATGGGAATCGCCACGACCAAGGAAGTGGTGGTGACCATTGAGGAGCGTCTCTTTGACGCGGAGGAGGACAGCGAGGAGAATCTGGTGACCCGCGCTCCCGTTGTGTGTGTCATGGGACACGTTGACCACGGTAAGACCTCGATCCTCGACGCCATTCGCCACACTCACGTTACCACGGGTGAGGCAGGCGGTATTACCCAGCACATCGGCGCGTACCGCGTGAAGGTCAACGGGCAGGATATCACCTTCCTTGATACCCCCGGTCACGAGGCGTTTACCGCAATGAGAGCAAGAGGCGCGCAGTCTACCGATATCGCGATCCTCGTGGTTGCGGCGGACGACGGAATCATGCCCCAGACCATTGAGGCGATCAACCATGCCAAGGCGGCAGGAATCGATATTATCGTTGCCATCAACAAGATGGATAAGCCCACGGCAAATCCCGATAACGTGAAGCAGGAGCTGACCAAGTACGACCTCGTTCCCGAGGAATGGGGAGGCGACGTGATCTGCGTGCCCGTGTCCGCGCTGACGGGTATGGGTATCAACGATCTGTTGGAGAACGTGCTTCTCGTTGCCGAGGTTAAGGAGCTGAAGGCAAATCCCAACCGCCGCGCAAAGGGTCTGGTCATCGAGGCGAAGCTGGACAAGGGAAGAGGACCCGTGGCGACGGTTCTGGTACAGAACGGTACGCTTCACAACGGCGATATCGTCATTGCGGGTACGTCGGTAGGACGTGTTCGCGCCATGACCGACGACAAGGGAAGAACCGTGAAGGCGGCAGCGCCCTCTGTGCCCGTAGAGATCATCGGTCTTGCGGAGGTTCCCGCGGCGGGCGATGAATTCAACGCGGTTGAGGACGAGAGAATGGCAAGAGAGCTTGCCGATCAGCGCCGCGCGCAGGCAAAGGAAGAAGTATTCAAGGCGAATGCGAGAGCTAACCTCAACGATCTGTTCGCGCAGATCTCCGAGGGTGTGAAGGAGCTGAACGTCATCGTCAAGGCAGACGTGGGCGGCTCTGCGGAGGCTGTTAAGCAGTCTCTTGAAAAGATCTCCAACGAGGAGGTCAAGGTTCGCGTGATCCATGCGGCGGCAGGCGGTATCCGTGAGGGTGACGTTATGCTGGCGGCGGCATCCAACGCCATCGTGGTGGGCTTTAACGTTCGTCCCGATAAGAGCGCCATCGACAGCGCGGAGCGTCAGAACGTAGAGATCCGTACCTATCGTGTCATCTACGACTGTATCAACGAGATCACCGACGCAATGAAGGGTATGCTTGCTCCCGAGTTCCGAGAGAATCTGCTCGGACACGCGGAGGTCAGACAGACCATTCACGTTCCCAACGTGGGTACGATCGCAGGCTCGTACGTTCAGGACGGTAAGGTGGTTCGTTCCGCAATGATTCGTGTCGTTCGTGACGGCATCGTGATCTTTGAGGATAAGATCTCCTCGCTGAAACGCTTCAAGGACGACGCCAAGGAAGTGGCACAAGGCTACGAGTGCGGTATCGGTCTGGAACGCTTCAACGATATTAAGGTCGGAGACGTGCTGGAAGCTTACGTGATGGAGCAGATCGAACGGTAAGTTAGTAATAAAAGATGAGGGGAACTTCTTTCGAGAAGTTCCCCTCAAACTCCCTTCAAGAACTTGCGCGCAATTTCTTGAAAATTATATTGATCGGGTTCTATTCTTTGTGGATAACCGAATTTGGTTGTTTTGTGTCAGAGGAAAAAATCCGTCGGACACTACGTACCGACGGATTTGGAAGCGGGATGCGATGAGGGGAACTTCTTTCGAGAAGTTCCCCTCAAACTCCCTTCAAGAACTTGCGCGCAAGTTCTTGAAAATTATATTGATCGGGTTCTATTCTTTGTGGATAATCAAATTTGGTTGTTTGCTTGGACAGTCGAGGACGCCTGTCCCTACAGGGTTTTATATAATTTTATTGTTTAAATCGTAGCCGTATATTAGGATTTTGCCGTTCAAAATGGCTACAAATATATACAATCAATTTCCTACAGACTTGTAGGGACAGGCGTCCTCGACTGTCCAAGCAAACAATCAAATCTCAGCAAATAAAACGGCCACCGCAAAGCGGCTTTGATATCCTTGCCCTTAGCAAGGGTTCGGTTTTGTAAAGTTATACGTGTTCTTCGTCAAGGATAATGCATATAATTTTTTGACATAAGACTTTACTTTTCGTAAGCAATGTGTTATAATTAAACTATCTCGTACGGAACGAAAGGAGAACGGCATGAAACAATGTAAGGTGTGCCAAACGGTTGTAGAGGACGAGGCGAGGTTTTGCCCGAAGTGCGGAGCGATGCTGGAGCAAGCGGAGCCAAAGACGGTTATTTCTCCCGCAAGCACTTCTTGGAATGAGGTGAAGCAAGAGCCGTCGGTAGAGAAGGAAACGGCGGCAGTTACGGAACAAAAGAAAAGTGGGTTGGCGACGGCGGCACTGGTTTTGGGTATTGTGGGTATATCCCTCTCGTTTATCCCGTTTATCGGTGTGGCTTCCTTGGTGCTTGGCGTGCTGGGTATCGTTTTCGGTATCATCGCACTGCGCCGCAATCTTTCTTTACCTAAATCCATCGTGGGCTTAAGCTTGGCTTCCATTGGACTTGTGATCGCGTTGCTCATACAGATTATTTTCTTTGCGGCTTTGGGAGTAGCCCTGAGAGAGCTTGAGCTGGAAGAATTTTCCCAGTCGCAAACGAATTCTTGGAAAAGTTCCCAGTCGCAAACGAATTCTTGGGAAAGCAAGCTTTCGATTGAGATCGGGGAATTTGAGGTGATCGACAATCAATATTTGGATGAACCCAAGCTGACGGTTACGGTGAGGAATAAGACGGACGAAAGAATCTCCGTTTATATCGAGATTGAGGCAATCGATAAGAACGGTTACCGACTGGAGGACGACTGGCGTTATATTAAAGACCTGGGAGCAGGGAATAGCGAGCGAGTCGACTTCTTTACTTACGTGGATGAGGACATTCTCGACGATATGAAAAACGCGACCTTTGAAATTGTGGAAGTGGAAATTGATTGATAGTAAAAACCATCGGCACGTTAGTGTGCCGATGGTTTTTTGCGTTTCAAAGTTAAGTATTTAATTGTTAGGAAATTCTTTGAAAGAGTCCGGAGAAAACTTTCTTTCAAGAAAGTTTTCTTTGGCGCGTCCTCGCGTCCCCACGTCCTCATATCTCAAAGAACTTTTCAATCAATTCTTGGGATTGCTTGGCGGCGCGGCGGCAAAGCTCGGGGTATTCCATCGTACCCGCTTGGCTGTCGGCGTTATCCGAGATACAGCGGATCACGGCAAACTCCACGCCGTTCACGTAGCAGACGTGTCCGATGGCAGCTCCTTCCATTTCGCAGGCGACGGCGCCGAAGGTGTTACGGATATAAGCTTTCTTGGCGGCGTCCGCAATGAATTGGTCGCCCGACGCGACAACACCCCGAAGGGTTTTCTTGCCAAGAGAAGCAGCGGTCTGTTCAATGGCATCGGCAAGGGCAGCGGACGCGGGGATATTGACGATATTGATGCCCGAGATCAACCCCACGGGATCGCCAAGAGGAGAGGTGTCCATGTCGTGCTCTACTACGGCGGTGGAAATGGCAATATCCAACAGTCCCAGCTCGTCGCACAGCGTTCCCGCCACGCCCGTGTTGATGATCCGATCCACTCCGTAGCGAAGGATCATGGTTTGGGCGCAAATGGCGGCAAAGACCTTTCCGATCCCGCATTGCGCAACCACGACCTCGTGTCCGCGGATCGTTCCCGAAACGAATTCCACGCCGCTGACCGTCTCTTTTTTTGCGTTTTCTACCAGCGATTTGAGCGCGTCGGTCTCCACGCTCATCGCCCCGATGATTCCTGTTTTCATATAAACTCCTTTGTTTTTTCTTGGGGCGTTGCCCCAAACCCCACTTAAAAACTTTTTGAAAAAATTTTTTAAGAATTTCAAAAACTTTCAAACGATTTTGTTTTTTGTTTCTTCGCGTCCAAAACCTTCGGTACAGCGGGAGGAGCAAGCCCCTCCCCTACCGTGATTCGTATGATACTTTCCTATCCTTTCCGCATCCAAAACCTTCGGTACGCCTTTTTCCAAAGATGCCGCAGGCATCTTTGGAAAAGACAACTTTGATTTTTCGGCAAAGCCGAAACCTTGCGAAAGCGCAAGGACATCAAAGTTGTTGTGTCCGAAGTTTTTTACATTAGAGGAAAACAAACGGATTCGGTTATGCCCAAAGAATAGAAACGAGAAATACGAATTCCAAGAAATTGCTTGCAAGTTCTTGGAAGGGTTATAGGGAAACCTTCTCGAAAGAAGGTTTCCCTAACGCATCCTAACGCATCCTCATATTTCCTCATAAATTTCCAACAAACGCTCTTCAAGGGCGTTCTTTTTTGTATCCAGCTCGGCGAGGCGGAGGTAATCGTAGGCGGCGTCTCCATTCATTTCGGTTTCGATTGCTTCCAGCTCGGTCTCCAGCTTTTCGGCTTCGGCGCGAAGCCGTTCCAAGCGGTTTTTCTGCTTCCGTGCCTCGGCTTGCTCCTGCTTGTTTTTCAGATACTGTTCCTTTTGCGTCGAGGGCTTACTTTCGGCGGTTGCCGTTTGGGGAGCGTTCTCCGTCAGCTCGCGGCGCCCGCGTTCACGGCACAGCTCGTCGTAGCCCTCGCCCGTATGGGGAACGGCAAAATCCACGATCCCCGAGGGGGTCAGATCCAAGATACGGGTTGCCAGCTTGCCGATGAAATAGCGGTCGTGAGACACCGTGATCACCGTTCCGTCAAAGCTTGACAGGGCGGCTTCCAGCGCCTCTCTGGAATCGATATCCAAGTGGTTGGTTGGCTCGTCCAGAATCAGCAGATTCATGTCGGAGAGGATCAGCTTGGCAAGGGTCAGTCTCGCTCGCTCGCCGCCACTCAGCTCGCCTACTGATTTGAACACGTCCTCGCCGATGAAGCGAAATTGGGCGAGGGTATTGCGAATCGTCAACTCGGTCAGCGTGGGATAGGCGTTCCAAAGCTCGTCAAGAACGGTATTGGAGGGCGTCAGATTTTGGTTTTCCTGATCGTAGTATCCGACCTGAACGTTATAACCCGCCTCAATATAACCGCTTTGTGGGATCAGCTTGCCCAACATCAATTTGATCAGCGTGGATTTTCCGCATCCGTTGGGACCGACGAGGAATAGGCGATCGTTTCGTTTCACCAAAAAGGAAACACGGGACAGCAGGGGCTTTCCCTCGTAGCCGAAGGTCACGTCCTTGACGGTCAGCACGTCGTTTCCGCTGACCGTTGAGGAAGAAAACTGCATACGGATCGCTCTTGGCGCTTCCTTTGGACGCTCCAGTCTGACCATTTTATCCAGCATCTTTTGGCGGCTTTCGGCGGCAATGATGTTTTTCTCCCGATTCCATTGCCGTTGTTTTGCAATATACGCTTCCTGCCTTGCGATTTCCTTCTGTTGGTTTTTATAGTGCTTTTCCTCGATCTCGCGATCGATCTTTCTCTGCGCCATGCTTTTGGTGTAATTGCCGTTGTAGAGCTTGCCCCGAAGATGCTCGATGTGCAGGGTCTTGCTCGTGACGCGATCCAGAAAATATCGGTCGTGAGAGATCACCAACACGCACTTTTTATAGCTTGCCAAAAAGCTTTCCAGCCATCCGAGGGTCTCCATATCCAGATGGTTGGTTGGCTCATCCAGCATCAGCACGTCCGGCTCGCGGCAAAGCTCTCTGGAAAGAGCCAAGCGGGTACGCTGACCGCCGCTTAAAGAGGAAAAGGGGCGTTCCATCGTTGCTTCGTCGAAGCCCATTTTCAGCAGGGTAGAGGCGCACCGTCCGCGGAATTCCAATCCGCCTTGGCGAATGAAGCTCTCGTTCAGCGCCGTGTACTCCGAAACCAAAGAGGATTCGGTTCGATC
The DNA here is from genome assembly GCA_017504995.1 of Clostridia bacterium. GTDB lineage: Bacteria > Bacillota > Clostridia > Oscillospirales > CAG-272 > HGM12713. The sequence continues at coordinate 27,077 of JAFVQC010000026.1, forward strand.
TTGTTCGGTATTGGATTTTAACAGCCGTTCCAATTGTGAAAGGCGCGCTTCCGCTTCCAATAGCTCGGGGAAGGAGTGATACATGACCTCAAGGGCGGTGGCGTCGCCGTCTTCGCCTTGAAAGTCGCAGAAGGCATCGTCCTGCCGAAGAACGCCGACGGTCTTATTCTTGGAAAGGTAGACTGCCCCTTCGTCAGGCTCTTGTTCTCCAAGGATCAGGCGAAACAGGGTGGATTTTCCACATCCGTTCGCTCCGATGATGCCGAGGCGGTCGCCCTCGTCCAAGGAAAAGGTAATATCCTTCAGAAGCGGCTTCGTGCCGAAGGAAAGGGAAAGATGGTCAACAGTTAATACGATCATAGAAAATCCTTATTACAATTTGATTTTTACTTCCCGCGCTACGCCGAGAATCCTTGCCTCCCCTGACTCAAAATCGTCGGTGGTGAGGTGGATCGGGTCATAGTCCTCGTTTTCGGGAAGGAGGTAGACGTTTTTTTGGGAGCGTTGGAATCGCTTGACGGTGGCGCTGTCACCGCCTACGAGGCAGGCGACGATCTCGCCGTTCTCGGCGTACTGTTGCTTGTGGAACAGCACGAGAGAGCCGTCCACCATGCCGATGTTTTTCATGCTGTCGCCCAGTACCTTCAGGTAGAAGTATTCATCGGAATCCTCTACGTCAGCAGGCTCGTAGCCCAGCAGCGTTTCGTTGGTGATGATCGGGAAGCCTGCCCGAATCTCGCCGATAATGGGGACGTTTTTCTCCCGACGAAGGGAAGGGAGGCTTTTCGGCTCTGCTCCGTCCAGTAAATATTCCAGAGAAACGCCGAAATGCTCCGCGATCCGCATCAGCTTATCCGCCTTGGGAACGGATCGACCGCTTTTCCAATCGGAAAAGGTGCTGGCGGAAATCCCCGTGGCTTTGGATACGCGGTAAACGGTGGTTTGATTGATTTTCAGAAGATGTTCAAAATTACGATAACTCATAGCGCTCTCCTGCCGTCATTTTTCACAAATATTTCGGAAATTCGAAATAACACTTGACAATAGTTCGGATTTCCGATATAATGGATGCATACAAGATTATTATACATCTTCTTGGGAGTTTTGTCAAGAAATTTCGAAAATATTTATGATAAAATAGTATAGAAGAGAAAGAAAGGAGGAAAAACGAAGAAAATGTGTGATATTTGCGGAAGAATCCGATGCCCTGCGGGCTGTCCCGCGTATGAGCCTATTTCAAGAAAAAGCGGAAGAAAGCGAGAAAAAGCAAAAGGCTCGTGGGACTTTTGTTTGATTTCGAAAAAATAATACAGGAGAGATTCATAAGGAAATACGAATGGGTGGCGACACGTAGAGAGGGGGGAGTGCCATGGAAAACTCGTCGGTTTCTCAAGAGGAAATTCGAGAGATGGATAATTATTTGAAGGGATATCGGTTGAATCAGCGACTTTTGCGCATGGACCGTTATGAGAGGGCTTACTTGGGGGGAGAGGACAACGAGGATGACGTGCCCGGCGAGCTTCCCTTGGCGCGCGCCAGAATGTTTGAGGTGCGGCAATTTATTATGGGAATGAAAAACAGCGACGAAAAGCTGTTGTTATATTACCATTATATTAAAGGAGAAAGCGTGGAAAAATGCGCGGAGCTGTTGGGCATCGCCCGTAGCAGCGGATTTCGTTTGAAGAAGAGGGGGCTAAAGCAGGCGGTAGAGCATAGAAGAAGATAAAACAAAAAGCAGACACGCTTGCGCTGATGCGTAGGCGTGTCTGCCGCTGTGAAACTATTTGAGATTAAATTTTTGTGGTGTAATTTTTATTGCGTTACACGATTCTCTTTTTCTTTTTGATCAAGAAAAACGCGGTTGCGCCTGCTCCGCTTCCTACGATTGCGACGGAGACGACGATAATGACGGCTTTTGCCGTGTTATTCGTGGGCGCGGTGGGGGCAGCCGGCTTGGGTTCGGTTTCGGAATGTCCGCAAGCGCAACTTCTCATGCGATTTTCTCCGCTTTCGATCCATTCGCCGAACGTATGCTCGACTTTCGATGCTTCATCGACGGCACCGCAGAAGGGGCAAACGTTCCAGTGATGCGTTTCGTTTTTGTCGGTAGCCGTGAAGCCGTGCTGCGGACAATTGGTGAAGGTGACGGTAACGGGTTCGCTGTAAATGCGGTATTTGCTTCCGCCGTCGGCGGTACGGTCTGCGTAATAAACGAGAGTTACGCTACCTTCTTCGTTTAAGGTAAGTCCGCCTTCCACGGGAACCAAGGTCGGGCCGCTTAATTGAATGAAGCCGCAATTGACCTGAACGGTACCCTGAATCATTTTTAAGGGCTTATTGAGATCGATCTTTTTTCCCAATTCCAAGGTGAGCGCTTCGTTCGAGAGATCAATGGCGTAGTGATAATCGTCGCTCCGCTGAAGATAGTTGGTCAGATATCCTACGGCACCCGACTCGGTCAGCGCAATCTTATCCATTAGATTATTAGCAGTGATAGAGTGGGTATTGACGAAGCCGCGGGCGGAGAGCTGATAGTAGAAGGATTCCTCAGCCCACATTGTGCCCACTCTCTGATAGGGGTAAAAGAGTGGCTGGTAGTTATAAGGCGTGATGGCGGTTTTCATGGCAACGACGCCTTCCCGATGAGAGGGCAGTCCCGATAATATGCTCTGATTTCCTGCCGTGAAAACGATTCCGTCCATGACCACGGGAGAATTGGACAGACCGTACGCGGTGCCCGATACGACTCGATAGGTATTTGAGTTATAGTCTGCCAGGGTTGCGCCAAACAGAACAACGAGGTCGCTGCAGTCGAGCTTTTCTACGAGATGAGTGAAAGCGCCGATGTTTTGATCCGTTTTTTCCTTGACGTGACAGTATAGCACCACGTTAAGCTCTTTGGCAAGGAGCAGGGCTTCCTCCAGTGTGGGTACGGTCGTTTCCTTGCCCGAGATTTGGTCAACGGTAAATTCCTTGATCCTTTGCAACGTGAGAGATTCGACCTTTCCCGTGCCGTTCGTCGTTCTGTCTACCGTGGTATCGTGCATCAGAACGACGTAACCGTCCTTCGTCAGACCAAAGTCGATTTCAACACCGTCTGCGCCGTAAAGCTCTTTTGCCGCGCGGATTCCCATCAGCGTGTTTTCGGGATAGGGAACGTCGGTGTATTCGTTTGCTCCGCGGTGGGCGATAATGACGGGCTCACCGCTGACGGTCGTTTCCGTGATGCTTTCGTAAACGTCGTAAACGAACGATACGTCGGAGCTGATGATTCCGTGATATCCGTTTGCGATCCCTCGGTAAACGTCAGCCGTGTTCTCCGCGTAGCTCCATGCGGCAATCTGACGAAGGGAGAAATAGAACGAGCTTTCTTCGGTGAGCGCGGCGCGGGAGATGGCGACGTAGCTCATATTATCGGAAACCAAGGCTCTTGCCGCTTTGCGCGCGTCGGGGGTGTTCAGATCGTTGAAGATCAAAGCGCCTGTGATGAAGGAGGTGGTTTCATTTGCAAGGCGTACTTGTTTTACCAAGGATGCGTTTGCTTCCTCGGCGACGACGTAACAGTCGATCAGCTCCTTTTCGTGTATCAACGCGGCAATCGCGTTCGCTTCCGTTTGGTTATCCACGATGAACGCGGGAATCAAGCAGTTGCGATAGGTATCGATAAAGCTGCTTGCGGTGGTAAGAACCGAGCCGTCGCTTTTTTTGACGTTCAGATCCGCATCCACGTCAAGCATGACGACCGCCGCCCGTTCTCCCGTGACGTTCGGCAAGGTATCCTTTAGCTCCTGAATGACGACGGGGGGATTCACAATGCCGCTGTTCGGTTCGTAAATCTCTGCCGCGAGTGGCTCGGGCGGCTCTTGGTAGAAACGATCTGCGCCGGGAATACGGCTGACGGTAAGGTTGTCTATGTAGATATGATTTTCTTTGGTATCGTTGCTACCGCCTACGATCAAGCCTACGGTACCCGTCATGTGCGCGTCCGCAAACTTGTTTTCGCTGGCGGTCGTCATAATGTACGTCCATTCACCGAGCGTACCGCCCACGTATTTTGCCGCGTACAAGGACGCGGTCTTCTCATTGACGACGATCCGTAGGCGAACGGTTTCGCCATACGTAAGCGGTCCGTCGGGATACGTGGCGGTATGGTCCGTATTTTCGTACCATGCTCCGCCAAGCTGGCAATTCAACGATCCCAGTCCTTTTGAGGAGTCCGTGGGAATATTGACGGCGCCCTTCCAGAAATTGTCGATGTCATTGGCGCGGAACAAAAGTCCTGCCCAACCAACGTTGTTGGATTCCTGTACGTAGGTGAGGTCGGATTCCAGAACGTAGTTCGTCCAACGATATCCGCATTCAAAGAAAATAGCGTTGAAATTTTTTCCGCCTCCGCTGAGATGGAGCGCGCCGTCCTTCAGCTCTGCTCCGCCGCTGGAGAGGGAATTGCTTTTTTCAAAATATACGCCAAGCGCGTCGTTTTTCTGGTCTGCGGTAAGGGCGGTGTTTCCGTAAGAATCAAAATTCTCGGAGAAGCTGACGAGCGTATCGGAATAGCACTTGATGTTATCTACCCAGAAGCTGCCGAAATCGGTGGCTTGTTGGGGGAGCATGAAGCCGATGGAGCCTGTCTGCGCGTTGGCGGGGATATTGTCGATGGATAAAAGCTCAACAAACTCCGTTTTCATCGTTTGATCGCTGTTCAGCATGGCGTAATAGAAGGTAGCGGTCTTGTTATGAACGGTTACCTTCATACGGAAGGGCGTGCCTTTTGTGGGGATCGTAAGATCGGGATTCGTGGTCATATCAAAGAAATTGAGAGTGGAATCGTTATTCGTCCACTCACCGTCATACCCGTTGGTACTTGCTCTTCCGGAAAGCTCAATGCTGACCTTTTGGAATTTCGTTCCCGATTGAACGTTATAGAGCATACCGCCCCACTGGTTGTTATCCTCCATGTAGCAAAAATCCGCTTCCAGCGTATAGTTGCCCCAGGTTTGTCCTCCGTCTCGGTAAATGACGTCGTACAGATTGCCCGAGATATACATTTTTCCGTTTTCGATTCGCGCGGATCCGTCCGTCGATTTTTTGTCGTATATCCAACCCTTTGCGGCGCCCGAGGTATTGTTGCCCGCTTGAAGCGTGACTGTCTCGGTTACGTCGTCGAAGTCTTCTTCGTAGAGAACGTACTCGGGATTGGAACTGCTTCGGCTGCTTGACTCGCCAAGCGCGCTCATGGGAATGATCGCGAGGGGCAAAAGGAATGAAAATGCGAGGATCAAGCAAAGAATTTTTTGACTCGTTTTCATGGATCATACTCCTTTGTAAAATTTTAATCAATTATACCAAAAAATCGGTAAAATGTCAAGGTTTTTTTGAAAAAAGCGCAATGGGCTACGATCTTTACTTTACTTTTAAAAAACGCTTTCGAAGGATAGGCGTTCGCTGCGTTCCAGCTCGTCGGCGGCATCTCTCAGCAGAAGTCGGTTGCGCTCGAAATCGTCGTTGCTTTGCGTATCGTATGCCCATCGCAGAGAAACAATCAATTCGCCAACGTCGTTTAATTCGGTGTGGCGAATGCTCGTTGCGAGCCATGGACGGTGCGAGCGCCAAAAGGCTTCCAATTCTTCCAACGCGCTTTTCTTTTGAGACGGTTCGGTTAGCTGTTCCGCGGCGAAGCGCAAATAGTCCGTGCTTTGATGAACGTATCGGGCATTGAAAAGGACGAAGGAGAGCAGGGCGGTGAATAAGAGAACGGAACCCCAAAATGCTTTCATATAATTTATACCTCGCTTTTTTTGATGATCTGGGTGTCTCCCGTATCGTTTATCATCATTAAATATATATCCCTCGGTCTTAAGCCTTGTTTGGATAGCTGTCCTAAAAGTTCACTTTTTTTCAAATTCAATTCTTTCAGATTATGGGCGTTGATGCAGCCCTTGTCTATTACGATGTGGTACAATCCCGTTTCTTGAACCTTGATTTTCAGCTGCTCCGCGCTTGGCGGTCTGTTCTTGGCTTTGGGAAGGACGGTGATCTTTCCGTTTTGCTCCAAAATCGCGTATGCTACCTCGGAGGGGTCGGCAATGTCCTTTTGGCGAAGCTCGCTGATCAGTTCGTCTGCCGAGATGCGGGCGTTTTTCATTTCCTTGCCGCATAGCTTTCCGTTGCGGATCAAGGTGGCGGGGCGCGTGGTCAATATATTTTTTAATCGGGGAAAGGCCGCAAGCAGAGCAGAGGATACGACCTCGAAGGTAATGAGGGTGACGATGGGAACGACTGCGTGGGAAAGGGGAATGTCGTTGTCGGTGATGGGAAGGGACGCGATTTCGGAAATGAGTAGAGTCGTGACCAGATCGGATATTTCCAGCTCGCCGATCTGCCGTTTGCCCATCATGCGCATGGCAAATACCAGAATCGCGTAGATCAAGACCGTTCGAATGAGGAGTGTTGTCATGTATTACCTCCGTAAAAAGAAGTTGGTTATAGTATTTGTATAAAGAGACAAAGTCATGCAAAAGAAGAATTTTTTTCAAAATACCTCTTGACAAGAGGGATAAGATGTGGTAAAATATGATTCCCCTCCCCAAAAAGGGGCGAAAACCTACATTTTCCTTCGAAAAAAACTTTCAAAAAAACGAAAAAAATTTCAAAAAAGGTATTGACAAAGGGAAAGTGATGTGGTATAATAGTCAAGCTGTCGCGCGGCGGGAGTTGCGGGATGGCGAACGGTCATTGAAAATTGAACAACAAGAGAGAAGTACAAAGCAAAAAAATAAGCA
>JAFVQC010000027.1 GCA_017504995.1 Clostridia bacterium
AAACTATATTTCGGAAACGAATGGAGGACAAATAGTATTTAAAAACTGCTACTCCAGCAGCGGGGGGGGTGGCGCTTTAAGGGTAGGTGCAACAGAAAACGGAACGCATATCTACGGAAACGTTGTTTTTCAAGATAATTGGACGTTTGGCAAAGGCGGTGCGATTTACGGCTCGAATATGTGGATAGGACGCCAAGGCACTTCCCGTGTCACGATAAAAGACAACTCCGCACGCACGTACGGCGGCGGTATCGCTGCGATTGATAAAGTCTATCTTGGACGCGTGGACGTGACAGGCAACACTGCAGGTAGAGATGATGCGGATGACGATCGGTGGGATTCGTATACCTCCGGCGGCGGTATCTATACCGAAGGCTTGTTTGCGGTAACCTCTACCACGAATATCAGCAACAATCAATCGATTGGCTACGGCGGCGGTATTTACGTGACCTCCACAGGCACGCTCCAAATCGAGTATATGCCGTACATTGACGGAAATACCAACACCAACAACGAAGCCTCGGACATCTATCTTTCGCATAACGCAGATTCGGGTGCTTCTGCGAAGATCAAGATTATAAACTCTCTCTACAAAACCGCAGATTCGGGAACGATGGCTGTTCCCATCGGTTTGCGCGTTGGCAAAACGGGAACGGCAATTACGACCGGTTGGGCGAACGCAGCTCAAGCGATCTCCGACGTGTTCGTTTCCGAGGTGTCAGGCAAAGCTCTTTACGTGAATGACTCGAACGAGCTTTATGTGGATACGGGCTACCTCGTAACCATCGATCCAAACGACGGCGCGACTACGGGAACGAGTGGATATACGGCATCCATTACTTGGGCAGACACGGCGTCCTACCGTCCTTCGAGAACGGGTTATACCTTCAAAGGTTGGACGACCAAGAAGGACGATGCGTCCACCTTGGTATTAAGCGCAAGCAATACGACCTATACGCCTACGGCGAACGTAACGCTCTACGGTCTTTGGGAAAAGCATACGTATAGCATTACCTACAAATTGAACGGCGGAGCAGTTGAGGGGTGGACGCCGAGCAACTTCACCGCGAGCTACGGCGATTCGTATATGCTGGTTCCAAACACCACACCCACCCGTTCGGGATATACCTTCACGGGATGGACGATGACGTATTACGGGTTGAAAAACGGTGGGGCTCTTGGAAATATTACCATTGCTTTGCCCGAAGAATATATCGGCGCAGCGGTTCCTTTTGAAGAGCCTGACGGTATAACGCAAGCAAGCATCACGATAACAGCAAATTGGACGGAACGCACTGTTTCCTCTATCAAGATTACTTACAGAGAAAATACATTGCAAAGCTATTTTGTGGACGATGCACTAAAGTCGTTTACGATTACAGTAACCTACGATAATAGCGAAACCGCGATAGTGACCGTAACCGGAGATATGGTCTCTAACTTCTCAACGGCAACAACAACTACGAGTGCAAAGACGGCTACCATTACCTACGGTGGCAAGACAGCAACCTTTACCTACACGGTATCCGCAGGCTACGCATACACAGTTGAGCATTACCAAGAGAACGCAGATGACGACGAATACACTCTCGTTTCTGCCGATACGCAGACGCTTTACGGCGTAGGCACGACGGCAGCTACGGCAAAGACCTATGAAGGCTTTACCGCACAGAGCTTTAGTCAGGTATCCATAAACGAGGACGGCTCAACGGTCGTTATGATTTATTATACGCGTAACGTTTACACGATAACCTTCAATATGCAAGGCGGTAGCGGCGGCACAACGGAAGTAACCGTTAAACACGGACAGACGAGCTTTAGCGGTCTCGTTCCCCCGACAAAAGCGGGTTATACCTTTAACGGCTATTATGCTCAAATGAACGGTGGCGGCAAGCGTTGGTTTGATGAGGATATGGCGGAAGAAGTTCCCGATACCACCGCCAACGCTACGGTTTACGCTTATTGGACGGAAAGAATGGTCGAGAGGATCGAAATCCCTGCGGCTTCTCAAAATCAGAGCTACGTGGCAGGCGATGCGTTCGTACCGTTCAATATCACGGTGACCTACGATAACGGCGAAACCGAAACCGTACAAGTGACGGCAAGTATGCTTGATAATTTCTCCACCGAAAGCGCAGTAACAAGCGCAACAGCAACCGTCACCCATATGGGAAAAACCGCAACCTTTACCTACACGGTAGCGGCAAGAAAATACAACCTTACCTATAACGTAAACGGTGCGACGGGAACCGGTCCTCTAAATCAAGAGGTAGCGGAAGGCACGAAAGTATATCTTCCTTCTGCCGGAGGACTCACCAAGACGGGTTACACCTTTGGTTATTGGATGTACGGCGACCAAATTTTGAGAGTGGGCGACGCTTTTACTATGCCTGCTGACGATGTTGAAATCGTTGCATATTGGGCGTTGAACAAGCCTACCCTTGCAGGCACGGCAGGCGGTGCTTTGAACTATACCTACAAAGGCTCTGCCTATAACGTAACTGTAAATCCGAGTCACGTGCTTGGAAATGAAGCGTCCTATACGTTCAGATGGTTCCGTCTCAATGAAGGTGAAACGAATATCAACAGCCTCTATTTCTCGAAAGATGATTTGTTTGAGGAACGCTGTGAATTGTTGACCACCTCTTCGGGAACATACGGAAGCTACAGCTTCACGAACGTAGCTGATAGCGGCGTGTATTACTGCGTTGTTACGGTAACACACGGCGAAAATACCTCGCAGACGGCGGTTGAATATACCGTAAGCATTGCCAAAGCAGACCAAACCATCACTCTTTCCGAGAATGAATTTACCTACTCGGAGGGCTTGACGATTGACTTTGCTGACTACGTGGACGGCACAGGCGACGGAACGCTCTCCTATGCGGCATCCGCACAAAACGGCGTAACCTTCGACTTTGCAAACGGCGTTGTGTCGAATATCACAAAGGCAGGCGGCACCTTTACCTTGACCGTAACCAAGGCGGCAACCGACAACTACAATTCGGCAACCCAAACCTTCACGGTTACGCTGAACAAGGGAACGCAGACATTGTCCGTATCGGGATCTCCGAATCCCCCGACTTGGAAACAGGAATATCAAGTAAGCGTTAGCGGCAACAAGGGCGCACTTTCCTATGCGATCATAAGCGGTAACGCAACGGTCAATGAAAGCGGTGTTATTACCGCAACGGGCACAGGACAGATACGCTATTCCGTTACGGCGGCGGCGACCAACCTTTACGAAGCGGTAACCGTGGAACGCACCGTAACCTTCGGTAAGGCGGCAGGCTACCTTGCTCCCGACTATGCAACGAGCAAGCCGACAAACCTCACCATCTGCGTAGGCAAGACTACGGATAATATCACACTTCCTACCGGATGGAGCTTTGCAAGCAAGACAACGTTCGGACAGGTGGGCAATATCACAGTATCGGTGACGTTCACTCCTTCCGACACGGCAAATTACAATAGCATTACAGAAAACATTGTTATCGCAGTAGCCGACCACACGGGCGGTACAGCGGCAAGCTGTACGACTGATCAGGTTTGTACCGAATGCGGCGAGGTTTTGGTGGAAGCTCTCGGACACAACTACAACGAGCAGGTGGGTAACACCGTAAGAACGACGGCGGCGAACTGTCAGGAATGCAATACCTATTGGTACGATTGCTCCCGTTGCGGCGCGAGCGCAAAGAACGATGCAAATGCGACCGATAAGTGGTACACGAGCAACGAGGCAGGCGAACACAATATGTCCTCCGACTGGACGAGCGAGAACGGGCAGCACTTCCATAAGTGTACCGTAAGCGGCTGTGACCACGTCGAGGACACCGAGGATTGCGACGGAGGTGGCGCAACCTGTCAGAAAAAGGCAACCTGCGACACCTGCGGAGCATCCTACGGCTCACTTGGCGACCACAGCTACAATTACGGCTCTTGGGGCTACACGGACGAAAACGGACACGCAAATAATTGCATTTATTGCGACGCTCATACCGAGTTACAAGAACACGAGCCTAACGTAGATGCGGCGACCGAGGACACGGCGAAATACTGTACCTTCTGCGGTTACGTAATCGAACAGCAGCTCAACCACGTTCACAGCGAAGGAACGGAGTGGAAGTACGATTCCGAATACCATTGGCACGATTGCGTAGGCAACGACGGTCAGGAATACAGCAAGGCAAAGCATACCTACGATAACGATTGCGATACGGATTGTAACGTATGCGGCGCAACGAGAACGATCACTCACGATTACAGCAAGCTCGAAAAGAACGATACCGAACACTGGTACGTATGTAGCGTATGCGGAAGCGAAAAGGCAAACAGCAGAACAGGACATTCGGGCGGCACGAAGGACTGTCAGCATAAGGCAGAATGTGCAACCTGTGGACAGACCTACGGCGACTTTGGTGACCACGCATACGATACGACGGTATGGGTGAGCGTAGACAACGAACACCACGCGCATAAGTGTACGCTTTGCGACGCTTATACCGACGCTACCGATCACTACTCGGCAGACGAGGCAACCTGTACGGGCGAACAGCTCTGCGACTCTTGTAACTATAAGATGGCAGACGCTCTCGGACACAGCTACACGAAGCAGATCGAAAGCCCTGCATACCTTGAGGCAGAGGGCGAGAACTGTCAATCGCATCACACCTACTACTACGCTTGCGTGCGTTGTGATGCAAGCTCGATGGGTGATACCGATACCTTCTTTGAGGGCACGGCGGTAGGCGCACACAAGGTGTCTGCTGCTTGGACTACCGAGTATGCGGAAGAAACGAACGCAGGCTGGCACTACCACGCTTGTACGGTAGACGGCTGTGATTACAGAGAGGACGAAGGCGATTGCGCAGGCGGCGAGAATACTTGTATCGCTCTTGCGATCTGCTCGACCTGTCAGAAGGCATACGGCGAATACGCAGAGCATACCTTCGGCAACACTTGGGAATACAAGGATGCTACGGGACACGCTCACGTATGTACCGTGAAGTGCTGTAACGAACACGATGAGATCAAGGCTCACACGCCGAACATCCCTGCTGCAACCGAAGAATCCGCACAGTATTGCACGGCTTGTCAGTATCAGATGGCGGCACAGCTTAACCACACTCATAGCCCTGCAACCGAATGGACGTCTAACGCAACGCATCACTGGAAGGCTTGCGGAGGATGCGACGAGCATCTCGAAGAAGCTCCTCACAGCTACGATCCGAACAATGCTTGTGACACCACTTGCGAGGTTTGTAACGCAGTAAGAGAGGTTTCTCACGACTTCACCGGCGAATGGGAAAAGGATGCAAGCGGACATTGGCACGTATGTACGAAGAACGGATGCTCCGTAACCGATACCAAGCAGAATCAC
>JAFVQC010000028.1 GCA_017504995.1 Clostridia bacterium
GAGGGAATTTTAATTTTCAAAAAACATTTGTGTTTTCTCAAAAAAAATTCCCAATTAAAGATTAGAGGCATGTCGGGTTTTATGTGCTTTTGTTGGCTACCTATTAGAGAGAAAAATTTATTTTTTGCGATCTTGCCCTTTTGGCGTTTTTTCATCGGCTTCTACTTGAGGGCATAAAATTTTTTCGATTATTTTCAAAATTCTGTAACAGTGAAAAGTAGAGAGGGCTATTATGGAACAAAAATTTCCTCTAAACTTGCCCTTTTTGCGTCGTTTTGCTGCCTACCACTTAGAAGGACTTTTAATTTCTCACGCAAAATTTTCCAAAAAAGTAATAAACGAATAGTAGGAGAATAAAAACAATTTTTGAATTTTTTCGAAAAGTGGCGGGTTTTAGTCGTTCTCGCAGGCTACTACTTGAGGGGATGTTTTATCGTAGGACAAATTCAGCGTTTTCGATTCGGTATATAAGTGAGCAGATATTGTGTCTCAAATTGAGACACGGACGTGTGAGGCAATCATTGGGCAGTGTGGATAGCAAATTTGAATACTGCCCCCACAAATACATAATCGCTATCCGAGTGAAAGGAGGATGCGGACGGTGATAGCGACGAGAATTATTACTCGTCGTGTAGGGAGACATTCGAGCGAGTGAGAATGTCTTCAACATAAAAGCGTGGTGCAAGCGCAGATGCAACACGCGGTCTCCGAAGGTGAGCGCTTCGGAGACATAGGCTGCCACGTCAGCCTATGCCCTCGGCAGAGCGCAATGGACTTTTGATGCGAAGTGTCAAAAGTGCCTTTGCGTTACTTTTGACAAAAGTAACAAAACCGCAAGTATGCTCGTTTCACTCGCAATAAGAATTTGAGCCAAAAAGGCAAAACGCAGGAGGTGGATTTTATAGTAAGAAGTGTAAGCGCAACTTTAGGGGAAGGCTGTCTTACCCACAATGACCGCAGCTTTATCGCAGAAAACGTGGACGGAAACAGAACGCATCTGAATATCGCCTACGTCAACGAGCCGATAAAGGAGGTCTATCACAAGATCTTTGACGAGGCGCTTGAAAAGTATAACGCGAAGCAAACCCGCAATGACCGCAAGATAACAGACTACTACGAAAAGATACGAACGGGAAAGCAAGAAAAGCTGTTCCACGAGATCATCATCCAAGTAGGAAACTGTGATGATATGAGTGCCACGGGTGATAACGCCGAGCTTGCTAAGAAGATCTTGGACGAATATTTTAGGGGCTTTCGGGAGCGCAACCATACCTTGCACGTGTTCTCCGCGCACTTGCATATGGACGAGGCAACGCCGCATCTGCACATTGACTTTATTCCCCTTGCCAAGAACAGTAAGCGAGGATTGGAAACGAGGGTATCACTCAAACAAGCGTTAGGTGCTCTTGGATTCTTTGGCGAAGGTCGGGAAAATACCGAGGGCAATCAATGGGCAGAAGCAGAAAAGGATCGCCTTGCCGAAGTAATGGAGCGTTACGGAGTGCAAAGAGGAACGGACAAGAACGAAAAGCGGGAGCATCTGTCCGTCCTCGATTACAAGAAACAAGAGCGAAGCCGCGAGGTCGAAGAACTTACCGAGAAGGCGGAGGCATTGGAGCAATCCAACGCCGAGGCTCAACGGGAAACTGCGGAGATACGGGAGAGTCTTGAAAAGATGAAAGCTGAGCTTTCCGAACTCACCGAGGACAAGAACGAGATCGACCTTGAGTATAGCAAATATTTCGGGGATGGATGGGAGTTGCCCGAGCCGAGCGCGTTAATGACCGCAAAGACCTTCCGCAACAAACACGCCCTTCCGCTGATTGCAAAACTGAAAGAGGTCATCCGTAAGCTCATCGTCAACGTAGTGGAGATTACGAAGATGTGGAAACAAGCCATTACGGAAAAGGATGACTACAAGTATGAGTGTAGAAGTCTGAGACAAGAGAATGGTGAGCTTCGCCGTGATGCAGAAGCTTTCCACATTGTACGGAGTGCTATCGGAGAAAAGGAAACCGATAATATCCTACGCAGAGCCGAGGAAGAACGAAAACGCGCCGAGGCGGAACGGATTGCCAAGGAGCGTGCCGAGCAAGAGGCGCGGGAGCGTGAACGAGAGGAACGTCGCCTTGCTCGTCTGCAATCAAGAGGCAAAAAGAAAATCCGCGACGAGCGCGGAGATAGGTAAAAACGTGGATACGGTCTTGACCGAAGAAAAACGGCATTTTTCTATTTTTATCACCTCAAAACGTATCCCATACCACAAAGGCGTTTTCTATTGGAAAATCTGCAAATTCCCACGCTCTTGACCGAGCCTTTTTGATCAAAAAACGCCTTACTTCAAAAACTTTATGAAAATAGGAGAAAAACGAATGATAACGAACAAAAAGAAAAGTGAAAAGACAACTAAGGTGGATCTTCGTGTATTCCTTGAAACTATCCGAAAGTGCACCGATATTAAGGAGCTTACTCCCGAGATCGTCAACCGACTTATAAGGCGGATAGAGGTTCATAAGAGCGCAAAGGTGGACGGAAGAAAGCGCGTACAGCTTGACGTTTACTTTACCGCAGTTGGTTTGATTAACATTCCCGATGAGAAGCAGATACTTGAAATGATAGAAGAAATCCGTAGAAGCGCATAAGGACTAAAAAAGCAAGAATACGGCATATCTCTTGCGAAATATATCGTATTCTTGCAAAACTGTCCTTCCGAACGACGAGCATCAACCTGTCGTTTTTTCTTATTCATTCGGCTTGCGAACAAACAGCACGCCGAGAGTATTTCTGCCGCAATGGGAAGAAATGGTGCAGCCCGCGCGGGTAATATGCACCTCTCTAAAGGGGGCGATCTCCTTGACCTGCTCCACACATTGCTGAATAATGGATTCCTCACAACCAGCGTGGGTCACGAAGATGCGATCCAACTCCACCCGAGAGCCGTCACCCAGCCGATCGGCAACGTATTTCTTCAAGGTAGAGGCAAAGCTGCCGCGATACTTCTTATTGACGCCCATCTTGCCGTCCTGCACCGTAATGCACGGCTTTAGCTGAAGCAGGTTCGCGCCGAACGCCGCCACGGCGGAGCAACGTCCGCCCTTGTGCAAAAATTCCAGATTATCAATAACGAAGGAAGCGTCCACCCGATCGGTCATCTCTCGACAAGCGTCTGCAATTTCCTTACCTCCCTTACCCTCGGCGATCATTTCTCCCGCCGCCACCACCAGCAATCCGCCGCCCGTGGAAAGGTTACGGGTATCCACCGCGAACACGTTGGGATAATCCTCTGCCGCGATGCGGGCATTGTTATAGGTTGCGGACATCTCGGAACTGATGGTAAACAACACCACCTCGTTCCCCTGCGCCGTCTGCTCGGCGAAGAAGCTCTCAAACGCCGCAATGCTGGGCGCCGCCGTTTTGGGAAGCACACCCTTTTCCTCGTAGTAGCGATAGATCATATCGGGGTCGATATCCACTCCATCCGTATATTGATTGTCTCCCAGATTCACGGTAAGGGGGATCAAATGGACACCGTATCGCGCGATCAACTCCTCATTCAAGTCACTGGTACTATCACTTGCAAGAATTACTTTTGCACTCATCGTTATTCCTTTCCGTTTTTTCAAACGCTCTCAAAAATATCCTCAAAGAGAGTTCCTTTGAGGATATTATATCACAACTCAAAAAATTTTTCAAGGGGATCGTTTCTTATTTCACTTTCCCGAACAAGCCTTTTTTCTCATACGGCTCTTGCGTTACGCCCTCCACGCGGTAGCCTGCCGTCTCCACCACGCGGCGCAAAAGCGCCTCGTCCAGAGGGTCATGGGATAGGATCACCGTTTCCCCTTTTTCGTGAGAGGAGGTCACCTTCTTTGGCGCAAAGGCGGCTCGAACGGCATCGTTTACGTGCGCCTCGCACATACCGCACCCCATTCCGTCGATTTTTAGCACGATTCTCGTCATATCCGTCCCTCTTTTCCCAAAAAGTTGGCGTTTGCTCGTAATCAGTATAGCATATCCCCGCCTTTTTGTCAATCGCTTGCGCAAACTTTCGCCAAAAAATCCCCCCGAACGGTTGACAAAAGAAACGGAATAAGGTATAATAAGGAATGTTAGTATTTTATAAATTCGCGCTTGCGCGAGGAGGACAGAAAATGACGATTTATGACGAGCTGGTTGCCAGAGGACTGATCGCTCAGGTAACCGACGAAAATGAGATCAAGGAACTGATCAACAACGGAAAAGCCGTATTTTACATTGGCTTTGACCCCACCGCGGACAGTCTGCACGTGGGACATTTCATGGCGCTTTGTTTGATGAAGCGTCTGCAAATGGCAGGCAACAAGCCCATCGCCCTCATCGGCGGCGGCACGGCAATGATCGGCGACCCCTCGGGCAGAACCGATATGCGCCAGATGATGACCACCGAGACCATTGCTCATAACTGCGATTGCTTCAAAAAGCAGATGAGCCGCTTCATCGACTTTTCCGAGGGAAAGGCGATCATGATCAACAACGCCGACTGGCTGCTTGATCTGAACTACGTAGAGGTATTGCGCGAGGTCGGCTCTTGCTTCTCGGTCAACAATATGTTGCGCGCCGAGTGCTACAAGCAAAGAATGGAAAAGGGACTGTCCTTCCTTGAGTTCAACTATATGATCATGCAGTCCTACGACTTTTATCATCTGTACAAGACCATGGGCTGTAATATGCAGTTCGGCGGTGATGACCAATGGTCCAATATGCTGGGCGGAACCGAGCTGATCCGCCGCAAGCTTGGCAAGGACGCCTATGCCATGACCATCAATCTGCTCCTCAACTCCGAGGGCAAGAAGATGGGCAAGACCCAGTCGGGCGCGGTATGGCTGGATCCCGATAAAACCTCGCCTTACGATTTCTATCAGTACTGGAGAAACGTTGCCGACTCCGACGTGCTCAAGTGTATCCGCATGCTGACCTTCCTTCCCTTGGAGGAGATCGATGCCATGGATAAGTGGGAGGGCGCGCAGCTCAACCGTGCCAAGGAGATTCTTGCCTTTGAGCTGACCAAGCTGGTTCACGGCGAGGAGGAAGCGAAGAAAGCGGAAGCAAGCGCCAAAGCGCTGTTCGGTGCGGGCGCGGAAGCGGAGATCCCCATGACCGAGCTTTGCGCCGCAGACTTCACGGACGGCGTGATCGATATCGGAACGATCCTCGTCAAGGCGGGTCTCGTTCCTTCCAAGTCCGAGGCAAGGCGCGCCATCGAGCAGGGCGGCGTTTCGGTAGACAACGAAAAAGTCAAAGACGTGCGCGCCACCTTCACGATGGACGACCTGAAGGACGGCAAGGTATTCCGCAGAGGAAAGAAAAATTTCCGTAAGGTAACCGTAAAATAAAGACAC
This sequence comes from Clostridia bacterium, assembly GCA_017504995.1. GTDB lineage: Bacteria > Bacillota > Clostridia > Oscillospirales > CAG-272 > HGM12713. The sequence continues at coordinate 5,379 of JAFVQC010000028.1, forward strand.
GCTTGCGGTCCTTCTCATAAGAATATAAGCAAAAATCGGCGGAGATATTGTTTCTCCGCCGATTTTGTGGTATAATGAGATGGGTGATGGAAATGGACGAACGAAAATACAGAAAAACAACCAGATTAAAAAGTGCGGATTACGACAGCAACCAAGTCGTGTTCTTAACGATATGCACCAAGGAAAGACGCTGTATTCTTTCCCGCATTGTAGGGACCGGCGTCCTCGACGGTCCAAAAATCGAATTAACCGAATATGGAAAAATTGCAGAGAAATACATCAATCAATTAAATAATTTTTATAATGATCTTTCGGTGGAGAGTTACGTGATTATGCCCAATCACATTCATATTTTGTTATGGGTAAAGGGCAATGAAAATGGACCGTCGAGGACGCCGGTCCCTACAGTTCAGAATACAATTCCCGCGAAGTTTTTATCAACTTTTAAAAGATTTTGCAATAAAGAATGTGGAAAGAATATTTGGCAATATCGCTCCAACGATCATATTATCCGCAATCGCGAGGATTACGAAGAACATTTGCGATATATCTACGAAAATCCTACTCGTTGGTGCTATGATGAATTGTATATCGAAGAATAGAGATTAAAATTGAAAAATGCCAAAATATCCGTAAGGTAACCGTAAAATAAAGACACGCTTGCGATGGTTTTCCGTCGCAAGCGTTTTTTGATTAAAAATGATATAAATTTTGATATCCCGCCATCAAGCCGTCGCGGTACAGGTGGGCGTCATTTGAGACTTGAAGCGCTCTCGGATAAATGCGCTCCTGCGTCTCGTCAAAATGAATCACGTTCATGCAGGAATGGCTGATGTCAAAGCGGGTGCTGTATAACGGATACGGAATATCCAACACACTGCTCATAAACAGCATACCGAAGCCTTGATGGGCAAACAGAGCCACCCGTTGAGGTGCGTCTTTGACCTTGACAAAGCAATTGTTTTCCCTGTCATGGACAAAGCCCAACTCCAAGAATAACTCGTCCACCGCTTCGTTGATCCGTTTCAATCCACGCTCAAAGGTATATTCCGAGAAATCGGGGTGTCGATACCATTCCTTCCCCATGGCAATTACCTCGGCAGAATTGAATTTTTCAATAAAGCTCTGCTTTTGAAACGCCCAACGCCCCTGTGGTGTTCCGCGATCAAAAAAGAAGTCCTTACCCGCAAGATGCTCGTTTGCCCAAGGGCAAGAAATGATCTCCTTTTTCAACAGCTCCGCCGTAGGCTGCGCCGTCATCATGGCGCGAACCGAATCGGATGCGTAAATCCGATCCAAGCCGTAGGAAACGAAGCGCTTGGCAAGCAACCGCGCCTGCTCCTGACCCAAAGGCGTCAAGCTATCGGGATGATAAATAGGGTCTCCGTGACGAACGTAAAAAAACAACATGATCTTTTCTTCCTTTTACTCAAACAAGGGCGTGGAGAAATACCGTTCCGCCGTGTCGGGCAGAACCGTCACCACCGTTTTTCCCTTCCCTAACTTCTTCGCCAAACGCATTGCTGCGGCGACGTTGGTGCCGCTGCTAATGCCGCACATGATCCCTTCCTTCGAGGCAAGATCCTTCGATGCCTGCAGAGCTTCCTCGTCCTTGATGATACAAACGTCATCGTAAATATTTTGATTCAGAATCACGGGGATCACGCCGTCTCCAATGCCCATCTGCACATGCGTACCGATCGAGCCGCCCGACAGGATCGCCGCGTTTTCCGGCTCTACCGCCCAGATGGTCATGTCTGGATTCTTTTCCTTCAGCGTCTCTCCGATACCCGTGATCGTACCGCCCGTGCCGATGCCCGAGCAGAAACCGTGGATCGGTCCGTCCACCTGAGAGAGGATCTCCATGCCCGTTGCCGACCGTTGAATGGCGGGATTGGCGGGGTTTTCAAACTGCTGAGGCACGAACACCTTGGGATCTTCCGCCTTGAATTTCAGGGCGAGGTTCAGACACTCCTCGATACAAAGTCCGATATTGCCGTTATCGTGAACCAAAATCACCTCCGCACCGTAATGCTCTACCAGCTTTCTGCGCTCCTCGCTGACCGAATCGGGCATAATGATCTTCACCTTATAACCCCGAACCGCGCCTACCAACGCAAGACCGATGCCCTGATTGCCGCTGGTCGGCTCAACGATCACCGTATCCGAATGAATGAGTCCCTTTTCCTCGGCGTCTCGGATCATATTGTAGGCAGTCCTCGTCTTGATCGAGCCCCCTACGTTCAGTCCTTCAAATTTCACAAGGATCTGCGCGTCCTCGGGACTCGTCATATGCTGCAAACGGATCATGGGCGTATTCCCGATCGCGTCTAAAATCGTATTACAAATCATTTTGCCGTACCTTTCTTCTTTGAGGTCATTTTATCCTATGCGACGGCGTCACACAAGGTTCATTATACCATAGAAATCTCCCTTTGTCAATCATTCTAAAAAAATAGGAAGGATATCAGGCTCTGCGATGTAAATATACAAAAGGAACGGGCAAACTCGTCCGTTCCTTTTCTATCGTTTATACCAATTCTTCTTCGCTATCGGGCTTTGGCTCAATGAGCACGGTGAGCTTAGTCACGCGCTCCTCCTCCATTTGCGCCACGATCACGAAAATATTTTCATAGCGGAAGCTATCTCCCACGTGGGGGTCGGCTTCCAACTGCTGAATTGCCCAACCGCCAACGGTGGAATATTCACAGTCGAAGGGCTCGGTGGAAACGAACTCGATTTCCTCAAAGAAATCTTCGATATTCATTTCACCCAACACCTCGTAGGTGTTCTCGCCCGTGGATCGGCACTCGGTCACGATCACGTCGGTGTCGTCCCAGATATCACCAACCAGCTCCTCCAGAATATCCTCCATCGTCACCACGCCAAGCGTTCCGCCGAACTCGTCGATAACGATAGCAAGGTGCATCTTCGCATCTCTGAGCTTCGCCAGCGCCGCGGGAAGCTTCATGGTCTTATGTAGCTTACAGGGCTTGAGCATCAGCGCGCGGATATCGGGCTTTTCGGTCTCAAAGGTTGCCTTATAGTACTTGGTCAAGGAAAGAACACCGATGATTCTATCGATGCTTCCCTCGTATACGGGCAAACGGGAGAACTGTGAGGAATCTGCCAGCATAGCGGCGATATGCTCCTCGTCGTCGTCAATATCGATTGCCGTCATATCGATACGGGGGGTCATGATCTTCTCAATGGTAGTATCACTGAACTCCAGCGTCGATTGCAACAGCTCGCCCTGCTCCTCGTTGATGACGCCCTCCTCCTCTACCGTGTCAATGATGGAAACCAGCTCTTCCTCGGTTACCGTCGGTTCGTCACACTTTCTGTCGCTACCCCACAGCTTCCGCAGGACGAACAACAGTGCCATAACGATAAACACAATGGGACTCAAAACAATCGTCAGAACACGGATTGGGATCGCGATGACACGAACCACCACGTCGGCGTTCTGCTTGGAAAGGATCTTAGGAAGGATCTCTCCGAAGATCAGGATCACCACCGTCACGAGGATCGTCGCAACCGTAGAGGCAACGCCTACCATGCTTTCGCTGAAAAGGTTCATAACGATCAGCGTGGTACAGGTGGAAACGGCAATATTGGCAAGGTTGTTGCCGATGAGAATTGCCGAAAGCGCCACGGTAAACTTTTCCGTGATGCTGTACGCGGTCTTTGCCGTCAGCGACTTACATTCGGCGGCGCGGCGCAACCGCATTTTATTACAGGTATTAAAGGCGATCTCCGACGCGGAAAAGAACGCCGAGAAGCAGATCATGATGAAAATGACCAGATATGCCCACCACATATTCGAAAAATGCTCTGCAAAGCTCATACTCTCAACTCCTTTCCGTCCTCTGCCGCCTGTCGCGCCATCAGATCCTCTTCGTCAAGAATATGTACGATCACCTCGGTGACCCGTCCGTCCACCACGGTCTTTCCCGTGATTTCGAGATTGCCGTACAGAAAGGCTTCGTCCTCCTCGGGCAGGTGTCCCAAGGATTCCAAAATAAAGGAAAGCATCGGCTTCGAGGCAATGGCTTTCGGAACGGAATCCAATCCCATTCTCTCATACACCTCGGAAACCAGCATATGGGTATTGACCATGTATTTGTTTCCGCCAAGGGCTTGGAAATTCTGGTCTACGATATCCTCCTCGTCGAAGATCTCGCCCACCAGCTCCTCCAGAATATCCTCGATGGTAACCAGTCCAACGACCTTTTTATTGTCGTCCAACACCACTGCCATTTGCAGCTTGTGCTGTCTCATGTCGTTCAACAGCTTATCAATTTTTGCTTTTTCTCGTACCAGATACGGGGGCTTCATCAAGGACCGCAGCTTCAAATTGGGATTGCGGTTATATTCCGTCAGAAACGCTCTGGTTCGTAAAATACCGACGATACGGTCCGAATTTGCCGACTTCACGAGAATACGGGAGTGATTCGAGCACCGAATGGCATCGAGGATCTGCTCGGTAGAGTCGTTGACGTGGATAAAATCCATATCCTTTTCCATCGTCATGATCTCGTCTACCGTAGTCTTGGAAAACTCCAAGGCAGACTTCAGCATATCGCCCTGCTCCTCGTTCACCACGCCTTCCTCCTCCGCCGTGGCAATGATCTCGGTCAATTCGTCCTCCGTAATGGACGGCTCGGCTTCCTTCTTGGAAAAGAGCTTGGTCGCGCCCTTGGAGATCAAATTGAAAAACGCCGCAAAGGGGGCAAGCACCTTCATCAAAAAACGCAAAGAACCTTGAAAAAAGAGCGAGACCGTTTCGCTTCGATCATTGGCAAAGCTCTTGGGGATCATCTCGCTGAAAAGGAAAATGATCGCCGTACTCATTGCCGAGCAGATAATGGAGAAGGCAAACGAGTCCAAAAACTCCTCGGATTTGTGAAGCCCGTCACGAAAGATTTCGGTAGCGAGAATGGTAAACACCGCCGCGCCCGCGATCTTCGTCACGTTGTTTCCGATCAAAAGCGTAGTCAGCGCCTTCTCAAACTTATTGAGAATGTACATAACGCCCTTTGCTCGCTTGTTACCGTCGTCGGCAAGCGCCTTGATTTTGATCTTATTGACAGCGGAAAAGGAGCTTTCCGTTGCCGCAAAATACGCGCCTCCGATCACACAAACAAAAAAGATACACCATAAGGGTATACTGTCACTACCCATAAAAAAATTGTCCTTCCTTTCTTTTTTATAATATAAATTTTACATAAGTAATATTATATCATTTGTTTTTAGATTTGTCAAGGAAAGAAACGCAAATAATTCATAAAAAGAGAAAAACAAGAGAATTTGCTTTGGAAATTCTCTGTCATGCGGAAAAATATAGATTATTAATAAATTGGTGTTGCAATCGTCATATTTATGTAGTATAATAATTTAATAAATCATAAACTTATTCTTTACGGAGGAAGCATGACTTTAGAAAAGGTTCATGTCACCGAACATATTCATCTGTCCGCAATTCAAACGGATAAATTCAAAACGGGCGTACTGACGCTGACTCTCCCCTTTCCTGCCGACAGAAGGAGCATGGTATTCAACTCGATCCTTCCCGACGTTCTTCGCCGCGGAACCGAACGCTATCCCGATATGGCGAGTCTCAACCGTCGGCTGGACGAGCTGTACGCATCCTGCGTGGAGCTTCGCCATACCCAGATCGGCAACCATCTTGCCCTGATTTTATCGGCAGAGGTCTTGGACGACGCCTTCGTCACCGACGGTTGCTCGGTTCTTGACGGCGTAATAGAGGTCATGGCGCAAATGCTGTTGCATCCCCGTATGACCGACGGTTGCTTTGACACCGACATCGTGGAGCAGGAAAAACGCTTCAAGCGAGATGCCTTGCGATCGGTGGTCAACAACACCCGCGCCCTCGCCTCGATCCGTCTTTCCGAAATGATGTTTCGGGAAAACGATACCGTTCCCACCTTGGAGGAACGGGAAAAAGGCTTGGAGGAGGTAAACGGCAAGACGTTAGCGGACTTCTGGCGCAGTCTTCTGGCAAGCGCCCCCCTGGAGGTCTTTTACGTGGGTTCGTTGTCCACGGCAGAGGTGGCTCAAAAGCTACTCGCCTTTTTCGGCGAATGGCACACAAAGCCGTCCCTTCCCATCACGCTCCCCACGGCAGAGCCAAGCACGGCGTATCTCTCCAAAACCGAACCCATGCCCGTTTCTCAAGGAAAGCTCGCCATGGGCTTCCGTACGGGTGTGACCGTCGGAACGGAAAACGACCTCTACTACACCGCCCTCTTACTCAACGAGATCTTCGGCGGCTCTCCCGCCTCCAAGCTGTTCCTGAACGTGCGGGAACGAATGAGCCTTTGCTATTACTGCTCCTCGTCCTATAATCAGTATAACGGAATCCTTTCGGTCAGCGCGGGCATTGAGAGTTCAAACCGCGATGTCGCCGAGAAGGCGATCTTGGGGCAATTGGAGGATATTCGCGCGGGAAAGATCAGCGACGTGGAATTTCGCGCGGCAAAGACTTCTTTGGAGAACGCCTATCGACAGATCTACGACAATCCCTTTGAGCTGCAAAGCTTTTACGGCAACCGTCAGCTGTTTGGCATCACCGAAACCATAGAGCATTGCCGCCAAAAGCTGAACGCCGTCACCAAGGATGCCGTCGTTGAGCTTGCCAAGAAGGTAATACACGACACCGTGTTTTTCATTGAAGGCACGAAAAACGGCGCGAAGGAGGACGAAAATGAATAAACCCATTCCCTCTGCCGTTTACCGAAGCGACGTCCTTCGGGAGGAATACCGCAAATACCGCCATCCTTCGGGATTGGATATTTATATTTTTCCCAAGAAAATGACCACGACCTATGCGCTGTTCGGCACGAAATACGGCTCGATCCACAACCGATTCCGCAAGGAGACCGACCCAGACTGGATAACCGTTCCCGACGGCATCGCCCATTTTCTGGAGCATAAGCTCTTCACCTGCGAGGACGGCAGCGACGCCTTTGAACGGTTTTCCGATTACGGCGCTGACGCCAACGCCTACACCTCGTTCAACAAGACCTGCTATCTGTTCAGCTGTACCGATCGGTTTGAGGATTCCCTCGGTGAGCTTTTGGACTTCGTCACCCACCCCTATTTCACCCCCGAATCGGTGGCGTCGGAGCTTGGCATCATCGGAGAAGAGATCCGAATGTACGACGACAATCCCTCTGACCGTTGCTTTTACGGCATGTTAGAGGCGCTCTACGAGCATCACAGCATCCGTAGAAACATTTGCGGCTCGGCGGCATCCATCGCAAAGATCACCGCCGATCTGCTCTACGACTGCTACCGCACCTTTTATCAGCTTTCCAATATGGCGCTGGTGGTCTGCGGAGACGTCACCGACGAGACGGTATTGCGGGTTGCCGACAAGTATCTGCCCAAGGAGAGCGAGACTACACCCGTGGTCTGCGCCAACGAAAACGAAGAGGAAAGTCCCTCGGTTTTCCTCTCCTATCGGGAACAGCGTATGCAGGTATCCAAGCCTCTGTTTAATATTGGATTCAAGGATACGAGAATTCCCAAGGACGGCGTTGCGCGTCAGCGGAAGGATGCCGCCATGGCGATCTTAAACGAAATGCTATTTTCCCGCGCGGGAAAGCTGTATAACACGCTGATCGAAAAGGACATGATCACCCCTGCCTTCTCCTACGGATATAGCATATCGGAAAGCACGGCTTACAATTCTTTGGCAGGCGAGGCGGACGATCCGCGGGCAGTTCTTAGAGAAATCCACCGTTATTTGAGGGAAACCGCCGAGACGGGACTTTCCATGGAGGATTTCCTGCGAGGCAAGCGCGTCATGTACGCTGAATTCGTCAAGTCCTTCGACTCCACCGACAGCATCGCCAACAATCTGTTTTCCTTCATTTGCGAGGACAGCGAGCTGCTCTCCTATGCGGATATCCTTTCCGAGGTGACCTTTGAGGAGGTCTCGGCGCTGATGGAAACCGCTTTTGAGGAGAATGCCACCTGCCTTTCGGTGATCCTTCCCTTGGCTAACACCGCCAACCAATCATAAAAAAAGGAGTATACTATGGTTACCGTTTCTTTTCCCGGTCTTGGAATCGACAACTTCACTCTCAATCCCGTCGCCTTTACCCTGCCGATCTTCGGTGGCATCGAGGTTCGTTTTTACGGATTGATCATCACCCTCGGCATCATTCTTGCCTTTACCTATTGCGCCTATCGCGCAAAGCAAGAGGGGATCATTTTTGACGACCTCTTGGATATCGCCCTATTCACCATTATTTTTGCCGTCATCGGTGCGAGAGCGTATTATGTGCTGACCTCACTGGACAAGTACGACAGCTTCGGCGAAATGATCGCCATCTGGAACGGCGGACTTGCCATATACGGCGCGATCATCGCGGGCGCGATCACCATTCTCGTGACCTGCCGCATCAAAAAGCTTTCCGCGCTGAAAATGCTGGACGCCACCGCCCCCGCCGTTATGATCGGACAAATTCTCGGCAGATGGGGAAACTTTTTCAACGGAGAAGCCTACGGCTCGGTCGTTCCCGAAAATAGCCCCTTGTATTTCATTCGCATGGGAATTTTCCCCAACGACATTGAGGGCGTTCGGGGCATGGCGTACGTCCACCCCACCTTCCTCTACGAATCTCTTTGGAATCTCTGCGGCTTCCTTCTGATCCACTTCCTCTATAAAAAGAAAAAATTCGACGGTCAGGTCCTTCTGATGTACGTTACGTGGTACGGCTTCGGCAGAATGTTCATTGAGGGCTTGCGCACCGATAGTTTGTACGTCGGCGTATTCCGCATCTCTCAGGTTCTCGGCTTCCTCTGCTTCGTCGTGGGAGCAATCCTGTTGATCCTGAATCTCGCGAAGGCGCGCCGAGCCGAGCTGACAGCAAAAGACTATGCTCCCGCCTACGGAAAGATCACGGGTGCTACCGCGGCGTTCCAACAACCCCAAAACGACGAGCCGTCCGAGACAGACGAGGAAGAGACCGTCGACACGCAAGCGGACGAGCAGCAAGAAAATCCATCGGAAGAAGATCCCTTCGTCTCGGAGGGAGATGATACCGCAAGCCGAAGAATCTTCGATCTCTTTGGAAACAACAATAAAGACGAAACAAAATAAATAAAAAAGGATAAACAACCATGGCAAACATCATTGACGGAAAACAGATCTCGGCGGCGATCCGTGCGGAGATCAAGGAAGAAACCTTAGCATTTGAAAAAGAAAACGGCATCCGCCCGGGACTTGCCGTGATCATCGTGGGAGAGGACCCCGCCTCTCAGGTTTACGTAAGAAATAAGCGCCGCGCTTGCGACGAGGTAGGCTTCTATTCCGAAGCCTACGAGCTTCCCGCAAGCACCACGCAAGAGGAGCTGAACGCCCTTGTGGACAAGCTCAACGCAGACCCTGCCATTCACGGCATTCTCTGCCAGCTTCCCCTACCCAAGCATTTGGATGAAAACGAGGTCATCTTGCGGATCGATCCCAAAAAGGACGTGGACGCCTTCCATCCGGCAAACGTGGGACGGATCATGATCGGAGATTATTCCTTTCTTCCCTGCACCCCCGCAGGCGTGATGGCGCTGCTTCAAAGAAGCGGCATTGACGTGACGGGTAAGGAATGTGTGGTGGTCGGTCGCTCCAATATCGTAGGCAAGCCGCAGGCTATGCTCCTGCTTCACGCAAACGGCACGGTGACCATCTGTCACAGCCGCACCAAAAACCTCGCGGAGGTCTGCCGCCGCGCCGATATTCTGATTGCCGCCATCGGGAAAGCGGACTTCTTCACCGCCGATATGGTCAAAGAGGGCGCGGTCGTCATTGACGTGGGTATGAACCGCCGCGCAGACGGCAAGCTCACGGGTGACGTGGATTTCGCGTCGGTTGCCCCCAAGGCTTCCTACATCACCCCCGTCCCAGGCGGTGTCGGACCCATGACCATCACCATGCTCATGAAAAATACCTTAACCGCCGCAAAGGATTCGGTTCGATAACAAAAAAACAGCCGTAAAAATCACGGCTTCTCATAAAAAAATTAATACCCCGACAGATATGAAAATCTGTCGGGGCGTTAATTTTTACAGCTTTTTTAAGTTATCAATTCTTTCAGGGTTCTCGGACGATGCCCATTCTTTCAACATATCGCAAGGAAATTGTGAGCATTTTCCACAATGGTCTTGTTTCTTTTGAGAATTACACTTATACAAATCGCATTCACCCCAAAATACTTTTCCATCAATAGTTTTGCAACCCTTGCAATTTTGTTCCGTTTTGAATTTGCAAGTGTCACAATCAATTCCACAAATACTATAGTTTGCCATATTACACTTTCCCCCACAGATTTTTATTTGTCGTTCTGTTTTGTCACAAGCTTCGAATTTTTATTACAAATACACGACACTTAGTCCAATCACCTATTTTTCTATATTCAAACGATTATAGTACCACCGCTTGGGATTCTCATAAATGTATTTTCTACGGGTTTCATAATCCTCTCTGTCACGAACGATATGCTCGGCAAACGAGCGTTGGAACATTTTCTCTACCCCATATTGTTGCTTACAACTACGCGACGTCAACGATTTAAACGCGCAGATTACATCATCCAAGGTAGGGGAGGGGCTTGCTCCTCCCGCCTTTTCGTGCAAGAATATAATTACATGAATATGGTCAGGCATAATGACATATTCCTCAATCGTAACACTTGGAAAACGGGTTTCAATCAACCGTAATTGTTCTTTTACGATCTCACCGCAGGGTTTTAATTTAACCGTAATTTCGGGAGGAGCAAGCCCCTCCCCTACCGCGGGATAGGTTGTTTTGCCAGTAGCCGTGAGATCTGCTTTAACTATTTCGGATAAAATATGCATTCTGTCCCGTATGCATATCGTAACAAAGTATGCGCCCGCTGAGCTGTAATCATAATTCTTTAATCTTGTTGATTTTCTTTTCGGCAAATCATTTTCTTTATCCATTTTCATCACCCATATCATTATAACACAAAATCGGCAGAAAGAAAAGTCCTTCTGCCGAAATTTGCAACCATCCTTACGAGAAGCCGCCTTTTGCACGGCTATTTTTAGTCGCCTTTCAATTGCTTCAGCTCCGCAAGGAAGGTTTCGATATCCTTGAACTCACGGTAAACCGAGGCGAAGCGAACGTACGCCACCTCGTCTCTTGCCTTCAGGTGATCCATCACCATCTCACCGATCTGGGTGGTGGTGACCTCGTTGGTCAAGGAGTTTTGCAATTCATTCTCGATCTCGCTGACGATCTCCTCCGCATTGACGGGGCGCTTCTGACAAGCCTTCAACAAACCCGAAAGCAGCTTCGTGCGGTCAAACAGCTCCTTCGAGCCGTCTTTTTTCAGAACGATGATCTGAACGGTCTCCAGCACCTCAAAGGTGGTAAACCGCTTTTGGCAAGCCAAGCACTCTCTGCGGCGGCGAATGCTGTTCCCTTCCTCCACGGGACGGGAATCGATCACCTTACTATCTCCAAAACCGCATGCGGGACATTTCATATCTTTTCCTCCGATAAACGTAGCCTTATTTTGTATCCATTGATCTCTTATATTATAACATAAAACCATCGATAAGTAAAGTGTTTTCAGGGAAATCTTTCCTTTGTATGCCAATATTTCTTTTCCTTCCGTCGATCCACTATTGACGGCACGGCACAAATGCGATAAAATAAAGACAAAAAGAAAATCAGGAGGAGATACGCATGAAAAAACGACAACAAAAAAGCCAATATTCCGTCAGTATCCCTTCCCGCCTTTGTCTCGTCTTTGGACTGTTCGCGATCCTCTGCCAGCTCTGCTTTCTGTATCTGTGGATATCGATCGAGTCTCCCACTGTGTCTGCCGACGTCCTCGCCCATACCTTCGCGCCACTTTTGGAATATCCCCTCATGAGCCTCACACTCCTGCTCGGCGGTACATTATTGATTGAATACATACTGCGAAAGCTGTAAAAAGCATAAATCCCCTGACAAACACCCTGTCAGGGGATTCTTTGCAATATGAGCAATTATTTTTCGATTTCCTTTGCAATCACCCTCGCGTCAAGGCGGTATCCCTTGCCGCGCTCGGCTTTGATCAAACGGATACCGAAGGGTTCTTCCAGCTTCCGACGAAGATGGCAAATATACACCTCCGTGAGATTTCCCTCGCCGTTGCTAAGCTCCTCATTGAGACGTTCACGGGGAACAATCGCCCCCGCCCCTTTTCCAAGACAGAGCAACAACGCCCATTCCTTTGGGGTCAATCGAATCTTGCGATTGCGATAGATCAGCAAACGGTCTTTCTCGGAAAGCAATCGAATCGTCGGGATTTGCTCCTGTCGATACAATACCGTCTCGGCTTTGGGGCATTCTTCCGTCACGCCACTCTCATACAGCCGACGCACCTTCCGCACCGATACGGGCCAAAGCCAACAAGGCTTTGGCGACAAGGCGAGAGCCTCCTCCTCCGAATCGCAAACGATCACCACTCTGCGATCCTTCTGCTCGAAAAGCGAGTCCGCCGCCTCACGATCCGCGACGATCCAGTCAAATGCCGTCAGATCCTGCGGCAGAGATGAAAAGACCTCCACGGGACAATCGCACGCCTCGGCTTCCCACGCAAAAAAATTCCGAAAGGCGTCTCGGCTTGATACGACGGCTATTCTGTTTTTCGACTGCTTCGTCATATGCTTCTCCTCCGCGCGCTATCCTTCGTTTCTTTGCGCCAAGTCCGACAAAATCGTCCGAATTTCCTCTGCCGATTGGGCGTTCATAATAGCAGAGCGAGCCGCCGCCGCGCCGTGTACGCCTGCGACGTACCACGCCATGTGCTTTTTCGCCTCTGCCAAGCCCACGCGCGCTCCTTTATGAGCAATCATACCGTCCAGATGTCTTTTGGCGGTTTCCATTCGTTCGGGTAAGGCTGGCGCTTCGTAAGAGTTTCCTTCCAACGCCGCTGCGATCTGACGGAAGATCCACGGATTTCCCATCGCGCCCCGTCCGATCATCACACCGTCACAGCCCGTTTCCCTCATCATGCGGATCGCGGATTCCGCCGAGTTCACGTCTCCGTTACCGATCACGGGAATCCCAACCGCCCGCTTTACCGCCTCGATCACGCCGAGATCGATCCCGGGCGCATACAACTGTTCTCTCGTTCTCGCGTGCACACAGACAAGACTTGCCCCCGCCTGCTCCGCGATCTTCGCTACCTCGGGGGCATTGACGGACGAAGCGTCCCAGCCCGCGCGGATCTTCACCGTAACGGGAAGGCTCGTCGCCCTCACTACCTCGGAAACGATCTGCCCGATCAGCTTCGGATTTTTCATCAAAGCGCTGCCTTCGCCGTTTCCCGTCACCTTTCGGACGGGACAACCCATGTTGATGTCAATGGCAACAGGGGGCACAGCAGAGGTACAGCCACGATATTCCCCGCTTTGAAGAAGCCGCGCCGCCTCTGCCATAAAGGAAGGCTCTCTACCGAAGATCTGCACCGCCATGGGCGCTTCCCCTTCGGTAATTGCCGCCAAGGGGGCAGTCCCCAAGGTTGCGGATTCCTTGCGTTTTCCCTTTTGCTCATAGCAAAGCGCCTTTGCCGATACCATCTCGCTGACCAGATATTCCGCCCCCCATTCCCTGCAAAGCAGACGGAAGGTGCGGTCACTCACCCCTGCCATGGGCGCTAAAAACAATCCGTGCCGAAGATCAGCTGTTCCGATTTTGATACTCATTGATTCTCCTTTTCGGGCAGCTCTACGCGGAAAACGCCGCCATAAAAAAGTCCTTTACTCTTGCTACGATCTCCCGCGCATCCCGCGCCCATTGACCGCGATAAGTGTGATAATCCGCGGCAAAGCCGTCGGCTTCCATTCCCATGTGATCTGCCAGATACAGCGCCCGATACAGATGATATTCCTGCGTCACGATAACGATCCGCCCATAGCATCCTTCCTCTTTTGCGTTTTTTACGCTCTCATAGGTAGAATAGCCTCGGTCGTCCCGAATCAAGGCGTCTTGCGGAATCCCCTGTGACAGACAGTAGGCTTCCATTGCCCCCACCTCGTCGTAGGACTCCCCCGAACGGTCTCCACTCAATAAAATACGCTCCGAGACACCTTGCCGATACAGCTCAACCGCGCCGCGCAGACGATCCCGAAGCATATCCGAGGGAGATCCGTCGGCGCGAAGCCCCGCGCCAAGCACTAAAATGCAATCGTACTTCCCTTTTTCGCTAAAATCCGTCTCAATGGAATCGCCCCGACGAAGGACGATCCCATTGAGAACGAAGATCACGCCAAGCACGCCTGCAAGCACGCAGATGGCGATGATCAAAAGCAATTTTCTGCTTTTACTTTGCCGCATCTTGACCCTTGGTTCTTCTGACCAAAACCTCAGCCGCGGACTCCAGATAGTTGTTGTCCATCATTTCGATCCAGCCCTTGTCCACCAAAGCCGTCAGCTTGGGATCCATGGGGATCTGCGCCAGCAAATCGTAACCGAACTTCTCTGCGATCTCGTCGATATGGCTCTCACCGAACACCTTGATCTCCTTGCCGCAATCGGGACACTTCACGTAGCTCATGTTTTCTACGAGTCCGTAAACGGGAATGTTCATCATCTGCGCCATATTTGCCGCCTTGGAAACGATCATGGAAACCAACTCCTGAGGACTGCTGACGATCACCACGCCATCGATCGGAATGGATTGGAAGATCGTCAGAGGCACGTCACCCGTTCCGGGAGGGCAGTCGATAAACATATAGTCAATATCGTGCCAGATGGTATCGGTCCAGAACTGCTTCACTGCCCCCGCGATAACGGGTCCTCTCCAGATCACGGGACGGGATTCGTCCTCCAGCATCAGATTCACCGACATAATATCGATGCCCGAGGTGGTAGAGGGGGGGATCATACCCTTGTCGTCTCCTTCAATCGGCTTCTTCAAGCCAAACGCCTTGGGAATAGACGGTCCCGTAATATCCGCGTCCAGAATCGCGGTCTTATAACCAAGTCTCTGCATATTCACCGCCAGCATCGAGGTCACGAGAGATTTGCCCACGCCGCCCTTTCCGCTGACCACGGCGATAATATGCTTCACGCTGCTAAGCTCATGAGGCTGTTCCATCAAGCTGTTTTTTTCCTTTGACGAGCAATTGCTGCTGCACGTAGAACAATTGTGAGTACATTCTTCTGCCATTTTATTTTTCCTTTCTTCAAGCGGGATCTCTCCCGATATTCACACGATTATATTATACACCTTTTCTTGACCGATTGCAAGTCTTTTGCCGATTTTCCGCGAAACTCTTGTAAAATTTTCAAAACGCTTATGACCGATTCCGATCATAAGCGTTTCGTTTCGTTTCGTTTTACCGAATTCCGTATTTTTCGATGACGTAGTCCATGTCCTTATCGCCTCTGCCCGACAGATTGATCAGAACCGAGCCGTGATCCATGGTCTTGGCAAGCTTCATGCCGAACGCCACCGCGTGAGAGCTTTCGATGGCGGGAATGATTCCCTCCAAACGGGAAAGCTTGTAGAAGGCATCAATGGTCTCCTCGTCATCGATCACGTCGTACTTCACTCTGCCGATCTCCTGCAGGAAGGCGTGCTCGGGTCCCGAGGAAGGATAGTCCAAACCGCTGGCAACCGAATACACGGGAGCAGGCTCGCCGTTCTCGTCCTTCAGCATAATGCTGTTGAAGCCGTGCATGATGCCCTCCGTACCGTATTTTAAGCTGGCAGCGTGATCGCCCAGCTTCGGTCCTCTTCCCAAAGGCTCGATTCCGTAAATATCCACGGGATCGTTCAAAAAGCCCGCAAACAGTCCTGCCGCGTTGGAGCCGCCGCCCACGCACGCCACGATAGCGCTGGGCAGATGTCCCGTCATATCGATAAACTGCTCTCTCGCCTCAATACCGACTACACTCTGGAAGTCGCGAACCATCATGGGGAACGGATGGGGCCCCAGTACCGATCCGATGCAGTAGATCGAATCCTTGTATTCCTTACTATACGCCTCAAACGCCGCGTCAACCGCTTCCTTCAAGGTCTGCAAACCGTGAGTAACCTCCACCACGTTCGCGCCGAGGATCTTCATTCTCGCCACGTTGGGCGCTTGCTTTTTGATATCCACCGTACCCATGTAGATATCACATTCCAGACCAAAATACGCCGCCGCCGTGGCAAGAGCAACACCGTGCTGTCCCGCGCCCGTCTCGGCAATTACCTTTTTCTTGCCCATGTACTTGGCAAGAAGCGCCTCACCCATGCAATGGTTCAGCTTGTGCGCGCCCGAATGGTTCAGATCCTCTCGCTTGGCGTAGAGCTGTACCTTTCCGCCAAGAGAGTCGGACAAGCGCTCCAGATGAGTCACGGGCGTGGGTCTGCCCTGAAATTCCTTGCGGATTCTGCGAAGCTCCGCAATGAATTTTCTGGACTGGCAAATGGAGTAATACGCCTCGGTAATTTCCGCCATTGCCGCCTTCAGCTTGTCGTCAATATACACGCCGCCGTATTTCCCGAAGTATCCGTTCTTATCGGGGTAATTGTTAAAATACGTATCAAAATCAACACCGTTCAGTTTCATTGTTATCCTCCAAAAATCTTTGTTTCTTTTATTTTTTCATTGGTTTTATTCCGACAGTCAAGAACAGCCTCGCCATCGCTTCTTCAAGATCAACATTTTATTTTCTCCCCAAAAACAAAAAACTGCCCCCAAGCTCAGGGACAGGAAATCCTGCGGTACCACCCGTGATTGATGCGCTCGCATCCTCTTTGCGTCGCCCAAAAGAGCAACTCCGAAGGGTAACGGCTTCGGCTTCCGTCGGGTACTACTAAAGCAAAAACGCTCGTTCGACCGCCCTCATAAGTCCATTCACTGAAGTTACGATGCCGCATTTCCACCCTCGGCGGCTCTCTGTGATCGATCCGATCAGCTACTCCTCTTAATCATAGGTTTCTAACGAAAATTATACTCAAAAACGCATTTCTTGTCAAGACAAAATGCCGTATTTTCAAAAAATACGGCATTTTAAACAATATTTGTCGTTCTGAAATATTAATTATAGACAAATTGATTGCGGTTTACGACAGACACTTGACGAGAACCGCCTTTTGCGCATGGAGTCTGTTCTCTGCCTCGTCAAAGATCTCGTCGGCGTGGGCTTCAAAGACCTCCGCGGTAATCTCCTCCTCACGGTGCGCGGGCAGACAATGCAACACCATGGCATCACTCTTGGCAACCGCCATTACGTCAGCGTTGATCTGATAGCCGCGGAAGATCTGCTTCCGCGCCTCTGCCTCTGCTTCCTGACCCATGGATGCCCATACGTCGGTACAAAGCACGTCCGCGTCCTTTGCCGCCTCCAGCACGTCGTCGGTGCAGGTAAAGCGACCCGTTTCCGACGCCCACTTCATGATCTCGGCATCTGGCTCGTAGCCCTTGGGACAAGCAGCGGATACCGTCATACCCATCTTGATACCGCCGACGATTAAGGAATTGGTCATGTTATTGCCGTCGCCGATATAGCACAGCTTGTTGCCCTTGATCACACCCTTATGCTCCCGAATGGTCATCAGGTCGGCAAGAACCTGACAGGGGTGACAGTAGTCGGTCAGTCCGTTGATGATCGGAATCGAGCCGCACTCTGCCAGCTTCTCCACCTCTTCCTGCGCAAAGGTACGGATCATAATGCCGTCCAGATAGCGAGACAGCACTCTTGCGGTATCCTCCACAGGCTCGCCCCGTCCGATCTGCAGATCGCGGGAGCTGAGAAACAACGCAGAGCCGCCCAGATCGTACATACCGACTTCAAAGGACACACGGGTTCTGGTGGAGGATTTCTCAAAGATCATACCCAGCGTTTTCCCCTTCAGAATGTGGTGCTTGATTCCGTTTTTCTTTTCATATTTCAGCTGATCCGCCAGATTCAGCACGTCGGTGATCTCCTTTTCGGACCAGTCCATCAGCTTCAGTAAATGCTTCATTTCGCGCATACCTCCTTCAAAATCGCAATCGCTTGCTTCAATTCTTCCATATCAATGTTCAGCGCAGGCAACAGTCTGACCTTGTGCTTTGCCTTGATCACCAGCACGCCTTTCTCACGGCACTCGTCGATGACCTCGGAAGCGGGTCTTTCACATTCAATGCCGATCATCAGTCCAAGTCCCGTTACACTACGGATTCCCTTGGCATCGGTCAGCTCGTCAAAAACATATCGGCTTCTTTCCGTCACACCCGCAAGAAGCGCGTCGTCAATGCGGGACAGAATATTCAACGCCCCCGCCGAGCAGACGGGATTACCGCCAAAGGTCGAGCCGTGCATACCCGCGCCGAGAATATCGGCAACCTTTTCACCGAGCAGGGTCGCGCCGATGGGCAAGCCTCCTCCAAGCCCCTTTGCGGTGCTGACGACGTCGGGAAGAATATCAAAATTCATATAGCCGTACAGCTTACCCGTCCGTCCGTTGCCCGTTTGCACCTCGTCGGCGATGAGCAACAGATCCTTTTCCTTGGCGATGGCTTCCACATCTTTGAGGAACTCTTTCGTCAAAGGACGAACGCCGCCCTCTCCCTGCACCACCTCAAACATCACGGCGCAACAAGGATATTTCTCCGCCAGGCGTCTGACCTCCTGCGCATTGTTTGCCTCGGCGTATACGAAGCCCTCGGTCAAAGGAAGGAAGTCCTTGTGAAACACCTCCTGACCCGTTGCCGCCAGCGTGGTAATCGTCCTTCCGTGGAAGCTGTCCCGAAGGGTAATGATGGTGGTATACTCCGCCCCCTTCTTAGATTCTCCGTATTTTCTCGCCACCTTAATGGCGCATTCATTCGCCTCCGCGCCCGAATTGGAGAAAAACACTCGCTTCATCCCCGTCCGCAGACAAAGCTGCTCGGCAAGACGGGCGCAAGGCTCGCTGTAATAGAGATTCGAGGTGTGCTGGATCTTGCTCAGCTGCTCGGTCACGGCGGCGATCCATTCCTCATCCGCCACACCGAAGCCGTTGACCGCGATTCCCGTTCCCAGATCGATATATTCTTTTCCGTTTTCATCTACGACCTTCGAGCCCTTCCCTGCCACAAGGCAAAGGGGAAAGCGCGCGTAGGTCGGGGCAACGTACTGCCCGTCAAGCTTTTTTACGTCCATAATGATTCCCCGATACAAACATTGTTCCGATTCCTTCGTCGGTCAGCGTCTCGATCAAGATCGCGTGAGGAATTCGTCCGTCGATGACGAATACCTTCCGAACACCCTGACGGATCGCCTCGATACAGCAGTTGATCTTGGGGATCATACCGCCGCCGATCACACCCTCGCGAATGAGCTGAGGCGCGTCGCTGACGTGGATCTTGGAGATCAAGGTAGAGGGATCGTTCTTATCCCGCAAAATACCGTCGATGTCGGTCATGGAGATCAGACTTTCGCACTGAAGCGCGCCTGCGATCCGAGCCGCCGCCGTATCCGCGTTGATGTTGTAGGTGTTGCCGTCTTTATCGTATCCCACCGTGGAAACCACGGGAATATAGCCCTTTTCCAGCACGTCCAGAATGGGCTGTACGTTGACGTCCGTGATCTCTCCCACGTAGCCCAGACGCTCGTCCATCTGCTCCGCCTTGATCATATGTCCGTCCACACCGCAAAGACCGATCGCCTTTCCGCCCTTGTTCTGGAGCAGATTCACAAGGTTCTTGTTGATCTTGCCCGCAAGCACCATCTGCACGATATCCATGGATTCCTGATCGGTCACGCGCAGACCGTTGACGAATTCGCTCTTTTTGTTGATCTTTCCCAGCATCTCCGTGATCTCGGGACCGCCGCCGTGTACCAGAACCACCTTGATTCCGATGAGAGAAAGCAAAACGATATCTCCCATCACGGCTTCCTTCAGATCGTCGTTGATCATGGCGTTTCCGCCGTACTTCACCACAATGATCTTATCGTAATATTTTTGAATATAGGGTAGCGCCTCAACGAGAATTTGGGCGCGTTGTGCGTTATTGATTTCCATAAGCCCTCCTATCACGTTCTGTAATCGCCGTTGATCTTGACGTAATCATAGGTCAGATCACAACCCCAAGCGGTTGCCGTTCCGTTGCCGCTATTCAGCTCAATGAGGATCTGAATTTCACTCTCCAAAAGAATTTCCTTCGCCACCTCCTCGGAGAACGGAACGCCTGCACCATTCTTGCAAACGGCGATCTCGCCCTTGGCGGAACGGAACGCCACGTCTACCGCGTGGATATCTACGTCCGCGCCGCTGTAACCGATGGCGCAAAGCACCCGTCCCCAGTTGGCATCCGCGCCGAACATTGCTGCCTTGAACAAAGAGGAGCAAATGACCGACTTTGCAACGATTCTCGCGTTTTGCTCGTCCACGCCGCCCGTCACTACACATTCAAGAAGCTTGGTCGCGCCCTCACCGTCCCCCGCGATCATACGGCACAAATACGCCGTCACGCCGTGGAGCGCCTCGCAGAAGGCATCAAAGGCCTCTCCCTCGCTCTCGATCACCGCATTGCCTGCCTTGCCGTTCGCCATGATCGAAACCATGTCATTGGTGGAGGTGTCTCCGTCCACGCTGACCATGTTAAACGAGGTCTTTACGTCCTCCTTCAGCGCCTTTTCCAGCATCGCAGAGGAAATGGCGCAGTCGGTGGTCACGAATACCAGCATCGTCGCCATGTTGGGATGGATCATACCGCTTCCCTTGGCAATGCCGCCGATACGACAGGTCACACCGTCGATCTCAAAGGAAAAAGCAATTTCCTTGGGTTTCGTATCGGTGGTCATGATTCCCTCGCAGGCGTAGTCGCTGTGATCGCCAAGTCCCGCAACCAAGGGCGGAATTCCCTCGGCAATGGGGGTAATATTCAAAGGCTGACCGATCACACCCGTGGACGCGACGATCACGTCCTTGGGCGAAATCTTCAGCTCCTTCGCCAAAAGCTCGCTCATCTGCTCCGCGATCTCAATGCCGTTGGCATTGCAGGTGTTGGCGTTTCCGCTGTTACAGATCATCGCCTGCGCGCGACCGTCGGCAAGATGCGCCTTGGTCACCGTCAAGGGCGCGCCCTTAACCAGATTCTGCGTATACACCGCCGTCGCAGAGGCGGGCACTTCACTATAGATCAGCGCAAGATCGCGCTTGGTTTTGTTCTTGCGAATGCCGCAATGCAGTCCGTTCGCCGAAAATCCCTTTGCGGCGCAAACGCCGCCCGTGATTTGTTTCATTCTTTTTTCCTCTCGTCCTTTATAATTCCAGTCCCGTTTCGGGCGATACCCCCAAAACCGTATTCATGCATTCGACAGCCGCGCCCGACGCGCCCTTGCCAAGATTGTCGTACATGGCAACCAGCAAAATTCTGTCCTCGTTGCCCGCAACGGTGATCTTCATCGAATCCTTCTCTGCCACGGCGTGGGCGGAAAGGAAGCCGCCCTCGTCACCGTTCTCTACGTAGGAAACGATCTTGCCCGTATATTTCTTGCGATAGACCTCTCGGATCTCCTCGATGCCGCCCTTTTGGAGATCGGAGGCAAACAGAGGAACCGTCACCGTCATACCGCTATAGAAATTGGAAACGATGGGGCAGAAGATCGGCTCATGCTCAAGTCCCGTGATCGCCTTCATTTCCTTCAGATGCTTATGCTGCTGGGTCAAGCCGTACTGTCTGGGAGCTTGCAGCAAAAAGTCCAACTCGTCATCCTCATACTCGGCAATCATTTTCTTACCGCCGCCGCTATATCCCGTAATGGAATGGCAGGTCAGCTTCGTCTCGGGAGAAAGAATACCCGCCTCGATCAAGGGATACACCAAGGAGATAAATCCGCTGGCGTGACAGCCGGGAACGGCGATCCGCTTCGCCTTGGGCAAAGCCGCCGCAATCGTATCGGATAATTCGGGGAAGCCGTAGCACCAGCCCGCATTGGTTCGATGCGCGGTAGATGCGTCGATCACCGTCACTTCGGGATTTTCGATCATGCTTACCGCCTCCATCGCCGCGGGGTCGGGCAGACAAAGAAAGGCGATATCACAGGAATTCAAGGCTTTCCTTCTCGCCTCGGGATTCTTCCTTTCTTCCTCGGGAAGAAGCATCAGCTCCACGTCGGAACGGTTGGCAAGACGTTCGTAGATCCGCAAGCCCGTCGTTCCCGCGCTGCCGTCAATAAATACCTTTTTCATGCCATCAATTCCTTTCTTACAAAATCGATCTGCGCTTCTACCGATTCGACGGACGTACCGCCCTCCGAGATCCGCTTGCCCACGCAGGTTTCGAGGGAAATCTCGCCGTACAGATCCCTCTCAAATAGCTCGGTGTATTTGCGGTATTCCTCGATGGGAAGATCGTCCAATACACAGTTCTTCTCAATACATTCGGCTACGATCTGTCCCGTGATCTTGTACGCGCTTCGGAAGGGCATTCCCTTTCTCGTCAGGTAATCCGCAAGATCGGTAGCGTTGATAAAGCCCTCCTGCGCCGCGCGATACATATTGTCCGCCTTCACCCGCATGGTGCGGATCATGGGCGCAAAGATATCCAGACACATCTTCACCGTCTCAATGGCGTCAAAGAGCGCTTCCTTGTCCTCCTGCATATCCTTGTTGTATGCCAGGGGCAAGCCCTTCATCAGGGTCAGAAGCGTCACGAGATCGCCGTATACTCTGCCCGTTTTACCCCGAACCAGCTCCGCCATATCCGAATTTTTCTTCTGAGGCATGATCGACGAGCCAGTGGTAAAGGAGTCGTCCAGCTCCACAAAACGAAATTCCCAGCTCGACCACAGAATGATCTCCTCGGACAGACGGGAAAGGTGCATCATAATCAAGGAAAACGCGCTGAGAAACTCAATGCAGAAATCCCGATCGGACACGCCGTCAATGCTATTTCTCGTAATGCCGTCAAAGCCAAGCCTCGCTGCCGCAAGCCGACGGTTTGTGGGATAGGTCGTTCCCGCCAAGGCGCAAGAGCCGAGAGGAGAGAAATTCATTCTCGCGGCGGCGTCACGCAACCGTCCCACGTCCCGCAGAAGCATCATGGCGTACGCCATCAGATGGTGCCCGAAGGTAATGGGCTGCGCCCGTTGCAGATGGGTATACCCCGGGACGATCACCGCCCGATTTTCCTCTGCCTTGTCCACGATGTCGGCGATCAGCTGCTTCAAAAGCGCCGTGATCTCCTCTGCCTCATCCCGTAGATACATTCTCACGTCCACCGCAACCTGATCATTGCGGCTTCTCGCCGTGTGCAACCGCTTTCCCGCATCACCGATCCGTCTGGTCAGCTCCGCCTCCACGAACATATGAATGTCCTCACAGCTCATGTCAAAGTCGAGCGCGCCCGTCTCCAGATCCTCAAGGATGCCGCAAAGACCGCCTACGATCTGCTCGCAATCCGCCTCATCGAGAATCCCCTGCGCAGCCAGCATCTCGGCGTGCGCGATCGAACCCTTAATATCCTGTTTATACATCTTGCAGTCAAAGCGAATCGAGGAATTGAAATCGTCCGCCTTGCTGTCAAGCGCCTTGGCAAACCTGCCTGCCCACATTTTTTCCATACCGTATTTACCCGTTTTCGATCTCTTTTTTATGCAGGTTTTGCCTGTCGTCTTTCGGCGGCAGGCAAAACCATTTCTATCCAATTAGTTCTTCGCGTTTTTCTCGTTGACCTGCGCCTGCACCTTGATGGGCAATCCGAACAGGTTGATAAAGCCCGTCGCGTCTGCCTGATTGTAGACGTGATCCTCACCAAAGGTTGCGATCTCCTCGGAGTACAGGGAGTAATCACTCCATGCGCCCGCCTTGATGATGTTACCCTTATACAGCTTCAGCTTGACCTTCCCCGTTACGTTCTCCTGCGTCTTGTCAACGAAAGCGGAAAGCGCTTCGCGCAAGGGCGTAAACCACTGACCGTTGTATACCAGATCCGCAAATGTCACGGCAAGCTCCGCCTTCTTGTGCATCACGTACTTGTCAAGGCAAAGAGTCTCCAGATAGCTGTGCGCCGCGTAGAGGATCTCTCCGCCGGGAGTCTCGTAAACACCGCGGCACTTCATGCCGACCAGACGGTTCTCCACGATGTCGAGCAGTCCGATGCCGTTCTCTCCGCCCACCTTGTTCAGGTTGAGAATGATGTCCTTTGCGCTCATTTTCTCACCGTTGAAGGCAACGGGACGACCCTGCTCAAAGTCCAGCGTAATGTAGGTAGGAGCGTCGGGAGCGTCGATGGGAGAAACCCCCATCTCCAAGAATCCCTTCTTCTCGTACAAGGGTTCGTTGCCCGCATCCTCCAGATCCAAGCCCTCGTGGCTCAAGTGCCACAGATTCTTGTCCTTGGAATAGTTGGTCTCGCGGTTGATCTTCAGAGGAACGTTGTGCGCCTCCGCGTACTCGATCTCCTCCTCGCGGGACTTGATGCTCCACTCACGCCAAGGAGCGATAATGGGCATATCGGGAGCAAACGCCTTGATGGTCAGCTCGAAACGAACCTGATCGTTTCCCTTACCCGTACAGCCGTGGCAGATCGCGTCCGCGCCCTCCGCCTTGGCGATCTCAACGATACGCTTCGCGATCACGGGACGGGCAAAGGAAGTACCCAGCAGATACTCCTCGTACTTCGCGCCCGCCATCATGGTGGGAATCACGTAATCGTCTACGAACTCGTCGGTCAGATCCTCAATATAGATCTTGGACGCACCCGTTTTGATGGCTTTTTCCTCCAAGCCTTCCAGCTCGTCACTCTGTCCTACGTTTCCGCTGACGGCAATGACCTCACAATTGTTATAGTTTTCCTTCAACCACGGAATGATGATAGAGGTATCCAAACCACCCGAGTATGCCAGTACAACCTTTTTGATATCTTTCTTTTCCATTTTTCTTTCCTCCTGCCCAAGGCACGTAAAATTCTTTCTCAATCTCTCCTTGCGGATTGATTGAATAATATTCATTGATTTGTGTATATTATACACCTAAATCCCGTCGTTGTCAATAGCCCGTCGTAACAATAATTCCAAGCATTTCAGCCATTTTTCCAGACATTCTGCACAACTTTGAATATTATTCACGATTTTATGCAATAAATCTTGCATTTTTATACAACCTTGCTCTGCATATATGCACAGCTATGAATTCGCGCGTATGGTCGCAGACAGATTGTCTGCGACCATACGAAAGATTTTGAAATCAGTCTACGGAAACCGTCCAACCGAAGGTATCCTCTACTCTTCCCCACTGAATGCCCGTCAGGGTATCGTAAAGCTTCTGCGCGACCTCTCCGATCTCACCGCCGTTGATCTCCATCTTCATATCCTCGGTATCCAGCAAGCCCATGGGGGAAACCACAGCCGCCGTACCCGTACCGAACGCCTCGTTCAGCGTTCCGTTCTTGTAAGCGTCGATCACCTCGGCGAGCGCAAGCTTCCTCTCCTCTACGGTATAGCCAAAGCTCCGCAGCAGCTGAATACAGGAAGCGCGGGTCACACCGGGCAGAATATTTCCTTCCTCCAGCGCGGGCGTGACCACCTTACCGTCGATGACGAAGAACACGTTCATCGCGCCGACCTCATCAATGTATTTATGCTCGATTCCGTCCAGCCAAAGCACCTGAGAATATCCCATCTGCTCCGCCTTCTGCTGACCGATCAGGGAGCAGGCGTAGTTTCCGCCCACCTTGGCAAAGCCCGTGCCGCCCTTTACTGCTCTGACGTATTCTCTTTCCACGAAGATCTTCACAGGCTTGATTCCCTCGGGATAGTAAGAGCCAACGGGGCTGAGAATGATCATAAACTTATAGCTCTTAGAGGGATGTACGCCGAGTTGAACGTCGGTAGCGATGATAAAGGGACGAATGTACAGCGACGTTCCCTCCTTCACAGGTACCCATTCCTTCTCCACCGAAACCAGAGCCTTGAGGGCATCCAGTACGTCATCGGGATTCAGATGAGGAATACACAAACGGGTATTGGTGTTGTTCATACGCTCAATGTTCTTGTCGGGGCGGAACAGCTGAACCGATCCGTCGGGCTTGCGATACGCCTTCAGACCCTCAAACATCTCCTGCGCGTAATGGAATACCATGCAGGCAGGATCAAGAGAAAGGTTCTGATACGGAACGATCCGCGCGTCGTGCCAGCCCTGACCCTCGTGATAGTCCATGATAAACATATGATCGGTAAAATATTTTCCAAAGCCGAGATGATCCCAATCGGGTTTTGCCTTTCTCTCGGTCACCAATTCGTACTTGATTTGAAGCATCTTTTTCTCCTTCCTTACAGACGGGCAGCCACAGCCGCGCCCATCTCCTTACAACCAACCTTCTTGAAGCCTTCCTTCCAGATGTCTGCCGTGCGGTATCCATCGTCCAAGGTTCGGTTCACCGCCGCCTCAATGGCGTCCGCTTCCTCCGTCATGTCAAAGGAATAACGGAGCATCATTGCCGCGGACAGGATCGTTCCGATAGGGTTCGCCAAATCCATTCCCGCGATATCGGGCGCAGAACCGTGAATCGGCTCATACATACCCAGCGTCGTAGAGGAAAGACTTGCCGAGGGCATCATACCGATGGACCCCGTCAACATGCTTGCCTCGTCGGACAGAATATCGCCAAACATGTTCTCGGTGACGATCACGTCAAACTGCGAGGGATTCTTAATGAGCTGCATCGCGGTGTTGTCCACCAGAATATCGGAATATTCCACGTCGGTGTATTCCTCGGAAAGGCGGTGCATCACAGCTCTCCAAAGGCGAGAGGAATCCAGCACGTTCGCCTTATCCACAGACGCGAGCCGCTTGCCTCTCTTGCGGGCGCTCTCAAACGCCACCCGTCCGATTCGCTCCACCTCGTGCTCGCTATAGGTCATCTCGTCGGTGGCAACCTTTTCGCCGCCCACGACCTCGGTTCTTCTCTTCCCGAAATAAATACCGCCCGTCAGCTCGCGAACGATCATCAGATCGATGCCGTCTCCCACGATGCTATCCTTGAGGGGAGAAGCGTCAGCCAACTGTGAAAACAGCTTGGTAGGACGAAGATTGGCGAAGAGTCCAAGCTCCTTGCGCACGGCAAGCAACGCCTTTTCGGGTCGAATAGAGGGATCGACACCGTCCCACTTCGGACCGCCCACAGCCCCCAGAAGCACGCTGTCGGAAGCCTTACATTTTGCCATACCCTCCTCGGTGATCGGCACGCCGTGCTTGTCAATGCTACAGCCACCGATATCCACCTCGGTATAAACAAATGTATGACCGTATTTTTTTGCCACCTCGTTCAAAACCAGAATGGCTTGCTCCACGATCTCGGGACCGATTCCGTCCCCTCTCAAAACCGTAATATTCTTTTTCATGCTCTCACCGCTTTCCAATGGAATTCATGAGTCCGTCTGCCCGAATGATATCCTTGATAAACTCGGGAAACGGCTCTGCCTGATAGGTCTCGTTTTTCGTCAGATTGGTGATCACACCCGTGTCAAAATCCACCGAGACCTCGTCGCCGTTCTCAATACGCTCGCTTGCCTCGGGACACTCCAGAATGGCAAGTCCGATGTTGATGGCATTGCGGAAAAAGATTCTCGCAAAGGTCTTTGCGATCACGCAGGAGATTCCCGAATGCTTGATGGCAATGGGCGCGTGCTCACGGGACGAGCCGCAACCGAAGTTTGCGCCGCCTACCATGATATCTCCCGCCTTGACCTTCTTCGTAAAGTCAGCGTCGATATCCTCCATGCAATGAGAGGCAAGCTCCTTGTGGTCTGCCGTGTTCAGATATCTTGCGGGGATAATCACGTCGGTATCCACGTTGTCATCGTATTTATGTATCCGTCCGTTTACGTTCATGTTCTGTTCCCCCTTATTTCAAATCTCTCGGATCGCAGATCTTGCCCACGATCGCCGTTGCCGCCGCCACCTCGGGGCTGGCAAGATAGATCTTCGACGTAATATGTCCCATTCTGCCAACGAAATTTCGGTTGGTAGTCGCCACCGCGATCTCATCCTCGGCAAGAATTCCCATGTAACCGCCAAGACAAGGTCCGCAGGTCGGAGTGGAGACCACACAGCCCGCGTCGATAAAGGTATCGATATAGCCGCGCTTGATGCACTCCTTGTAGATGGTCTGGGTTGCGGGGATCACGATACAGCGCACGCCCTTGGCAATATGCTTGCCCTGCATGATCTCTGCCGCCGCCTTCATATCGGACAGCCGTCCGTTGGTACAAGAGCCGATCACCACCTGATCGGGAACGATCTCGGAAAGCTCTCTTGCCATCTTGGTGTTTTCGGGCAGATGGGGGCACGCCACCGTAGGCTCGATTGCCGAAAGATCGATCACGTATTCCTCGTCGTATTCCGCGTCCTCGTCGGCGGAGTAAACGGTAAAGGGACGGTTGACCCGATCCTTGACGTAGTCAAGCGTTACCTGATCTACCTCAAAAATGCCGTTTTTCGCGCCTGCCTCGATCGCCATATTCGCCATACACAGACGGTCGTCCATGGAGAGAGATGCCAAGCCCTCGCCCGAGAACTCCATAGAACGGTAAAGCGCGCCGTCCACACCGATCATACCGATGATGTGAAGGATCACGTCCTTACCCGAAACCATGGGATTGAGCTTGCCCACAAGACGGAAGCGAATGGCAGAAGGAACCTTGAACCAAGCCTTGCCCGTCGCCATACCCGCCGCCATATCGGTGCTTCCCACACCCGTGGAGAACGCGCCAAGTGCGCCGTAGGTACAGGTATGAGAATCCGCGCCGATGATACACTCACCGGGGCCTACCAAGCCCTTTTCGGGCAGAAGCGCGTGCTCGATTCCCATATCGCCTACGTCATAATAGTTGGTAATGGAGAAGCACTTCGCAAAGGTGCGGCATTGCTTGCACTGCTGCGCCGCCTTGATGTCCTTATTGGGCACGAAGTGATCCATGACCAAAGAAATTTTATCCTTGTCAAACACGCTGTCAAAGCCGTTTTTGTAGAACTCGTTGATAGCAACGGGAGAGGTAATGTCGTTTCCCAATACCATATCCAGATTTGCCATGATCAACTGTCCCGCCTTTACCGATTCCAGCCCCGCGTGCGCCGCCAGAATCTTCTGCGTCATTGTCATTCCCATAATGATTTCCTCTTTCTATCGATGGATTGTTCCGTTCACTCGGCAGACAGCTTGCGGTTGATCGCCGAGATCAGCGCGCAGATGGATGCCGTAATAATATCGTCGTTCACGCCCGCGCCCCAAGAGACCTTGCCGTCCTTGAAGGTAATGCTGACGTAGGTAACCGCCTCGGAGGTGGACTCCTTGGAGAGCGCGTGCTCGGTATAGGTCAGATTGGAATACTCAATGCCAAGATGCTGCTTGATGGCGTTGCTGACCGCGTCCAAGCGTCCGTTTCCTTCCGCGGAAATGTCTCTCGTCTCGCCGTTCTGTGAGATCGTCACGATCGCCTTCATGGCGTCGGGCTTGCGGATAAAGTGATAATCCTCAAGCGCAATGGGCGTGTTGATGTTGACGTATTCCTTCTTGAAGATATCCAGCACCTCTGCGGGAGAAAGCTCCTTGTGAGAATGATCCGAATAGCTCTTGACGGTGTATCCCACGTCCTCCCGCATCTTGGGGGGAAGCACGTAGCCGTAGTTGTGCTCCAACAGATAGCCGATTCCGCCCTTGCCCGACTGGGAGTTGATCCGAATCACGTCGGTCTCGTATTCCCTTCCCACGTCCTTGGGATCGATGGGCAAATAGGGTACGGTCCAGTAGCGGCAGGTGTGATCCTCACGCCACTTCATGCCCTTTGCAATCGCGTCCTGATGGGAGCCAGAGAACGCCGCAAACACAAGCTTGCCCGCATAAGGCGTGCGGTCGTAGACCTGCATTCTCGTCACACGCTCGTAAAGCTCGGTGATGGCGGGCAGATCGGAAAGATCCAGCTTGGGGTCCACACCCTGGGCGTACATATTCAACGCCATAGTAATGATATCCACGTTACCCGTTCTCTCGCCGTTTCCGAAGAGCGTGCCCTCGATTCGGTCACCGCCCGCAAGCAGCCCCATCTCGGCGTCCGCCACCGCGCAGCCGCGGTCGTTGTGCGGATGGAGCGAAATGATGACGTTCTCGCGGTATTTGAGATTGTCGTTCATATATTCTACCTGATTGGCATAAACGTGAGGCATGGAAACCTGTACGGTTACGGGCAGATTGATGATCACAGGACGCTCACGGGTGGGCTTCCACACGTCAAGCACCGCGTTGGAGATTTCCAGCGCAAACTCGGGTTCTGTTCCCGTAAAGGACTCGGGAGAATATTCGTAACGGTAGTTGACGCCCATTTCCTCGCTGTAGCGGTTAAACAGCTTCGCGCCCTTCACCGCAATATCGATGATCTCCTGCTTGGATTTCTTGAACACCTGCTCTCTCTGCGCCACGGAGGTGGAGTTATACAGATGCACGATGGCATTCTTGACACCCTTCAGACTCTCAAAGGTCTTTTTGATGATATGCTCTCTGGACTGGGTCAGCACCTGAACCGTCACGTCGTCGGGAATGAGATTTTCCTCGATCAGCGTACGCAGGAACTGATATTCGGTCTCGGAAGCGGCAGGAAAGCCTACCTCAATTTCCTTAAAGCCGATCTTCACCAACAGCTGAAAGAAATCCAGCTTCTCCTCCAGACTCATGGGAATGATCAGAGACTGGTTTCCGTCTCTGAGGTCAACCGAGCACCAGATCGGAGGCGCGCTAATATAATTTTTCTTCGCCCATCTCGCTTCCGCGTTGGGCGCGGGAAAATACTGTCTTGTATATTTGGTCGCGTTTTCCATAATTCCGTTCTGTATTCCTTTCCGACTGTTGCTTATTTCATGATCGCGCCCTGATCCGCGCCGCTGACAAGGCGAGCGTATCTGGCAAGCCAACCCGATTTCACGTTTGGCTCGGGAGCAACGTGCGCCGCGCGGCGCTCTGCCAAGATCTCGTCGCTGACCTTCACGTTGATGGATGCAGCGGGAATATCGATCTCAATGATATCTCCCTCTTCGATCAGGGCAATGTTGCCGCCGTCCGCCGCCTCGGGGCTTACGTGTCCGATGGATGCGCCTCGGCTTGCGCCCGAGAACCGTCCGTCGGTGATCAGCGCAACGGTTTTATCCAGCTTCATACCCGCAAGGGCGCTTGTGGGATTGAGCATTTCTCTCATACCGGGTCCGCCCTTGGGTCCCTCGTAACGGATCACCACCACGTCGCCGTCCACGATCTTGCCTGCGTAAATAGCGGCGATCGCCTGCTCCTCGGAATTAAATACCCGCGCAGGACCGCTGTGACAAAGCATTTCGGGCGCAACCGCGCTCCGCTTGACCACGCATCCGTTCTGCGCGATATTCCCCCAAAGGATCTGAATACCGCCCGTCGCGCTGTACGGATCGTCAATGGGACGAATGGATCTCGTATCCTTGATATACGCGCCCTTTACGTTTTCTCCCACGCTCTTTCCAGTAACCGTGAGCACGTCCGCGTCAAGCAAGCCCTTCTTTAGCAGCTCTGCCTGAACCGCGGGGATTCCGCCAGCCGCATCCAAGTCCTGCATATGGGTTGCACCCGCAGGAGCAAGGTGACAGAGATTGGGTACGCGCTCGCTCATTTCATTAAAGAGCTTCAGATCCAACGGTACGCCTGCCTCGTTGGCAATCGCCAACAGATGGAGTACGCTGTTTGAGCTACAGCCCAGCGCCATATCGCACGCCAAAGCGTTTTTGATGGAACGCTCGTTGATGATATCTCTCGCGCATACGTTGTTGCGAACCAGCTCCATGATCGCCATGCCCGCGTGCTTTGCGAGAATGGTTCTCTTGTTGCTCACGGCAGGGATCGTTCCGTTGCCGGGAAGCGCAATGCCGATGGCTTCGCACAGACAGTTCATGCTGTTCGCGGTATACATACCAGCGCAGCTGCCGCAACCGGGACAAGCTCCCGTTTCACACTCCTGAAGCTGACAGTCGTTGATCATGCCCGCCTTATACGCACCAACCGCTTCAAACATTTTAGAAAGACTGACCTCTTCCCCATTATACGTTCCCGCCAGCATCGGTCCGCCGCTACAAACGATCGCGGGCACGTTCATACGAACCGCCGCCATCACCATACCCGGAACGATCTTGTCGCAGTTGGGAATGAGCACCAAGCCGTCCAGCTGATGCGCCATGGTCATGGTCTCCACGCTGTCGCAGATCAGCTCGCGGCTGGCAAGAGAATATTTCATTCCGATGTGACCCATAGCGATTCCGTCGCACACACCGATGGCTGGGATCAGAATCGGCGTACCGCCTGCCATGCGAATACCCGCCTTCACAGCATCGGCGATCTTGTCCAGATGGAAGTGACCGGGAACGATCTCGCTATGAGCGCTGACCACACCGATCAGGGGACGCTCCAGCTCCTCCTTGGTGTAACCCATGGCGTAAAACAAGCTTCTGTTCGGCGCGCGCTCCGCGCCCTTTGTTACGTTATCGGAACGAAGTGACATAATTTTTCTCCTAAAATAATGATTTTATCTTTTTTTCACAATGTCCACAATTCTGACGATTGCGGGCGTAAGAATAATATTGATCAAAAACTCAACAAGGAAATTCAATCCGGCAAGACCCAACAGTATGTAAGTGATTACACCTGTTCCACCCGCCCAAGCATACAGCGTATCCTTAAAGAATAACAGCATACCGCATACGAACAGACCCGTATTGATAACGGGCGCGGAAAGCGCGGCAACCATTGCGCCAGCGTATTTTCTGCCGTTCGTTACCGTTGCCTCTTTCCCTCTGACCAGTCCGTAAAAGATCGCGGGGAAAAAGCCTGCCGCAATTCCTTTGACAAGACAGATCAATGCCGTACAAAAAGGATTGACTCCCCACAAAATGTTTCCACCCGGATCGAGTGCCGTGATACAGTTGATCATCACGATCAAACCGAAAGCAAATCCAAGGACAGCTCCGCCCTTTTTGCCAAACAGAATGGCTCCGACCACAACGGGAACCAAGGTCAGGGTAATGGATACCATGCCGCCGATGGGAGGGATCATGGCGCTGACGATCTGAAGCACGACCACAAGCGCGATCAGCATGGAAATCTCAACCATGCGAAGAATACTCTGATTTTGATTTCTTTTCATCTCGCCACCTCCAAGGTCATCCGTACAGCCCTCTGTGCTGTCTCAAAAAAAATATTGGTGAACATAACCGTTCCTTTCTTCGGGACTTTCACCCGATGCTGCCGTCCGACAAACGGTACGGCGCGTAAAATTATAACAACGGCAAAGCCGATATTATTCCACAGTGTTTTGATAAAGGAAATACAGTCCCTTCAAGGTCAGATCCCCGTCATACGAAAATCGGTATCTGCACCCTTCCTTTACGGCGTTTGCATATTCTCCCGTTACAAACAGAGCAAGCTCCTCTGCCTTGATCTTCATTTCCTTGGCGATCCGTCCCACGAATCCGTCCAACGCCATTGCCGTTCCAAGAATAACACCCGAACGAACCGCGTCCTGAGAATTTTTTCCCAACACCTTCGTCGGGGCGGACAGCATCACGTTCGGAAGCTGTGCGGTCTCGCCGTGAAGCAGATCCAAGGAGGTCCGAACCCCCGCAAAGATCGCGCACCCGATATACTCTCCCGACCGACTCACCGCGGAAACCGTCGTCACCGTTCCCACGTCCGCAATCACGGCAGGAACTTGACGCCTTCCTTCTTCCTTCAAGATATGCAACACCGCGGCTGTGTTGGCAACCATATCTCCCCCCAATTCCGAGGGAGAATCGATCTTAATGGGAAAGCCCGTTTTCACACCGGGACCCACAAGTAGCGGTTCTTTTCCCGAAAAGACGCGCAAGGCATCGCAAACCGTCTCGGTCAACTGAGGCACGACGGAGGAAAGGATCACTCCACTCGCCGATTGATCGGCAAGCATCTCACTCCCAAGCGCCCGAATCAGAACGAGGTATTCGTCGGAGGTCTTGTTGATATCAGTAGATATCTGAAATTTCAGGCGCAGATCCTCTGCGCTCTCACCGAAAAAACCGAAAGAAATTCTGGAATTTCCGATATTTACCGCCATCAACATAAAAGCACCCTCCTCTTTTATTTGGAATTGTGGAGCAAACGCTCCACAATTCCATAAAAAGCAATTACTTCTTGAGCCAGCTCATCATCTGACGAAGCTCTGCGCCCGTCTTTTCCAGCTGATGCTCGCTCTCCTTGCGACGGGTAGCGAGGAACTTTGCCTTTCTTCCCGCAGAGAACTCCTGCATAAACTCGGAAGCGAAAGTACCGTCCTGAATCTCGGAAAGCACCTTCTTCATTTCCTTGCGGGTCTCCTCGGTGATCAGTCTCTTGCCCGTTCTGTAATCGCCGTACTCCGCGGTATTGGAGATCGAATATCTCATCATCGCAAAGCCACCGTTGTTGATCAGGTCAACGATCAGCTTCATCTCGTGGATACACTCAAAGTAAGCCATCTCAGGCTCGTAGCCTGCCTCAACCAGCGTGTCGAAGCCTGCCTTCATCAGCTCGGTCACACCGCCGCACAGAACCGCTTGCTCACCGAACAGGTCGGTCTCGGTCTCCTCACGGAAGGAGGTCTCCAAAATACCTGCTCTGCCCGCGCCGATGCCCGAAGCGTATGCCAGCGCGTATTCCTTTGCCTTACCCGTGTAGTCCTGATGAACGGCGATCAGACTGGGAACGCCCTTGCCCTCTTGGTACTGACTTCTTACCGTGTGTCCGGGTCCCTTGGGAGCGACCATGATCACGTCGATATTCTTTGCGGGCTGAATAAAGTTGAAGTGAATGTTGAAGCCGTGAGCAAACATCAAAACGTCGCCGTCCTTCATGTAAGGAGCAACCTGCTTGTTGTAGATATCGGCTGCCAGCTCGTCGGGAACCAGCATCATCACGATATCCGCCGCCTTTGCCGCATCCTCAACCTCCATCACCTTGAAGTTCGGGTGAGTTGCCGCGAAATCCGCAGCCTTCTGCCAGTGTCCGCTTCCCTTTCTCAGACCAACTACCACGTTCACACCGCTTTCAGCGAGGTTCATGGAGTGTGCGTGTCCCTGACTTCCGAAGCCGATCACGGCAACGGTCTTTCCGTCAAGCAATCCCAAATTACAATCGGAATCATAGTACTTAGTAATCATTGTTTTTTCTCCTTCAATATTTATATAATTTTTTATTGGTTAACCGTTGATATCATAGGCAACGATGCCCTTTTCCATCGCGATCGCGCCCGAACGGCACATCTCGATCTGCTCAAATCCTTTCGTCGCCTCCAGAAAATCGTCGATCTTCTGGCTGGAGGCGGAAAGCTCCACAACGAAGCAACCGTTCGTTACGTCGATAATACCCGCATCAAAGTCCTCGATAATTCCCTTCAGGGCTTCCGCATCGTCACGCTTGGCAGAGAACTTCACCAAAAGAAGCTCGCGAATGAGACTAAAGGACGGCTCGACGGAAAAGATCATTTTCGTCTCGATCAGCTTTGCCGTCTGCTTGAGGATCTGACTGAAATTTTTCTGATCTCCCGTGGTCATCACCGTAATACGGGAAATTTTGGGATTTTCCGTAGAAGAAACGGTCAGCGAATCGATATTAAATCCCCGTTGCATAAACAGCGAAGAAACTCTCGCCAACACACCCGCATTATTTTCAACGAGGATCACCATGCATTGCTTTTTCATCTCTTTTCCTCCTTAGTTGAAAATGGTATCGTGAACCGTACCGCCTGCGGGGATCATGGGAAGCACCTTTTCCTCCCGATCGATCTCACATTCGATCCAAACGGGTCCCTTTGCCGCCAGTGCCTTGCGCATTGCCGCTTCAAATTCGGCAGGTGTCTTGCAACGGTAACCCGTACCGCCAAACGCCTCGGCGACCTTTACGTAATCGGTCACGCGCTCAGGCTCACTGGAAGAAAACCGTCTGCCGTAGAACACGCCCTGCCATTGACGAACCATGCCAAGCACCGCGTTGTTCAGAATGACCGTGATCACGGGCACCTTGTAGCTTACCGCCGTACAGATCTCGTTCATATTCATATGAAGTGAGCCGTCCGAGGTAAAGTGAACCACGGGAACGTCGGGATTGGCGATCTGCGCGCCAATGGCAGCGCCGTAGCCGTAGCCCATCGTTCCCAAGCCGCCGCTGGTCAGGAAGCTCAGGGGCTTCACGTGATGGAGATATTGAGCCGCCCACATCTGATGCTGACCCACGTCAGTCACGAAGATCGCATCCTCTCCCGCGATCTCGCACGCCGTCTCAATGACTTGATGGGGGCGCAGATGGGTCTCGGAATCCTCGGGACGGTAGTCCTCTTCACGCCACTTTTCGATCTTGGCAAACCACTCGTCGTGTGTCGCCGGCTTGATATACCGCATCAAACGGTTCAAGACCGCCTTCACATCGCCTACGATGCTGTAATCGGCAATGACGTTTTTATTGATCTCGCCCGAATCGATATCGATATGTACGATCTTGGCGTTGTGCCCGAACTTATTGGTGTTGAGCGCCACGCGGTCACTAAAGCGCGTTCCGATGGCGATCATCACGTCGGCGCGGTTTGCCGCGCAGTTGGCAGAGTAACAACCGTGCATTCCCATCAAACCGAGATTGTGCTTCTCGCCGTATCTCAGCGCGCCTGCCGCCATCAAGGTATACGCCGCGGGAATGTCTGCCGTGAGTAACAGCTTTCTCAATTCCTCGGATGCTCCCGACAAACGAACGCCGCCGCCGAAATACACGAAGGGACGCTCCGCGCGATTGATCAACTCGGCGATCTCCTCCACGTTGCCCACCACCTCGGTGGTGCGCTCGTGAGTATCCGCCTTTGGGGCGGGAGTATAAGTAGTCCTGTCCGCAGTCACGTCCTTGGGCACGTCCACAAGCACGGGACCGGGTCTGCCGCTGGAAGCAATACGGAACGCCTCTCGCAGGGTGTCTGCCAGATCGTCTACCTTCCGCACCACGAAGTTGTGCTTGGTGATCGGCATGGTAATGCCTGTGATATAGACCTCCTGAAAGCTGTCGCAACCGATCAGCGGCGTGGATACGTTACCCGTAATGGCTACCATGGGAACGCTGTCCATATACGCCGTCGCGATACCCGTAACCAAATTGGTAGCGCCCGGACCGCTGGTGGCGATCACCACGCCCGTTTTACCCGTAGAACGGGCGTAGCCGTCCGCGGCGTGCGCCGCGCCCTGCTCGTGGGCGGTCATGTAATGGTGGATTTTATCGCTATACTTATACAGCGCGTCGTAAATATTCAACACAGCGCCGCCCGGATAGCCGAACACGGTATCCACGCCCTGCTCCAAAAGAACGTTTACGAGAATTTCCGAACCGTTTAAAATCATCGTTACCTCCCTTCTTCGACAACGTCGAAGATTTTTCATTCCTGTTTTTTTACTCCAAAAAAATCAAAAAGACCTTTATCTCTCAAAACAAAGAGACAAAGGTCATCTGTATCCTCTGCGGTACCACTCTTATTGCCGAATAAATCAGCCACTTATGCCCTACCAATCAGTAAAGCTGTCCATGATAACGGAGACACTCCGTCCGCGTCTACGCAACCGAGTCGGTCTTCAAGCGGAAGCTCGGGGAGGAGTTTCATAGGCTCGCGTTACCGATTTCCATCACCCATCGGCTTTCTGTAAGCGCCCACACTATTACTGATTCCCTTTATCGCTTATGAATTATGTGGATATTTTATCACGAAACGATTTTTTTGTCAAGAGAAATTTTTAAATTATTATGTTTTCTTTTTATTTTCTATAATATGCACATTTTTTTGCTCCCGCAAGAGCAAAAATCATGCACTTCACCATAATAAAGCGCCTTACAGCTCGGCAATGACTTCCACTTCCACCAAAACGTTTTTGGGAAGCGCCTTCGCCGCTACGCAGGATCTGGCAGGCTTTCCTACGAAGTACGAGCCGTATACGGCGTTAAACGCCGCAAAATCCGCCATGTCTGCCAAAAAGCACGTAGTCTTGACTGCCTTTTCGATGCTCGTTCCCGCCGCCTTCAGCACCTCACAAAGATTGCGGCAAACCTGCTCGGTCTGCTCCTCAATGGTGGTAGCGTGTACCTGTCCGTCCGCGGGATCGATGGCGATCTGCCCCGAGGTAAATACCAGTCCGCCCGCAATGACTGCCTGAGAGTAAGGTCCGATTGCCTCAGGCGCATTTTTCGTGTATACTTTTTCCATGT
The DNA here is from genome assembly GCA_017504995.1 of Clostridia bacterium. Lineage (GTDB taxonomy): Bacteria > Bacillota > Clostridia > Oscillospirales > CAG-272 > HGM12713. Next base: position 43,632 of record JAFVQC010000028.1, read on the forward strand.
TTTTTCTCCTTTTATTTTATTAGTTTACCAAATGGAAGCCTGCGGCTACCAACGCCGCCGTAATATGTTCAATATGTTCGTAGTTCTTGGTTTCCAGAACCATACGCAAGAAGCAACCGTTGATATCCGTGGTCTCGCTGGCTCTCTCGTGGTGAACCGAGATCACGTTTCCGCCAAGCGCCGCAATGATGGTGGATACCTCCTGCAGCTGTCCTGGCTTATCCATCAGCTCAATGCAAAGATTACAGGTTCTTCCCGATTTTAGCAGACCTCTCTCCATCACGCGGGACAAAATAGTCACGTCGATGTTACCGCCCGAAATGACGCAGGCAACGTTCTTCCCTGCCAAGGGAAGCTTGTCAAACATTACCGCCGCCACAGAAACCGCGCCCGCGCCCTCCGCGATCATTTTGTGCTGCTCTACCAATGTCAGGATCGCCGAGGAAATCTCGTCCTCCGTCACCGTTACGATCTCGTCCACGTATTGGGAAACCAGAGAGAAGGTATTGGCCCCCGGCTCCTTGACCGCAATACCGTCGGCAATGGTGGAAACAGAGGGAAGTCGTCCGATCTTTCCATTCTTGATGGAGTTGAACATGCTGGGCGCGCCCGCCGCCTGTACGCCGTATACCTTGATATGGGGCGCCAGATGCTTGATGACGTACGCGATACCCGAAATCAGACCGCCGCCGCCAACGGGAACTACCACCGCATCCAGATCCGCGCACTGATTCAACAGCTCAAGACCGATGGTTCCCTGACCCGCGATCACGTTGTCGTCATCGAAGGGATGCACGAATGTGTAGCCCATCTCGTCTCTGAGCTTCAGGGCGTGCTTGTAGGCATCGTCGTATACGCCCTTGACCATCACCACCTCCGCACCGTAGCTCTTGGTTGCCTCCACCTTGGAGATGGGCGCACCCTCGGGCAGACAGATGATGGAACGGATTCCGTATTTGGCGGAAGCCAGCGCCACACCCTGCGCGTGGTTTCCCGCAGAGCAGGCGATCACGCCTCTCGCCTTTTCCTCCTCGGTCAGCTGAGAGATCATATATCCCGCGCCTCTGACCTTAAACGAACCCGTCAATTGAAGATTCTCGGTTTTCAGATAGACGTTCTTGCAGGCGGGATTGATCTTGGGGGAATGGGTCAGATCGGTCTCCCTCACCACGTTTTTCAGCATAAAAGCCGCATGATAAACCTTATCCAAAGTAAGCATAGTCGTGTCCTTCCTTCTTTAACAATCAAAAAATCAAAAAGCCTTCGTCTCTTTTTTGAAAGAGACGAAGGCAATGCTCCGCGGTACCACTCTTTTTGTTCTTGCGAACCACTCATGTACGAAAAATACAATATTCTTTAACGCAGAAATACGCGCTGTTCTACCTGTGCGAGCACCATCGACAGCGTACTCAAGGGTGATTTAGCAAAAGAGACGCTTGCCGTTTCACACCAACCAACGGCTCTCTGAAAAGCGCGCATCCCGCCGCTCCCTATCATCGTAAATAATACTAATATATTACACTCTTTTTTCAAAAATGTCAATACTCAAATTCAACAACAAACAAAAGCGCGTTTTATATTTTTTTGTCGAATTTGTTACATTTCAAGGATATCAAGTAGCTCTTTGATCCGTTCTACCGCCTCGGGAAGGTTCAACCGATCCACCGCGTAGGCATGCCGCAACAGCTCCGCGGGGATATATTCGTCATATTTTTCAAAAACGGGAAGCTCCTTGGGGCTGACCAAGGAAAGCGGGGTCGCGTCGGGCGCGCCGTAGCTTTGCAGCAAACGCCGAAACAATGCCTCTCCACTTCCGTGCTCCATGCGGAAGGTCATATAATTACAGCCTTCAAAATCCATTCCCGAAATGCCGAACTCAGCGCTGACCGCACCGATCATCTTCCGAAGGGTTCGGAAGGATCTTGTCCCCAGCCACGGGAACAAACACCACGTATATCCACCAAGATATACGAAAGGTCGCTCGTTCATGCCCGCGTTTTTCGCCACGCGCCGCGCCATCTCCAAGCGCCTCACGGCATTCCCCTTTAAATAGGGATATACGGTATCCTCCTGCAAGACCCGACGCATCCGTTCCAATATCCTCGTATGGATCTCTCCGTATTCTCCGGGCCATGAGACCTCCATTTTCCCTTCTACACCCTTGACGAATACCAACCGTCGCGCGGCATCCAGCTCCAACACCTCCCAGACCCGTCCCGCCAAAGCGAACCGATCGCCTACGGGAGGCGGCGTGGTGATCGTCCCCAGCTCCTCCGACTCACATCGAACCGTAAAATCCTCGCTGTCGTTGAACACCGCGTAGAACTTGAAGCTGTTCAGCAAGCGCTCTCCCGCAAGCCCTACGATCAAGCCCTTTTCCTCGGTCATTTCCAGAAAATCGTGGTTGAGCATCGACACAAGCAGCGCGCGATAGGTTTCCTTGGAAACCGCCGAAAAGGGAGAAAGCGAAAGCATTCGTTCGGCAAGCGCCGCCGCGCTCAATTCTCCGCAGGATGCCAGCATACTAAGCGTCTGATGGAACAAGAGACTCAACGGCTCTTTCTTTCTTGACGGCGGCTCGACGAATCGCTCCTCTATATACAGCTGAACGATGGCAATGGCGCGGATCAAGCCCCATGGGATCAACTGGGGTAGAGGCGCGTTCGGCAAAGGCTCTTCCTCACGGAACACCATCATCATCTCGGGGGGCTGACCGCGCCGTCCCGACCGCCCAAGCCGTTGCAGAAAGGACGAAACCGAGTTGGGGGAATCCATTTGCAAGATACGCTCCAACCGTCCGATATCGATTCCAAGCTCCATGGTCACCGTAGCACAGGTCACCGCAAAGACCTCGTCGTTCTTCATCTTCAGCTCGGCTTCCTCCCGCAGCGAGGCGGAGAGATTGCCGTGATGAATCAGAAATACGTCGGGATCGTTCCGCTTTGCGGCGATCTGCCGAAGGGTGGCGCAAACGTATTCGGTCTCCTCTCTGGAATTGGAAAAAACCAAAGATTTCTTCTGTCTGACACACTCGTAAAGATATTCGTATCCCGCATCCATCAACGCCCTCGCGGATTTCTCCCCCGAAACGGCGAGTACGGTCTGATCGAAATTCGGATTCTGAATAAAGAAATGCTCCAGCCCCAACCGCCAACGGATCTTTTCCTCCTTAAAAAGCGGTACGTCAACTCCGCGGTCAGTCCCCGCGCAAAGCCACTCTGCCGTCCGATTGGGATCGCCCACCGTAGCGGACAACCCTACCCGCCTCGGAGAATGTCCGATCAACCGTTCCAGACGCGCAAGCTGGCAAAGGATCTGATTGCCTCGGTCACTTCCCGTCAGCGTGTGGATCTCGTCAAGCACGATAAATCTCAAATCCGAAAACAGCCTTGGGATATCGTTGGAGCGATTGATAAGCATCGCCTCCAAGGATTCGGGCGTGATCTGCAAGATTCCCTCGGGGTGCGCGAGGAGCTTTTTCTTCCTCGATTGCGCCACGTCGCCGTGCCAATGGGTCACGGGAATACCGCTTTCCTCAAGAAGCTCTTCCATACGGGCAAACTGATCGTTGATCAAGCTTTTCAAGGGTGCGATATACAGCACAGAAATGCCCGTGGCGGGCATCTCGGAAAGACTCGTCAAAATCGGGAAAAACGCCGCCTCGGTCTTACCGCTTGCGGTGGACGAGGTCAGAAGCAAATGACGGTCGGTCTCAAGGATCGTCCTTGCCGCCTCGATCTGTACGGCGCGCAGGCTTTCCCAGGAATGAGAATAGATATATTCCCGAATAAATACGGGAAATCGCTCAAAAATTCTGTCCGCCTCGGTCATCTCACTTCCTCCTTCCGTCGTCAAAATTCAATATCCTCCGCCGAATATACGGCTCTCCCTTTTTCTTCGGTTGCATCGGCGGCAGAGGCGGCTTCCGTTCCGCCAAACGCCCCCCCCACGACCCGATCAAAGGTTACCGTATCGTTCTGCATCAAAATGTTCAACACCGTCATGTAATCTCTGAGCATCTCACGGGGCGTGATCATGCTGTCCGCCCCCGCGCGGGAGAGAGACAGCTCCAAAAAGCGAACCATCTCCGCCTCGGTGATCCGCGGCTCTTTGCCGTAATTCACCGCATACAGCTTGGTAACGCGAGAGATCAGCGCAAACAGCTCGTCGTCGCTCAACCGCTTCAGACGGATCACGGGACCGATCAGATTCCGATATTCCTCCGACGCGAATCGGCTGTCGCACAAACGGCTTCTCAGCGCCTCGTAGCTAAACAGTCCTCGCCTCGGATCGTCCATAAATTGGGGCGTTCCCCCAAGAATCAAGCCAAGTCCCTCGGCGCGTCCCTGCAAGGTGTCGTTAAACATGGACAGGATCTTTTCATAGTTGTTTTCACGGCTGACCCGATGATTGATCTTATACAGATTCACACATTCGTCGATAAAAACGATCAGACCGCGATAGCCAATAAAGCGAACGAGGATTGCCCAGAGCTTGATAAAATCGTACCAGTTCTCGTCGTCCACGATCACCGAAACGGGAAAACCAAGGGCGCTTCGCGCTTCGGTCTTGGTGGCGAATTCTCCTCTTAACCAACGCAAGCAGGCGCTTCGCTTTTCGTCGTTTCCCTCGGAGGATGCCCGATAATATTCGGTAATCACCCGAGAAAAATCAAAGCCGCCCACCATAAACTCCACCTCACGGAGCTTTTGCGCCACCCGCGCGTTCAGGCTTGATACAAAGCGCTCGCTTTCGGGATCGAGTCCCTCCGCCAGCAGCTCCGCTTTCATACCGTCGATCCACCGCGCGATCATCTTCGGCAACGCGCCGCCATCGGGCGAGGTCTTGGACGCCATGTTTTTCATCAGCTCACGATAGGTGGCAACGCCGCTTCCCGACGCGCCGTACAAGCGTCTCTCGGGGGAAAGATCGGCATCCGCCGTAATAAAATTTCGCTCCAGCGCGTAGCCTCGGATCAGCTGCATCAAAAAGCTCTTACCGCTTCCGTAGCGTCCAACGATAAAGCGCATCGTCCCGCACCCCTCGTTGACCTGCTCCAGATCGGACAGAAGCGCGCCGATCTCGTCCTTTCGTCCAATGGCAATATAAGGCGCGCCGATTCTCGGAACGACCCCCGCCGAAACCGAGATCAGAAGCGAGTTCAGTACCCGCTTCGGTATTTTTTGAAGATCTGCCGTATGATTCATGATCCGCCTTCCTCTCCCTTCATTTCTTTTAACACTTCTTCCCGATATTCCTCAACGATCCCATAGCCACCCTCACCTTCCTCGATCAGCGCGTCACCAAATTCGTCAAAGGCAATCTCGTTGATTTGCTCTGCCAAGGAATCCACAAGTATTCCAAGCCGCCGCGCCTCTCGGATCAGTACCGAATCGCTCCCCTCCAGTAAGGCGAGAAGGATCTCCCGATACCGAGCAAGACCGCTTTCTTCTTCGGGCACGGACACTTCGGGTGTCTCGATGGACAAACCCGCTTCTTCCGTCGCCTCCCCTTCTTCAAACGCCTCGATCAGATCGTAAGTGATATCCCACGACTCCCTCTCGATCCTTGCGGCGTCAGAGAGGGAAAGAGGCTTGATGGGATTTTCGTAAAGCGCCTCGTACGCCGCCGTTGCCGCAGGCGCTTTTCGCCGCTTGTTCGGCAACGCCTCCGCAAAATAAGCGTCCAGAATATCTCTTACCTCGTTGGGCAAGGAATACACCGTCATTTTCGACTTGATCCCAAGATGCGTCCTCAGCTTATTTTCCGCGTATTTCACGATATCCCCCACCAGAAAGCGAAGCTCGTTGGAACGGGAAAAGGAGCAATAGTCCACCTCGATCCGATACCGCGCCTCCGACGAACAGATTGCCCCCGCGTATGCGTCCCGCGCAAGAGTACTGTCGTTGAAGGAGATCCCCGAAAGCAACCGTCCGTCGGCGGAATAATACCGCACAGCCCGCACAAGAGCCTCAAAAATATGGGTATCAAACAGCTCCTCGTTCTCCCCCGCGTAAAATTTGCTGCCCCGATAGTCGTAGGAGCTGCAAAAGCGAAGCAAGGAACGGGCGCAGCCACGCATATCCCCCCGAGGCATGGCAATATAAAATTCTTTTAGAGCAAGCACTCGCGACGCCAATTTGCTCCCACCCTCCACAGGGGGCGGCAGGCGGTGAAGAAGGGAAAAATCGCAGATCCAATCCGCAAGCTTTCCCGCAATGGCAGGAAAACGCTCGTGATATTCTCTCCACAACGCCACCAGCATCCGTTGCGATGCCTTGGCATCTTGATAGCCGCCCAGATTGATCAGCTCGTAAATATAAAGCAGAACGTAACAATACTCTGTCTCGATCCACCGACCGCTTCTCGCGTTTTGGCGAAACCAGAAATAGTGGGCAAGCTGATCGTCGTTCATTTGATTGTATTGGGGCGCATAGGAGAAAAACGGAACGCACGGGCAGGGCGAACCCTCTCGGTGAACGTACCGTACCGCATCCTCCAAAAACTCCCCGTAATAGCGATACGCGCTTTTTTTCTTTTTCAGAGCCACCCGATGTAAAAGCGAGTCCTCGGGGAAATAGGTCTGCTCCGAGTCCCACTCCTCCTTGGCGAAAGAAAGCGCGCCCTCGGCGGAATGAGGAGGAATATATCGGATAAGGACCGTGCCGTCCGAGGAACTGCCATACTTGGCGGGAACGGTTGCCGCGCCTTGAATTTCCCTTGCCGAACAGTCCTTCGGCACGCCGAAGGAGGACTCCCGTTTCGGGATCAAGGCTTCAATATCCCAAAAGGAATCGGTCTCGTCCTTTCCCGTCTTTTTTTCGTCCGTTCCACTCACGCTCTCGCCCTCCTTTCCGATTTTGCTTATTATAATATTGTACCATGTTTTTTCTTCTCTGTCAATCCAAGGGCAAAAAAATCAAAAAAATTCACGAAAACGGCAAGATTTTTTGAATATCCACTTGAAAAATTTTCTATTTGGGGGTATACTATATAAGATCGAATTTATTTTTTGGAGGTTTATATGGCACAGTTAAAGAAGCTTTCCGCATTTGACGGCGTAAAGGGACCCGTTCTCACCATCGTCATGGACGGTGTGGGTCTTGCCCCCGATACGGAAGCAAACGCCGTAGCAGGCGCGTACACCCCCACGCTGGATATGCTGATGGCGAAGTATCCCATGGTAAAATTAAAGGCACACGGCACGGCAGTCGGACTTCCCTCCGACGACGACATGGGCAACTCCGAGGTCGGACATAACGCCCTCGGCGCAGGTCAGGTTTTCGCGCAGGGCGCAAAGCTTGTCTCTCAGTCCATCGAAAGCGGAAAAATGTTCGCTTCCGACACTTGGAAAGCCGTGATCGCAAACGTAAAGGCAAACGGCAGCACCCTGCACTTCCTCGGTCTGTTCTCCGACGGAAACGTGCACTCTCACATCGACCACCTCAAGGCAATGATCGAGCAAGCCAAGACAGAGGGGGTAGGCAAGGTCCGTATTCATATTCTGATCGACGGACGTGACGTTGGCGAGACCAGCGCGCTGGAATACATCGATCCCTTTGAGGCGTTTCTGTCCGATCTGCGCGACGAAAGCTTCGATATCAAGATCGCGTCGGGCGGCGGACGGATGAAGATCACCATGGACCGCTACGAGGCGGATTGGTCCATGGTAGACCGCGGCTGGCAGACCCACGTCCTCGGCGAGGGCAGACAGTTCGCAAGCGCGGCGGAAGCAGTCAAGACCTACCGCGAGGAGCTGAAGGTCATCGATCAGGATCTCCCCCCCTTCGTCATCGCAGAGAACGGCACGCCCGTCGGCACGGTAGAGGACGGCGACAGCGTGATCTTCTACAACTTCCGCGGAGACCGATCCATCGAGATCTCCAAGGCGTTTGACGCCGCAGAGGGCGATTTCGACAAATTTGACCGCAAGCGCGTTCCCACGGTAGTTTACGCGGGCATGCTGGAATACGACGGCGACCTGCACATTCCCCAGAGATATCTGGTATCTCCCCCCGAGATCACCAATACCATGAGCGAATATCTGGCAGATACGGGCGTGAACCAGCTGGCGATCTCCGAGACCCAAAAGTACGGTCACGTCACCTACTTCTGGAACGGAAACCGTTCGGGCAAATTCTCCGAGGAGCTGGAAACCTATATTGAGATCCCCTCCGACGTCGTTCCCTTCGAGCAGAGACCTTGGATGAAGTGCGCAGAGATCACCGATAAGCTCATCGAATGCATCGAATCAGGCAAATACGACTACCTGCGGGTCAACTTCCCCAACGGAGATATGGTGGGTCACACGGGCTCGCTTCTGGCAACCCGTTGCTCCATGGAAGCCCTTGATCTTCAGCTGGCAAGAATCCTCGCCGCTGTGGATAAGGCCGGCGGCGTGGCGCTGATCACCGCCGACCACGGCAACGCCGACGAGATGTACGAGCTGGATAAAAAGACGGGCTTGCCCAAGGCAGATAAGAACGGGCACTACAAGGCAAAGACCAGCCATACCCTCAACCCCGTTCCCTGCATCATCTACGACAATTTCCATTCTGACGCTTATACCGTCAAGGAGGACCGTGGCGAATTCGGACTTTCCAACGTCGCTGCAACAATGGTCAACCTGCTGGGCTACGAAGCCCCCGATATGTGGGACGAGAGCATTCTCTCCTTCTGAAGAACCCAATAAAAACCGACGGGTGCTTGCGGCAATGATTGCCGCAAGCACCCGTCATTGTTTGTAATATCCTTATATTTCTCACCAATCCCAATTGTCACCGTCACCGGATTCCGTCGGGATCAGCTCCTCGGGATAGTTCGAGGAAGCCGAAAGGATCTCCTCGGTATTCAGGCAAACCCACGTCAGACGCGGAGACTCGTAACTCTTCTTTTCCTTCATCGCCGTCTCCTTTCATTGCATGAGATCATCGGTGTTCAGGGTGAACCGTCTGATCTCTCCGTCCACGATTTTTTGTCCGCCCCTCACGTGATAGGTCGCCACCTCAAAGGTGATCTCCCCCGCGTTCAAGGGAATATTGTTGATATTCAACGCAAATATATACGCGCCGCCCAGCTCCTTCGCCGTATACTGGATCACCGTTCCGTCCGTCTCTCCCAGCAAGGAGGAATATACCGTGGTACTGCTCTTGTCCGTACTCTTCGTTCCGATTTGCTCGCCGTGCGCGTTCACCGAAAATCCAATGGCAGCATACCGCAAGGAATCCACCACCGCCACAAGACGCAGCCGAACCGTTCCGTTCTCTCCCTTCGCCGTCTGATATCCAACCAGCTTCGTACAAAAGTCAAATTCGCTTTCCGATTCTCCTTCTCCCTTCAAAAGACCTATCGGCAAAATCACTCCGTCCAGCACCGCGCGCCAGCCACTCCAGCCGTATCGACTCAAAACAGCCATTGCTTCGCTTCCCCGAAGAGACGCCGACTCCACAAGGGCGTACTTCCCTGCCTCGGTTTGAGACGACGCATTGGGAATCGGAGAAAGCTCCTCGTGGGTATATAACAAATTTTCAAGAGTCACCGTACCCGTTGCCTTGCCGTAAAACGCAAATGCCGTCGCTCCCTCGCAAAAGCGCTCTCCGTCCGATACGCTTCTCGTGATCGAAAGTGAACCCGTGCAAGCGCCAATCATTCCGCCCACATCACCCGAGCTTGCCTGCAACGAACCGAATACGCCGCTGTCGCTCACCGTGATCGCGCCGGTAGAATATCCGATTACTCCTCCCATGCCGCTGCTCGTCCCCTCGGCAGAAAGATTGCCCGTAACGACGCAGGAATCTACGAACAAAGGAACGCCCCTCAGCCGTCCCACCAAGCCGCCAAGGCTATCGGGCGTTCCCTCGCAAATCACGTCCGCATCCACGTACAGATTTCGCAGCGTCAAGCCCTTTCCGCAGTTCGAGCCGTTTCCGAATAATACGCCGACACGGCAATTGGAATCGGCTACCTCTATGCGGCAATTGACGATGGATAGATCCACCACCGATGCCTGCTGATCCACACCGCCCGCCACGTTCCCGAATAAACCGACGTAATTGTAAGGCGCGGGATAATAAATCCCCGAGATCGTATGTCCCTGCCCGTCAATCGTCCCTTGAAACGTACTTTGATTGATGGCAGGCCAGCGGAGCAGCAATTCCTTTTCTTCTTCCTTCACCGAGGATAGCTCCACGTCATTGACCGTAATATCCGCCCCAAGCTTCACCGTCTGTTCCGCAAAGGAGCTTCCCTTTCCCAACAGCGTCGCAAAGCCAAGCAACTGAGCAGACGTGGAAATACAGTATTCCGATAACGAAGGATCCTCGGTGTACCACGACGTGTCCACCGCTGCCTGTACTGTACCCGCGTCAGCCTTTACCGCCTCGCCAAAGCACGGTATGCTTGCGCTCAATAAAAAAATAACAGCCACACAGGTTGCCGTCCATCTCTTTATTTTCATGTAATGCTCCCTGTCGTCTCTTGGACTTCCTCAAAATAATATGTGTATACTATACCATATCCGACACACTTCGTCAATCCCTTTTTTCCATTTTCTTTGTTTTTGGGAAACATTTTTTGTTTTTTTATAAGATTTTATGATGTTTTTTGCTTTTTATTCCCTTTTTTGTAACTTTCTTACAGATTGCACTCAAAACGCTTGCAAATGGAATATGCACAACGATGATTCAGGATTGGCTCGGACACTCGGATATGTCGACTACGGCGAATATTTATAGCCATATTGATAGTACGAGCAAAAAGGAAACGGCACAGGCGATTGGAGAGTTGCTGGGGTGAGGAAATGAGAAAGGGCTGAACCATTTGCTTAATTAAAAGCTTTGACTCAGCCCCTTCTTTTTGCCTTAAGCGTGATAAAAGGTGTCTAAACAGGAGTGAAAGCGAACAAAAGGTGTATGCCAATTTAAAGATTACATCCAATCGTATGTAACCTTTGTAGCATCCAGACTTATTTCCACTTCCCAATATTTATTGTGTAAGCACCTATCTTTTCTCGGTTTTCTTATGTCAAAACTCAAGGTTATTTCGTTAAAACAATCGACAGAATACTTGTATGACATAAATATACAACCGTTTGTCAATTTGTTAAATGCATCGAGTTGTTCTTGCAAATCAATGATTTTATAGTTGTTTTTTCCATAATACAATTTTCCATCACAGAAGGAATCGAATTCATACTTTACAACTAAGCGGTTATATTTATAATAGGGAGACCCATCAGCATTTTGAACACCCTTATCAAGATCGTCGTATGTAATGATCAGTATGTTATTTTCCAACTGTATCTTCGAAGCATTTGAATCATGCATAGGATCCATTTCCATAAAGTTGTCCTTAGAATATATCTGTGTGTTCATAATTTCACCGCCTTTTTTGTTTCATTATATCACACTTTCAAAGATAAATCAAGGCGTGACCTTTATATGTTGGTAGACAAAAGTGCGTTTTTGTTGGTGGAGAGAGAGGGATTCGTTCTTGATTTTTGCCCGACGTTTCGAATCTTGTCTTTTGTTACGTCGGGCAAAAATCTTCGGTCACCGTTCACAAAACAACTCACTGGGTTGTTTTGTTCACTGCGTTCGAATCCTGTTTATATTCTCGCAAAAAAACAAGAAGCACCCTCCAAAGAGGATGCTTCTCATTTTTTGGCGGAGAGGGCGGGATTCGAACCCGCGTGCGATTGCTCGCAAACTGATTTCGAGTCAGCCCCGTTATGACCACTTCGATACCTCTCCGTATGAACTTTGATTGACCACGATATTATATCACATCTCTTTCAAAAAATCAAGAGCTTTTGAAAAATATTTTTCAAAAAAGAAAATATTATAATTTTGCGGTGGAAAAGCCTCGTTTCCCACCGCAAATTTTTCTGTTCTCAAGCGTTGCGCTTCTTTTGCCAAATATTCAACAACACGTAGACACCTAACAGAACCGCGATACTGACACCCAGAATCAGATACATTGTCGATACGGAAACCTGTTTTTCAAAAAAGTACAGATTACAGTCCACCACGTCCCGAAGCTCCTCGACCGCCTCGACGGGCATTCCCTGCTCTTTCATTTGTTCGAGCGCCCCTCTCATGGCGTGATTCCGAAGCAACGACGTGCCGTAAGTCCCGGGCAAAAAGGAAATGACCTTTTGCAGTCCCTCGGGAAATTGAGAAATCGGCATATACGCGCCGCAAAGAAAGCCGTAACCCGAGCTGACGATGGTTCCCACCGCGGAGATCTGACCTTGTGAAGAAAGGAAAAAATTCACGATGGACGAAAGTGCCGTACCAAAGAGCACGAGCAACACCACGTCAAGAATCAAGAAAAAAATATCCGCGCCACTCAAGCACCACCCGGTCGCGGCAAGATAGATCATACCTCCCCCAAGGGCAACGAAGCTAATCAGCAAGGTTACCGCCAAGGTAGAGAGATAGTACCCGAACGCCAACGCTGAACCTTTTACCGGTGTCATTGCCATATCCCGTCTCGCTCCCGTGATCTTATCCTGCACCATCAGCATATTGGCGCAGAAGGAAACCGTCACGCAACAGACCGCAAGCAGAGAGGACACCAACTGCCCCCCCACCGCCGCGTCAAGCACCCTCTCGGGAAGCTCCATTCCCACGGGCACGGATAGCGCAAAGCTGTCGCGATATACCTTTTCCAAAAAGGTAACGTACAGCACCAACAGAATCATAGGCGTGATGAGCGCGGTAAAAAACAAGCCCTTATCCTTGAAAAACAGCTTCGTATTTCTTTTGATCAATTGTGCCGTCGTTTTCATCTCCGCTTCCCTCCCCTTTTCTTTTCTTCGTCGACATCATTCAGCGCCTTTCCCGTGACGGACAAAAACACGTCGTCCATTTTCCCCTTGGTGATCTCATAGTCGAAAAACACGTCTGGATAGGAAAGGATCAACCGAGTCGCCGCGGCGGGATTCGGCACGCGAACGCGCCATGCGTCGGGAATCTTCTCGCAGGGATATCCCAAGCCCTTCGCCTGTTCCTCCGTCACTCCGTAAAGGGTAATAAAATCTCCCGTATATCGGTTTTTCAGCTCCAAGGGCGTTCCCTCGGCAACTACCTGTCCGTTATCTAAAATCACCACGAAGTCCGCCTCTGCCGCCTCCTCCATATAATGGGTCGTCAAAAGCACCGTCATATTCTCGGTCTTGCGCAGATGCTCGATCACCCCCCAGACGGTCTTTCTGGTTTGAGGATCCAGACCCGTGGTCGGCTCGTCAAGGATCAACAGCTTCGGGCGGTGCAACAGCGCGCGCGCAATATCGATTTTCCGCCGCTGTCCTCCCGACAGCTTCCCCAAGGGACGCTCCAGTAGCTCCTTCAATCCGAACAACTCGTCCAATTCCTTCAAACGGTTCTCAAAGTCCTCTCCGCACAGCCCATATAAAGCGGCTCGGCTCTCCAGATTTTCTCTGACCGAAAGCGGACGGTCCAACACCGATTGCTGGAAAACCACCCCGAGCAGCCGTTTCAGTCGGTCAGCGTCCTGCTCCATCGGCGTGCCGTCGATGAAAATACTGCCTCCGTCCTTTTTCAATTCTCCGCAGATCATGGAGATCGTCGTGCTTTTCCCTGCTCCGTTGACACCGAGGAAGGCAAACAGCTCTCCTGCCTTTACGGAAAAGCTGACGTCGCGAACCGCCCGAAGCGTTCCAAAGCTTTTGTTTAATTCTTTGATTTCAAGGATCGTTTTAGCCATTCTTCTTCTCCTTTCGATTCTCCCGCAAGCCGCTGAACACGTCGGTCAGCATTTCGCTGATTTCTTCTTCGTTAAAATCCATCGTTCCGAGAACGATCATGGTCGCGATTCCGTGGACGAAGATCCACATCTCCCGCAGTACCCGTTGCCCTTCCTCGTCAGATCCGCCCATCACCGATGACGCTACGGAATCAATCGAGCTTTGGTTGGGGTCGGCGCGTGGCACCTCGACGTAAGTCCCCGCAGGGGTCATATAAAACAACTGAAAGAGCTGCGGTTCTTCTCTGGCAAAACGGATATACGCCATACCGAGTCCCTTAAAGGGCAACGGTTCTTCCAACCCTTGGCGAACGTATGCGTGATAGCACTCCAACGCCCGCCCCACCGCCGCCCGTCTTAGCTCCTCCATGGTGGAAAATTCCCGAAAGATCGGCATGGTGGAGCACCCAAGACGATCCGCGAGAGCCCTTGCGTTCAAGGCCGCCATTCCCCCCGCGCGAAGCAGTCCAAAGGCGCAGTCTGTGATTTCTTCTTTCGTCAGTTTTTTCTTGGGCGGCATGCTTACCTCCTATAACATTCGTTATATAACATATGTTATTATACACCGCAACAAAGAAAAAGTCAAGTCTTTTTTGAAAAAAACTTGACTTTTTAGCGATGATCTTACTTATCGGATTTTTTGACAAAAGGAACGAATGAATTTTCGTTGGGATTCAAAATCCATACACGCGCCGTAGATCCGTTCCAATTCAAAATGATGCCGTCCCGCTTCCGCCAACGCCTCCTTGGCAGAATCCAACAACGCCTCGTACAATCTGCGATTGATCCGATATTCCGCCTTGATCGCGCCCAACGCATCCGCCGACACGAACCGCTTCATATTGATGCGACCGTCTGCTTCTCTATGGCTATGCTCCCCGAGAACGAAGCCAACGCCGCTTTCCGAGAAAAGCAGAGCGTCCGGTCGGGTCGGGATCAGCGGATGATAGGAGATCCGAACCGCACACCCCTTCCTTGTCGCCTCCTCCAGCATTGCCGCCAAAAACAACCAGCCTGTTTCGTAATAATCGTCAACGAGATACAGCTTCTTTGCCTGCCTCTCGTAGGTATCCATGCGCACGCTTCCCTTCATACCGATGGAATCCGCCAAGCCCACCGTTACGCGAAATTCTTCCCCGTTGGGGACCGCGCGCAGAAGCCTCGTCACCGCCCCTCTCATTTTCTCCTCTCGGACAAAGGGACGAACCAAGGCGAAATTCACCTCTGCCACCTCTGACGCCGCCGAAAGGAAACGATACGCCTTTCGATAGCAATCGCTCTTTCTTCCACTCAGGGCTACGATCTCGTCGTATCGCTCCCCCAGCTTCTCCGCGTCCCAGAACTCCCCCAGATTCACGATCTCGTCTCGCGCCCCCGGCAGCTCGGTATCCATGGCGTGGGGAGCGGTTCCGTCCAGTACGGCAATGCCGCCGAGCGTTCCCTCGATCACGATCCCGTCCAGAGAATCGGGGTCAGAGGAGCAGCGATAGTAGGAAACCGCCATTCCCCGCGCCTCGGCATCGGCGGCGATCGCCTTCATAAAGCTGCTTTTTCCCGTACCGGGACCGCCCTTGACGATATATCTTTTTTTGAAGGTATCCTTGCCAAAGACCGAATCGTAAAAGCTGACGAAGCCACCGCCGCTGTTTGCGGCGGCAAACAGCGCGCGCGTCTCCTCTTTTTCTTCGGCAATCCCGTTTTCCACCAAATCCCTGCGTTCCTTCATAGGCATATCCCTCCTGTCAGCGTTTTTCCATGCAATATAGCATATGCCTATAAACGATCCATGGTGCGTACGTTTTCAATCAGGCAAAAACGCCTCGTCATTACCGTTCAATGATCGTAATATTGACGGGACGAATGCCTGCCTCACTGTAAACGATCTCGTTGATCTGAGCGATCTGCGCCGCGTTCAAGCCGTCGCTCTTGACAACGATGCTGGCATCCTCGCCGCTGATGACAGCCACGCACTCCTCAAACCCCTTTGCCACGATGAGGGTCTCGATGTTCGCCTCGGTCGCCATGATGGTCGCCAGCTTGTTGATCTCCGCCAACGCCTCGTTCTTGGCGGTTTCGGTAGAGGAGGCATTGTCTACCACGCTCTGCAATACCTCGATCGCCTCGTCTCGCGTACGCTGACGGCTGACCTGCACACCCGAGAAATAGGAGTCCACGGATGCCTCGGTATTGGCGTTGCTTCCCGTATCCGCCGTTCCGTCGGCAGACATTCCCGCGGACTGATCGTAATCGTAGCCGTCATCGTCCGCCTTCGCGAAAATCACCACGTTCACGGTTACTGCCGCCGCGATCAAAAGCACCGCGCCAAAAATAATAAAATTGCGCTTCCCTACCCTGTGACAAAAATTCTTAATTTTCTCTTTGCATTGTTCCAGCTTCATGATTCGCTCCTCCGATTTTTTTGTTACGCTACATATATATGGATATCGTTCTTCGTTTATGACAGTCAACCTGCCGCAATATAAATTTTGTTGGTCTTTACGTCAAAGGCGGCGGCTACCAGCGAAAGGATCGCTTCCCGTACTTTGGGATCGTCTCCCCCACCGCACACGATGCCGATCCCCGAAATTTCGGGATTTTCATAACAGATCAGAACCGCCTCCTCCGATGAGCCGCTTCCGATCAGCACCGTACTGTTCTGAAAGCCCCCCGACGAGGATCGGGAATCGATGGCGTATACTGCCCGATATCCACCCTTTAAGGTCACCACGGCGTGTACCGTTCCCGCCCCCTCCACACGGGCGCAGATCGCCTCTACCCGCCTCTCCACCTCTTCCGCATACGACTCGGGATCCAACGCATTCTCTACCGCAATCGGATTTTCCGCCTCAGACCTTTCCGCGTCCTTTTCGCCAAGGCTTCCGTACACCAACAAAACCACCCCCAGAATTGCTCCCGCCGCAAGAAGCAACAGCTTCCGATCTTTTTTCTTTGATCGCCCTTCCTCTGCCGCCATTCTCCCTCTCCTTCCGTTAATCGTAAATCACCGTACAATCACACCCGTAGCTTTCTTGAATATAAGATATGATCTCCTTAGGGTCGGCAAAAATCGCCGCGTCCCGTAAGGTCACCGTAACCGACGCTTTTTCCTCTCCGCCCCGCACCGTTACCTCAAAGGAATCCTCGCCCAAATTGAATTTCCGCGCAATCTCCCCCTTCAACCTTTCCGCCGCGTAGCGTTCGCTTCCCGACAAAAGCATATCCTCGTAAAGCGCCTCGTAGGACTCACTTGTATCCGTGTCCTCTCCTTGCCAAAGTCCGTCAAGCCGCCAGTCAGTCTCCGAAAGGAAGGAAAAAATCGGTTGAGCAATGGCGCAGATCAAGCAAAGCGCCCCCACCAGCCGCACGTATTTTTTCAATCCCCCCTCGGGAGACAGCATACCAACGATCCCGTTCAGAAGCGCCACACCCATCAAGGTCAACAAATACTCTTTCATTTTACTTCTTCACTCTTCACTATTACCTTTTCCCTATTCCTATCCTGCCGCCACCACGGTTTTCACGAAAATATTCAATCCGAGAATAAACATAACCGCGCTCATGGCAACCACTGCGATCATGCAGCCGTAAACCGTCCCAAGCTCCGACAGAAGCTTCGATTCTCCGTCGCACCCCAACAGATCCGCCACTCCCGTTCCCAACAAAAAGGCAAGACGGGTCATCAGCAAGGAAAGCAGAATGGGCAACACCAGCAAAATCAGCATCACGATTCCCCCGATCCCGATGACGCTTTTCAGATATTGCACCCCCGCCGCCACCGTTCGAAGCGTATCTCCCACCGATCCGCCCACCACGGGGATCACCCCTGCGGACACCGCCTTTGCCGCCCGCGCCGCGGTACTGTCGGCGGCAGAGGTCAGAACGGTGGTAGAGTGAAGACAGGTGGTCAGAACCGTCATAATCAGCCCCAAAGAAAAGGTGTAGACTTTTTTGATCGCGCCCGCGAACCGCCCCATTCCCAGATCGGGAGATAACGTATTGCAAAGCGCCAATGCGGTACATAGAATACAGACGGGCAGAACGGTTTTAGCGCAAAGATTCTCGCAAACGGTCAAAAAAACGGACAAAGTAGCCGTACCCGAGGAAGCGGTGCTGATATTTCCCCCCATTGCCCATACCGCCCCCGTCAAGGGGATCATGGCGTTCATCAAGGACGAAAGTCTCTCAAAATATCTTGCCACACCCTGAAGATGATCGATCTGTAAGGAAATGATGGCGGCAAAGATCACCGAGGTGGTACAAAACCGAAACGCGCCCGACATAGACTCCGAGCCAAGGGAATTGCGCAGGGCGGAAAAAATCGCGGACAGAAGAAGCAGGCAGCAAAGCCGCGCGAATAATCCCATCGCCCGTCCAAGCTCCACCCCCGAAAGCTCTCCGAGTACCCTCAAAAGATACTCTGCTCCCGCCATCTCCTCTACCGCTTGTCCCACCGCCTCGGGATCGTCGGACGTCATTCCGTCCGCAAGCAGATCCTCTGCCTCCTCGGGAAGCGCCGAAATCAAATCCTCATACCCATCGGGCATACGGTCAAGCGCTCCCACTCGCTCCTCCTCAGCACAAACCGAGAAAGAAAGGCTTCCGACCAAAAAGATCAAAAAACAAAGAGCTGCCGCCGTCCTTTTCCTCCGCCTTCTTTTTCCCCCGTTTTCTTTCACCGTCTGCTCCCCTCTTTTCTCCGTTATTCTACCAGCGCCAACATCTCCCTCGCATATCCGATAATCTCTTGAAGCAACGGGAAACAAAGCAAAAGAATGGCGAGCTTGCCTGCCATCTCCACCCCCGTGGCGATCATGCCTTCTCCGCACTCACGGCAAATATCGGCGCAAATGCGGCACAAAAACGCCAGCCCCAGCGCGCGAAGCATCACTTCCGCGTAAAGATACGCTTCCCGATTTTCTACCAAAAGCCCCGTCTGCTCCAAGACATCTCCAAGCAAGGGCAGAAAAAGCGAAAAAATCAGAACACCGCCGCCCAGCCGAAGCAGTCCGCCAAGCTCACCCTTGATCTGCCGAAGCAGGACCCCTGCGATCGCGCAAAGAATGGCGACCCCGCAGATCCGCCCAAGCGCCCCCGCCATCAAAATCCAAACACCGACTGTACGGTTTCAAACAACGCGCCGATCTCTCCCACCAGCATCAGCATCACCACGATGATGCCTGCCAAGGTCACCAGCATCGCCTGCTCGTCTCTCCCCGATTTGTTGAGAATTGACGACGAAACCGACACCAATATTCCCACGCCCGCGATCTTTAAAATCAATCCCACATCCATATTTTCCGCCCTCTTGCTTCTCTTTTTTTGTGACGATTTTTTATATTCGACAAATTTTTCTGTTTTTTGACGATTTTTTATATTAAAATAATTGATATACAATTTACAAAAACAATATTATGACAGCAATAACAATCGAAATGCACAACGTAGAGCGAAGCTTTCTTTGAATCGGCACCTGTTTTTTCAGAGATTCCTTGTGTTCATTTAACATCGAAAAATAATATTCACAGCTGTGAAGCTGCTCGTCCCGATATCCCTTTCCAAAATCCTCCGAAAAGCCTCCGAGAATTCGCTCGGTTTCGGCATCCAGTCCGTCACATTTCGCAAGAAGCTCCTCAAACTGTTCGGGAACGCGCTCACCCACATAACCGCATCTTCGCAAAAGTTTCTCGTCGCATTGCTTCAATATCGTAGGCGCAGGCAAAGAAAAGCACTCCACCCGAAGCTTCACGAATCGCAAAAAAGACAGCCACGCCTCCGCGCGCTCCAGCGCAACGGAAGAACGAAGGTTCAACCGATACGCCACGCCGATACCGCTACCCACCAAAATCAGCACACCAAGCAGTCTGAATATCACGCTCCGCCTCCTCCCACTTCGTTACCGTATAATGAAATTCTCCGCCTTCCCTCCTGCGGCGAATGCCCACGTAAGCGCCAAATACCCCCGCCTCGTGCAAACGGCGAATGCCCGTCCGTTGAAGCAGCCCCGAAACGCTGTCGGCATGGGCGGAGGCAACGAAGGGTACGCCGCAATTTTGCGCGGCAAGGATCGCCTCCGCCTCCCCTGTCTCACCGATCTCGTCACAAACGATCAGCTGGGCGTTCATGGTGCGGGTGGCGATCTCAATACCAAGCCCCCGCGGATATCCCGTCAGCAGATCGATACACAGCGTCCGATCCTCCAAAAACGCGCCAAGCTCGCCCCTTGTGTCGATCACCGCCACGCGAACGGGGGACTGTCCCGACGCCATTTGAGCCGCCACACACCGAAGCAAGGTAGTTTTCCCTTCCCCCGGCGGCGCGTAGATCAAAACGCCTCTCCCCATATTCTGTTCTCGAAAAAGCTTGCAGATGGGTTCGCCCAAACCCGTGATCTTCATGGGGAAACGAAAATTCAACGCGCTCAGGTCATATACGCCGATCACCCGTCCATCCTCGGTTGCCGCCCTGCCGCAAAGCCCTACGCGGATTCCACCCTCCATTGTCAAATACCCCGAGGCGATGGAATCGCGATGGGCATACAGCGAGCCTTGACAAAGCTCCACGAGAATCCCGTCCATTTCGGCTTGATCCAAAACGGTATTCAAAACAATATTTTGCCCTCGCGCCGTCAAGGACGCGGCGCGGTCACGCCGCAACCGAAGCTCCTCGATCCTTCCGAAGGTTCTAAGACGTTGCAGTTCCTCGATGAGCCTCTTCGGCAACAGCGCAAGCACCGACGGCGGAAGCTTGTCAATCGCCCCCGCGAAGCTCCTTGTCCCATAGATCACCGTCGCCACACTCATCCCCCCTTTTTCATTCTCTACATCCTATGCGAATCTCCCTTGAGATATGACCGAAGAAGCCGTTTTCCCCACGCAAAAACCTACGACATTTGCCCCCGAAAGACCTACGACATTTTTCATGCAAAATCACCATAATTTTCTCCACAGTTCATGATTTGTTCACGGTTTTTTAATAATATATTGTTGTATAAAAATCATATATATGGTAGAATAAAGTATCATGGATAACAATATGTAGGGTTAGATTCATTTAGGAGGTATCTATGCTTAATAAAAACAATATGCGTCCCGCCATGGCAGGCGCGGCGCCGTCCTACGGCGGCAACGTTGCCCACAGACAGAACGATTCGCTGAATTATCAAATGGGAACCAGCGAAGCGGAGGACTTTGGCGCATTCCATTCTTTTTCGGAGAAAGAGGAACCCAGACGCCCCGCAAAGCGTCCCACCCCCAAGAAAGCGCCGGATAAAAAGGCGATTCTCATCGGTGTGATCGCCGCCGTCGTTTTCGTGCTTCTCGTTGCCGTGATCATCGGCGTATCCCTTGCGGGCGGCGGAAGCAATATTACATACACGGACAACACCTACGTCGCGTACGCGGACGGAGACGGCAACTACCACGTCGTCGTCAACGGCTCGGTTCTGGACGACACCTTCGAGGGTGAGGTTGAGATCGTTCCTTCCACCGACCGTTCCTTTGCTTACGTCACCGACACCGGTCTGGAAGGCGTTGACCTGTACCTGCTGAAGGGCAAGAAGCTGGAAGCCATCACCACCTCTCCCGTATCCGAGGTTTTGGCATACGCGGGACTGGAGCCTGGTGTAGTTTTTAAGGAAAACGACAAATATTATCTCTACTCCGAGAAAACGGGCGAGGAGCGAATCACCAGCGACATTACCACGGACAACCTGATGATCTCGGGTGACGCTTCCACCGTCGTTTATAACGTAGCCATCGATGAAAGCGCGGGAGAAACCTATCTCTGCGTTTATCAGGACGGTTCTTCCTCCAAGGTAACCAAAAACTGCAAGCCCGCGGCGGTCTCCAACTACGGTGATTACGTATACGGCGTAGCGAAGGACACCAACGGAATGAACACCCTGTACGTCATCACCACCAAGGACAATGAAAAATTCGCGGTGGAGAACAGCACGGGCTTCGTAAGCATCACCGCCATGAACGTAGACGGTGACGAGCTTCTCTTCGTTTGCTCCAACGAAACCGACTGTAACACCTTCGCATACTCCTTCAAGAAGGGTACGACTACTTCTTTGGCAAAGTATCTGCTGACCCCCTCCACGGTCGATCCCCGCATCGCCGTTTACGATACCTTCAAGGGCATTTATCTGGAAGGCTACAATCTGGACGGCACCAAGGCACTGACAGGCTATTTGAACAAAAAGTTCGAGTGGAACCACATCGTCAGAGCCGTTGGAAAATTTGAATCCGAGGGTGAGTTCTTCTACTACGTCAACGACGAACAGTCCTTGATGCAATTGGATCTGACCGACGACAACTATCCAAAATTCAAGATCGACGACGACGTCGTCAGCTATACCATTACCGAAAAGGGCAACGTATACAGCTTGAACGAGGACAAGCAGTTGCGCTTCTATAAGGTTTCCACCGGAAAGAAGACCAGAATCTCTGACGACGCAACCGAAATTTCTATCTACAATTACGCCAACGAGGTCTACTTTGCCGAGGAAGAGGCAGTAAACGTGAACGTATATACCTCCAAGGAAGGCGGAGAAAAGGACGTTGCCAAGATGGATTCCACCCAGATCACCGACGTGCCCACCTTCTCCGATCCCAGCTCCAAAAAATGTTACGCATACTATTATGACGTGGACAACAACTGGATGCTGTTCTACACCTCAAACGGAAAGAACTTCGATCTGATCAGCAACGACTGTCAGGCAATCAACGGAGTCAGCTTCTTCGAGGATAGCGTGGGTTAATTCATCACCAAAATAAAAAACAAAAACTTGAATAAAACGCTCCTTTTCGGGGAATGATGGTTTCATCATCCCGAAAGGAGCGTTTTTTATGAAAAAAATTATGGCAGTTGCCGTCACGCTTTGTACTTTGTTTTTGATTTTTTCGATTCTACCCATTCACGGCGAGGGCGATCTCTATTCCGATGTCCTTCGCTTGCACGTGCTTGCCCACTCCGACAGCGAAGAGGATCAGGCACTGAAGCTAAAGGTGCGCGACGCAATCTTATCGGAAAGCGCAAACTATCTGAAGGATTGCGGCTCTCGCGAGGAAGCTGAGCGAGCAATCCTTGATCACAAGAACGAACTGATCCAAGCCGCAAAAGAAGTCATCTGCACGGAAGGATTTGATTACCCTGTGACGATCGAGCTTGGAGAAGAGGTTTATCCTACGAGGAACTATGAATCCTTCTGTTTTCCGTCGGGAGAATATCTTTCTCTGCGGGTGATCATCGGCGACGGCGCGGGTCAGAATTGGTGGTGTGTGCTCTTCCCTCCCATGTGTCTGTCCGCCGCGTCCGCGCCCAATGAGGACGCTTGCATTGCGGTTGGCTTGACAACCGATCAGTATAACGTCATCACCGAAACCGAGAATCCCGTCTACACCGCAAGATTCCGCATCTTAGAGGTGATCGAGGAAGCGTTGCGATAGGAAAGCAACATCTCCCTACCATGTTGTTTCATCTAAAAATTTACACGCTCCATTCGCCCGAGATCCTGCTCGGCTTCGCCTCGCACTGCTTCGCAGTTCGACTGCGCCCCCTCGTGTCATTCTGAGTGAGGGCGCAAGCCCGAATCGAACCGCGAAGCGGC
>JAFVQC010000110.1 GCA_017504995.1 Clostridia bacterium
CACCGAGCTTATCCATACGAAACCACCTTGTGCTTTCATCGGGGCGGATACGCAAATACTTTCCTCGCCATTCAAGGGTGTATCCAAGAGCTTGAAAAGTGGTGGCGAACTGCGGATAGGTGAAGCAATGCTTGATGGCTTCGTCCATATCTCGCCGTATCAGACCTCGCACCGTCGCCCGTCCTTCTTGCTCGGCTTTTATCTCTCCGATATGCCGTCCTTTTTCTCTCGGCTTCTCGATAACCGATAAGCCGTATTCACGGCAAAGGCGGTCGGATACCTCTCGGATTTTGCGATAGGTTTCCTTGCAATCGTGATAGCGTTTCATATCAAATCCCGTGGCGGGAAAAGCAAAGTGATTGTGTATCGTTCCTGTGTTGGTATGAGTGGAAACGACAACGGGAAAGTTACCCCATAATTCTTGTGCAAGTCGCACACCGATCTCGTGTGCTGCTTCGGGGGCAACCTCACCGCGCTTGAAGCTCTGATATGCGTGGTAGGCAATCGTTTCGGACATACTGCTTGACCGCGAGTTGAGTTGTTCCATCAAGCTCACCGCAGAGTCAAGGTCGCATTGAAGGGTGCTGACATAAAGCCGTTCTTCGGTTTTGAGAATATCCACACCGTATTCGACGAGAGCTTGTAGTGTTTCCTCGGAGCAATTCTCGGAGGACTTTTCAAGGTCACCGACATAATCAATCAGTTGTTTAAGGTGGCTTCTTACGTTCCAAATTTTTGTTACCGCCAATCTTGATACCTCCCCTCGCAAGCTGTGCCGAAAGCTCCGCAACAACCCGCCACACACGGGTAGCGTTTCGTCGGTATTCGGGTTCATCAATAAAACCGAGAGAGTGCGCCTTCGTTGCAAGTTGGTTCATATTGATACCGATGTGCTGAAGCTCATCAATGACTTGTCTGTATTCCACGGGCGGAAATGCCACGGGTTGAAATCCCGCGATAAGCTGACGGATATAATTGCTCCGTGACATATTGGCGGCGGCAGACCATTCATCAAGGCGTTTCAGCTCTGCATCATTCAACCTCAATATGACTTGATTTTTTCTGTTGCGGTTCTGCTCATATTTTTTCTGATTTTGCATTGTTGTTTAATGGCGGGGTATTAGGGGATTTCCCCTAACAAGCGCATTTGGATATCCAAAAGCAGTGCTTGCTAAGAGTGAAAGACACTAATCCGCCGCCCCGAAGTCCTCCTTTCATCGTTCTTTATCGTCGCGGCTTCTGACGGGTTCTTTGATTTCATATTCCACGCCTTGGTAGTCCTCGGCGGTCAAAATATAGTGTCCTCTATGGTATCCGTCGTTAACGATTGTCTGCGCTTCGTAAGCATCTTCAGCTTCAACTCTGACGGTTCGTGATAATGTTTCCGTAATCGTAACCTCAAAGGTTTTGTTCTTTTCCTCGCGGTAAATTTGCAGGTCGTGATGGCAAGGAATATAGATTTTTCCGTTCTCCACGCAACGGAAAAGGTCGTATTCGTGACCTCCCGCAGC
>JAFVQC010000029.1 GCA_017504995.1 Clostridia bacterium
CATAATCGGCTTTGCCATTTCCAAAATAGGCTTAAACTGAGCAATGGTGGTGGCAATACCGGCAAGGGACATAAACGCGCCGCTGACCATACCGTATGCGGTATTAAAAGCGTAGTAATCGGCAACCGAAACGCCGCTCTGAACCGACATAAAGTACATTACGAGAGCACCTGTAAGGGATATGATCGAAGAGAACGCGCCATTGGCACGCAGGAACATAGGCGGATTATATGTTAGCTCCACCTGCTTTGCATAGAGCTTCGACCATCTTGCATAGGCTCTTTTTTCCGCGCCCGAAAGCTTGATCTTCTGTACGCCCGTAATCAAAGCATAGCTCATACCGCTTTCCTCGGCGGCAATTTCCATCTGCTTTTTTGAATACTTCATCTGATAGAACGTCGTAATCAGAGAAAACAAGATGGTAGCAAAAATAATAAGTAATGAGGGGACGACGAGTGCGGGAGCATACTCAAAAATCTGCGATACGTATATCAGCGAGAAGATAGAGGTAAGTCCCGTATTGAGTACTGTGGAAATGAGCATCGAGCAGAGAGACTGAATATACTGCGCTCTGCTGGAAAGCTCACCCGCGCTATATTGCTTAAAGAAGTCTGCGGGGAGTGACAGCACACGCATCATTGTTGCCGCCTGTACCGACAGGTCCATCTTCGTGTTTATCCTCGTCATAATTAACGTTTTGACTGCACGGATGAGCAGCGAGGATATCGTTACGCACACCATAAAGATAGTTATGCCGAAGAGCAGCCGCATACTTTCGCTTTCAACGATCGTACCCATTAAGAGATTATTCAACTTCGGGGAGAGCAAGCCAATGAGCGATACCGCAAGAGTTGCGAGTATAACCAACACAAAGTCTGCCGTAGAAAGCGTATTCAAAATATAACGCATCAGCGTTCTTACCGTCAGTTTGGTAAGAGGAAACGGCTTATAGAAGCAAATTCCTTCATCTTCAAAGAGAGCTTCCGTCTTTTTCGACAGCTTCACCCACTTACCCGTGGGCGCATCAAAATAAACGTATCCGGAGAGTCCTTTGGGAATAAACGCAACGATACTTCCATCATCCTTGCGCGTGCCAAGTACGGCTCCGATACTGTCACGATACCAACCCTTTTCAAGATTGATATTCCGTCGCATAATGCCATGCGGACGGAGCAAATATTCCAACCTGTCGTTCAGTCCCTTGATAGAATCGGGAACCTCACGCGGTTTTGCCTTATAGAATTTCAGAATTTCTTCAATTGCGCCTTGAGCTTTGGCTTCGTCGCTCGTGAACGCGGACGACATTTTTGAGCCGAGAACCGCATCTGCCATTCCGACAAAGGCTTCCTCGAACACCGATTCATCGTTTTTCTTTCTGAGTCTTATTTGTTCATCAAACCATCCCATATCGGAACCTCCTTAATCGCTCGAAACAAGCTTCGTGTAGAAGCCGCCGAGAGCGTAAAGTTCATCGTGTGTACCACGCTCTACAACGTTGCCGTGATCCATAACGATGATCTCGTCACAATCGCGAATCGTAGAGAGTCGGTGAGCAACCACGATACAGGTAATTCCTCTGTCCTTGATGGATTTGACGACCTCATATTCTGTCTTGGCGTCAAGAGCCGAGGTTGCTTCGTCAAGAATAATGATCGTGGGATCCTGCGCGAGTACGCGGGCAATCTCCATTCTCTGACGCTGACCGCCCGAGAAATCCTTGCCGCCCTCGGTGATCTTGTAGTTATAACCGCCGTCACGCTGCATAATGTCCTCGTGGAGCTGAGCGTCACGGGCTGCCATGATCATTTCGAAGTCCTCAATAGAGGAATCCCACATCTTGATATTGTTTGCAATGGTATCCTCAAAAAGAATAATATCCTGGTCAACGACCGCGAGAGAACCTGTAAACACGCTTCTGTCAATTTGGGTTATAGGCTTTCCGTCAAACAAAATCTCTCCACTCCAGGGCTGATAAAGTCCCGAAATGAGCTTTGAAATAGTTGACTTTCCGCAACCCGATGTGCCGACAAAAGCAACACGGCTTCCCGGCTTCAGGGTGAGGTTGAAATCGCGGATCAGCGGCTCTGCAAGACGGGAGTAGCCAAAGGTTACGTTACGAAGCTCTACGTTACCGGAGAGCTTGTCGTACTCTGCGTTCTCGTCAAGCTCCGTATCATTCAGGCAGGTCACGTCGGTGGGATATTGCATAACGTCCTCAATGCGTTCCATTTCCGCTCTCATTTCCTGCAAGGTCTGACCTGCCGAAATAAGTGTTTGAGCGGGTGAGAGGAAGGAACCGAGGAAGCCTTGGAACGCCATTACCATACCGATTGTAAACTGTCCCTCGATCGTCAAATACACGCCGACAATCAATACTGCCGTGTTCGTAAGAGAGGATACTAACTGGGGTATCAGACCGAGATACTGATTGAGCTTTGCAAACTTGACCTTTTGGGTATTCACGCTTGCCTGATAGCCCGCCCATTTTTCAAAGAATCCGTTTTCAGCTCCACTCGCCTTGATCGTCTCGATCATTTCAATTCCTGCGACGGTAGCACCCGCAAGCTTTCCTGCATCACGCATAGAAACACGGGTAATATTGACTCTCTTCTTTGAAATAAAGCGAGAAACAAACATATTGATGAAGATGGAAGCTACTCCGATCAACGTCAAAAGCACGCTGTATCGAATCATAACCACCAAATAAAACACCATC
>JAFVQC010000030.1 GCA_017504995.1 Clostridia bacterium
GGTCTGCGCGCACTTGACCGACGGTATCGAAAGCGCAAACTGGGAGTTTATAGAGTACCTTAAATACCAAATGGAAGAGGACGCTCTGTACGTGGAGAGAGAGCTGGTTTACTCGGGCACGGTGACGAACGCTGCCCCCGTGGAGTTGAACGTCGTTCCAAAGTTCGACACGGATCCGTACGCCCGTACCTACGACACGGGTGACAGTTGCCAAATGACGCAATATGCAAACGTCAGCGGTAACCTTTTCGCGGACTGGCAGGCGTTGGCGATGGCGGCAGGCTATCGGAAGATTACCTCTTACACGTTTCTTACCGATAATATCCAATACGCTCAATTCGTCAACGACGATACGATCCTGACCGCATTTTACAGCGCCGGCGATGAAACCGCGCGAGTGTTCGTTGAACCTGCTACCGCGTCGAATACCGTTCCCACTACGGCAGGGCAGTACGATGTGATCAGCGGCTATTCTCCCAAGCTGTTTCAGGTAGGGTGTAACGATCCTATTGGTACGGGCGACACCACGTATAACGGTGAATGCTATATGTTCTATCTGGCAGACGGCAGCTTCGTGGTCTTTGACGGTGGACACAACGATACGGTGACCGCCAGCAAGACGTACAAGCGTCAGAACGCGAGACGGATTCTGGAGATCGTCAAGCAGTACACCCCCGCGGGCAAGACACCCACCATTGCCGCTTGGGTCCTTACTCACGGACACAGCGACCACATGGGCGCGTTTTCCGCGTTTGATTCGCTGGGATATAACGATATCGTGAGGGTGGAATCGATCATCATCAATCTTCCAAGCCCCACCATGTACGACGATCTGTCGGATCATGCCAGCTATGATTCCGCCCTGCCCAAATACAGAGCGATCGTGCAGAACTACGTAAAGAACGGTACGACGCTGTATAAGGCGCACCCCGGACAGATCTTCCCCGTGCGGAACGTGGATCTGCAAATCGTATACTCTCCCGAGCTTCGCGCCACCGGAAACATGACGAATTTCAACAGCAGCTCCCTCGTGACCCGCGTGGTGGTGAAGGACGCGACCCGCACTCAGGATCTGGACACGGTCATGATTACGGGTGATATGTACGGCGAGCCGGCAAAGGTAATGGTAAATCTGTACGGCGATGCCATGCAATGTAATCTGGTGCAGATGCCCCACCACGGCTATTACAAGCATGATACGGCGGGTGTGTTCTGGCAGAACGTAAAGGCGAACTATATTCTGTGGCCCATCGCCAAGGAAAAGCCCGACTCGACGCCCACTCAAGGAGATTGGCACGGAGATCTTGCCGTATGGACGGCAGACTATAGTCCTTGGCTGAGAGAAAACCTGTTGAACAACGATATGAACAGCGATAAGATCTTCTGGGCATTGTGGGATACCGTCGTGTTCGATCTGCCCTTTACGGGCAAGAACTTTACAAGGACCGAGAATGCCTATTACCCGAATGCCGTAACTTGATTTTTTGACAAGCTCCCGTCGGGAGCTTGCCCCTCACATTGAAGTAAAGAAAATTTCCGAATTGCTATGAAGTACTATTAAGAAAGAAGGAAACAAGATGACTGAAAAGATTACCGAAGAACTTACGATGACACTTCCCGAGCTGCCGAACCACTCCGAGTACGAAACGTACGATACGGGCGACGATTGCGCGTTGCTTCGCTACACCGACGTTACCCCCGAGGAATACGCTCAATACGGAGATTTGCTCCTTGCGGAGGGCTACCGTCTGCATAACGAACACGAGGTGCTGAAGAAGGAAAATCGCTACGCTCAATATACCGACGGCGAGATGTCGGTGACGGTATTTTATACCGAGGCGGAAAACGTATTGCTCGTTGCGCAGGAGCCTATGGCAAAGACTGCTCTCGTTCCCACCGAGGCAGCTCCCTTTGAGGTGGCAGAGGGCTACCGTCCCCGCTTCTGGCAGGTGGGTATGAGTGATCCGCCTGCTACGGGAGACACCAACTATTCGGGTATGTGTTATCTGTATCTGCTTGCTGACGGAAGCTTCCTTATTTACGACGGCGGACACGATGATACCGTCGAGAAAAACAAGCTTTGTCGTGAGCAAAATGCCAGACGGATGTACGAGATCATGAAAGCAAACGCTCCCGATCCCGAGCATATTACCATTGCCGCGTGGGTGATCACCCATCCGCATACCGATCACATCGGCGCGATGGTTGGCTTCCATAAGCTGGGCTTTGATCAGCGGGTGAAGCTGGAATCGGTCATCATTAATGTTCCCGCGTTTGAACAATTGACAGGCTTGGTTGCGCCGAATTTTGACGCATATAAGCCCAAGCATCAGTCTTATCGGGATATGCTGGATGAATTCCGCGCGGGTGGTACCGTCGTATATAAGGCGCACCCGGGACAGATCTTCTATCTGCGGAACGCTACCGTGCAGATGCTCTTTACTCACGATATGCGCGCTCACGAGCCTATGGGGAACTACAACAGCGCGTCCATCGTATCCCGCGTGGTCATCGAGCACGAGGGCAAGCCCGTTTTGCGTGTCATGATGACGGGCGATATGTACGGCGTGGTTGCCGCGAAGCTGGTGAAGGTGTACGGTGATACCATGGATTCCGACATGGTGCAGATCCCTCACCACGGCTGGTTCAAATACAGCGACGACTCCTTTTATCTTGCAACCCTGCCCGACTACGTGCTTTGGCCCTGTGGCAGAGAGATCGACGAGAACGTGCTGATCCACGGTCACGCCAAGGTCTGGTCGCTGGAGTGGAACAACTGGGTCAGAGAAGTGTTGGCAGAAGGAAATATGTATAGCGACAAGGTCTTCTGGGGCTTCTTTGATACGGTGGAGTTCGAGCTTCCCTTCAACGGAAAGAACTTTAAGAGAACCGAAAACGTATATTATCCCGAGGAAGTATAATTTTTGATTGAATCAACGTTCGAAGGGCGCTCCCTTCTCTGAAATAAACGGATTTGCGTATCAAGATAAAGAAAGAAGGAAACTACATGATTGAAAAAATTTCCGAAGAGCTTACGATGACGCTTCCCGAGCTGCCGAACCATGCCGAGTACGAGGCGTACGACACGGGCGACGAGTGCGCGTTGCTGCGCTACACCGACGTTACCCCCGAGGAATGCACCCAATACGAGGAGCTGCTCCTTGCGGAGGGCTACCGTCTGCATAACGCCCACGAGGTACTGAAGAAGGAAAATCGTTACGCTCAATATACCGATGGCGAGAAGTCGGTGACGGTATTTTATACCGAGGCGGAAAACGTATTGCTCGTGGCGCAAGAGCCTTTGACAATGACAGCCCTCGTTCCCACCGAGGCAGCTCCCTTTGAGACGGTGGAGGGCTACCGCCCCCGCTTCTGGCAGATTGGATTGAGCGATCCGCCCGCTACGGGAGATAAAAACTATTCGGGCATGTGTTATCTGTATCTGCTTGCCGACGGAAGCTTCCTCATTTACGACGGCGGACACGACGATACCGTAGAGAAGAACCGTCTCCACCGAGAGCAAAACGCCAGACGGATCTATGAGACTATGAAGGCAAACGCCCCCGATCCCGAGCATATGACCGTTGCCGCGTGGGTGATTACCCATCGCCATAGCGATCACATCGGCGCGCTGGTTGGCTTCTGTAAGCTGGGCTTCGATCAAAAAGTAAAGATCGAATCGGTTATCATAAACGTTCCCACGTACGGACAATTTGCCGACCTGAGCAACGCGGAGCTGTATCGGGCGAATCTCCCGAAACACCATGCGCTCATGGATGAGTTTCGCGCGAAGGGCACGACGGTATATAAGGCGCACCCCGGCCAGATCTTCTATCTGCGGAACGCCACCGTGCAGATGCTCTTTACCCACGATATGCGTACCCACGAGCCATTGGGGAACTATAACAGCGCGTCCATCGTATCCCGCGTGATCATCGAGCACGAGGGCAAGCCTGTTCTGCGGGTCATGATGACGGGAGATATGTACGGCGTGGTTGCCGCGAAGCTGGTGAAGGTGTACGGCGACACCATGGATTCCGACATGGTGCAGATCCCTCACCACGGCTGGTTCAAATACAGCGACGACTCCTTCTATCTTGCAACCCTGCCCGATTACGTGCTTTGGCCCTGCGCCAGAGAGATCGACGAGAACGTGCTGATCCACGGTCACGCCAAGGTCTGGTCGCTGGAATGGAACAACTGGGTCAGAGAGGTACTGGCAGAGGGAAATATGTATAGCGACAAGATCTTCTGGGGCTTCTTTGATACGGTGGAGTTTGAGCTGCCCTTCAACGGAAAGAACTTTAAGAGAACCGAAAACGTATATTATCCCGAGGAAGAATAATTGATCCAAAGAAATCCCCGAAGGACTTGTGCCTTCGGGGATTTTGTGGTATAATGGAGCAAAGATAAAAAAGGAGAGACTGTATGTACGGAAACTGTGATAACCTGATCCTGATCGGTATGTCGGGAGCAGGCAAGAGTACCTTGGGCGTTCTTTTGGCAAAGGCGCTGGGAAAGAATTTTTTTGATACCGATCTTCTCATTCAGCAAAGCGAAGGGCGTTTGCTGCAACAGATCATTGACGGGCAAGGGATCGATGCCTTTTTGCAAATTGAGGAACGCCTCGTGTCCGAGCTTGCGATCCACGGCTGTGTGATCGCCACGGGGGGAAGCGTGGTCTATTCCGAGCAAGCCATGCGCCATCTGGGAGAGACGGGGAAAACGGTGTACCTGAAGGTGGCGTACGAGGACTTGGCAGGTCGGCTTTCCAATATCACCACGAGAGGCATTGTTTTTAAGGGCGCGAGTGACCTTCGGTCCGTATACGAGGAACGGTTGCCTCTCTACGAACGCTACGCCGACCTTACCGTGGATTGTACGGGAAAAGACATCGAGAGCTGCGTGGGCGAGATCGTGGAGCGCTTGGAAAAAGAACGCTGAACTTGTGCTCTCGACATTTGTTTGCGGAATTTCGGTTGTTTATCACGGACCGCCGAGGACGTCGGTCCCTACAATGTTTGAGAGATTTTCGCTGTTTTTATCATAGCCGTAAGGATTTTGTTTTAGGGCGAAAAACATAGAAATAAATTTCTTATAAACCTGTAGTATCTTGTTTCATCTAAAGCTTGATGTTCCGATCCCTCGCCCGTGTCATCCTGAGCGAATCCCCCTCGGAGATTCCGTCTCGCAATGCTCGACGCCGCTTCGCGGTTCGATTCGGGCGTGCGCCCTCACTCAGAATGACACGAGGGGGCGCAGTCGAACTGCGAAGCAGTGCGAGGCGAAGCCGAGCAGGATCTCGGGCGAATGGAGCGTGTAAATTTTTAGATGAAACAACATAGTAGGGACCGACGTCCTCGGCGGTCCGTTCGCATCCAAATCCGTCGGGGCGGAGAGTTCGACGGATTTTGCCGTATAAAAAAACAACCCCTTGCGGATATCCACAAGGCGTAATATGCAATTCAAGAGCTTGTTTGCAAGTTCTTGAAGGGAGTTTGAGGGAAACTTCTCGAAAGAAGTTTCCCTCAACGCATCCTAACGCATCCTTATTAATAATTTTCCGCGTGAATTTCGAAATAACTCTGCGGATGAGCGCAGGTGGGGCAAACCAGCGGCGCTTTCGTTCCGACAACGATATGACCGCAGTTGCGGCACTCCCAGACCTTGACCTCACTCTTTTCAAAGACCTCGGCAAGCTCTACGTTCTTGAGCAGGGCGCGGTAACGCTCCTCGTGGTGCTTCTCGACGGCGGCAACCAGACGGAACTTTGCGGCAAGGGTCTTGAAGCCCTCTTCCTCGGCGGTCTTGGCAAAGCCCTCGTACATATCGGTCCACTCGTAGTTCTCGCCCTCTGCGGCATGAAGCAGATTCTCGGCGGTGTCGCCGATGCCCTCCAGCTCCTTGAACCACAGCTTGGCGTGCTCCTTTTCGTTCTCGGCGGTCTTTAAGAAGAGCGCGGCGATCTGCTCGTAGCCCTCTTTCTTTGCCACCGACGCGAAATAGGTGTACTTGTTTCTTGCCTCGGATTCGCCCGAGAAGGCGGCTCTGAGGTTCATTTCGGTTTTTGTTCCTGCATATTTGCTCATAATGATTCTCCTTATCTTATTTATTATAATCCTTGGCGGATCATTGCTTCGAATTCAGCCTTGGGTCGAAGTCCCAGCGCGGTCGAGAGAACTTGTCCGTTTTTCATCAGGACCACGGTGGGGATACTTGCCACACGGAAGCGATTGGCAAGCTCCGGCTCCTCGTCTACGTTGATCTTTCCGACCACGAGCTTTCCCTCGTATTCCTCGGCAAGCTGCTCGACGGTGGGCGCAAGCATACGGCAAGGACCGCACCAGTCGGCGTAAAAATCCAGAAGAACGGGCAGGGAAGCGTTCACGACTTCGCTCTCAAAGTTCGCTTTTGTAATTTTTAATTCAGCCATAGGGGATCTCCTTTTTTTGTCTTTATTTTTCTTTCCCGCTGAAGCAGTAGGTACAGATCTTTTCCTCGGGCAGTCCGATGGATTCGATCAGATCGTCCAAGCGGTGATACCGCAGGGAGGTGAAATTCAGCTCCTTGCAGATCATATCCAGCATCTTTTGATACTTTTCTCCCTCTGGGTTTACGTACTCCTTGAGCACGTCCCGCGTGATTTCCTTGCCGCCTTCAAGCTTGCTGATGACCCGACGGGTGATCAGCTCCATTTCGGAGGAGGAACGGGAGAAGCTCAGATATTTACAACCGAAGATCAAGGGAGGACAACCGACGCGGATATGTACCTCTCTTGCGCCGCTGTCGTAGAGGAACTGGGTGGTTTCTCCAAGCTGTGTGCCCCGAACGATGGAGTCGTCGATCAGAAGCAGGCTTTTATCGTGAATCAGATCGTGAATGGGGATCAGCTTCATTTTGGCAATGAGATTGCGCTTGGATTGGTGGGTCGGCATAAAGGACCGAGGCCAGGTAGGCGTATATTTGACGAAGGGGCG
Source organism: Clostridia bacterium (assembly GCA_017504995.1). Lineage (GTDB taxonomy): Bacteria > Bacillota > Clostridia > Oscillospirales > CAG-272 > HGM12713. The sequence goes on from JAFVQC010000030.1 coordinate 6,978, forward strand.
AGCATAGGGCAGACCCGCTTCATTGGCGTATCCGATGGCGTGAGGCACACCCGAGTCGGGAATACCCGCCACGATATCGGGCTTTACGTTGTCACGCTTTGCCAGAAGCCGTCCGCAACGGTAGCGAACCGTCTCCACGGGCTGGCCCTCGTAGGAGGAAGAGGGATATCCATAGTATGTCCAGAGAAAGGCGCAAATTTTCATGTCTGTTCCGGGTTCGACCAAGGTTTTGATTCCGTCGGCGGTTGCCACGAGGATCTCACCGGGTCCCAGCTCCTTGCGGAAGCGGTAGCCGAGGTTGAGGAAGGCAAAGCCTTCAAAGCTCAGACAGACACCGTCTGCCTTTTCTCCCACTACGATGGGTGTGCGCCCCATGCGGTCACGGGCGGCGTAAATACCGAGAGGTGTCAGGATCAGCATGCTGATCGATCCGTCGATGATCTCTTGCGCGTAGCGGATCCCTTCAATAAAGTTTTCCTTTTGGTTGATGATGGCGGCAACCAGCTCGGTGGGATTGACCTCGCCGTTGTGCATCTCAAAGAAATGACAGTTGGGGGAGATGGCGGAGCGCACGATCTCCTCCGCGTTGTTGATCTTTCCCACCGTGGTAATGGCAAAGGTGCCGTGGTGAGAGCGAACGACGATGGGCTGCGCCTCAAAGTCGGAAATACAGCCGATGCCGAAGGTTCCCCTCATGGAGTTGGCTTCGGAAGCAAACTTCGTTCGAAAAGGCGCGTTTTCAATGCTGTGAATGGAACGGTCAAAGCCCTCGTCGGGGTGATAGACCGCCATGCCCGCCCGTCTTGTTCCCAGATGGGAATGATAGTCAATACCGTAAAACAAATCGAAAACACAATCGTCCTTGGAAGCAACTCCGAAATAACCGCCCATTGTAATACCTCGTAACCATTTTGAATCTAAAATCCATCGTTTGCCGAAACGCAAACGAATCACTAATTGATATTATACCATAAATTCATGAAGAAAAAAAGTAGTGGTTGTAAAAAAAATTGAATTTTTTTCAAAACTCCACCTCGCGCCGAGAAATGCGGCGCGAGGTGGAGTTTCTCTTTTTGTCAAAAGAAAATTACAGCATTCTTTCCCGCGGAGCCAGCTCGTAAAGTTCTCCGTTGACGAAGCAGAGATATACGCGACCGTCCTCAACGAAGAGCCCTTCGGGTTCGACGTCGACGTCCGGGGTCAGATCAAAGATGTGCTTGACCTCGTGGGTGGCGGTGTCGTAGCAAACCAGACCAACCACAGCGCCCGTGTAGCAGGGTATGCCGCGTCCAAAGGATTGGAGCAGCATGTTGCCCTCGATATAGGCAGCCTGATAGATGGTGGGGTAGAAGGGCATGACGTAGGCGGGGCAGAGCATATCGGCGTTGGTAAAATGGATCTCGGCGCCGTCGTCGAGCGAGGGGATCGGGAACTCGCACATACGGTATACGTTTTGGGGATCGTTGATCTTGCGGAACTCACGCTGCATGTAAACCAGACGGTTGCGCGCAAAATCAAGGATCACCTGTCCGCCCGTGTAGGTGGAGGGTTCGATGTCAAAGTAGATGGTTTGAAGCAGCTCTGCCGAGGTCTCGGTCACACTCTCTACGTAACAAGCCTTGGTGGTCAGGTCGCCCGATACGTATAAAGCGGGGAAACGGTCGTTGCCCTTGGGATACTGTGTACCAAAGATGAGATTTCCGCAGTGGTTGTGGGTGTAAAAGCTGCCAAGGTGAAACTCGCCCAGTTTTTCGCCGTTGTCCAGTCGGTAGGTCATGCAACGACCGCCGTCGTAGCTCTGGAAGATGATGCCCTTGTGGCAAGCGGTTCCTTGCAAAACGTGATCCTCGGATCGTCTTTCCAGCTTGTGTACCAAACGGACCTGTAGCGGGTCGTCCATGGGAAGCTCGGTGTTTTCATCGATGCCGAGCAATGCGGCACGCTCAAGGGCGGCTTCTTCCCCCATGTTTTCTTTCAAGAGGGGCAGGTATTTTACTTTTTTCATGATTGTTCCCTTTCCGAAAGCAAGGCTTTCTATAACGTGATTTTTATTTTCAAATTGGTTGAAAATCAAATTACGCGCGCTTCTTTTTTCGCACGGCGATCGTTATGCCAACCGCAGAGAAGGAGATCGCTGCGGCAGTGCCGACGCAGATGAGTACCGGGATCATTGGATTCGGTTCGTCCTCGGCGGGGAGCTTTTCCAACAGTTTGGTTTCGGTGTCCCCGCAATATATGCAGGTGCGAGTGGACTTGCCTGTGGTTTTCTCGGTTGCGTGGGAGGTTATTGCCCATTCGCCAAAGCGGTGTCCCAAAGCGGTGCCCGTAAGCGTGACCTGCATATCATTGTAAGGCGTTTGCAGCGTGACGCTTACCGAAAATCCGCCGGTTTGGGTGTTCCAGTTGAGTGATTCGGTATTCGCGTCCTTCCATGCGTACGGCGCGGAGACCTTTTTTGCGAGACTTGCCAAAAGCTGTTCTTCGTTTTCCGCGCAGATGATATCGTAGCCCTTTGTCGGTATCGAAAGCTTTGGCTTGATCTCGTAGAAATTGCCGTTGACAAAGTTCATGTACAGACGACCGTCATAAACGAAAGCTCCTTGCGGCTCGACGTTGATCATGCCGGTTAGGTCAAAGGCGCGAGTAAAATCGTGGGTGACGGTGTCGTAGCAAACCATGCCAACCTTCGCGCCGTATTCGGTCTCGCCTTTTGAATATCCGTGCGTTTGCAGAATGGTATCTCCATAGATGCAAGCGCCTTGGTAGATGCCAGGGTAAAAGGGAAGAACGTATGGCTCGCACAGCATATCTGCGTTGGTATAGCGGATCTCCTTTCCCGCGTCCAGCGCGGGAATAGGAAATTCAAACATCCGATACACGTTGGTGTGATCGGAGATGTTTTTCTTTTCGCGTTGCATGTATACGATACGGTTGCGCTCGCGGTCCAGAATCACTTGTCCGCCCGTGTAGGTAGAGGGTGTGATATCAAAGTAGATCGTTTGGATCAGCTCGGCGGAGGTTGCGGTCACGTTTTCCACGTAGCAAGCCTTGGTGGTCAGGTCTCCCGACACGTACAGGGCAGGAAATTCGGTGTTCCCTTCGGGGTAGACCCAACCAAAGTTTCCGTTTCCGCAATGGTTGTGCGTGTAAAAGCTGCCAAGGTGAAATTGCCCAAGCTTTTCACCGGTGTCCAGCTTGTAGGTGGAGCATCTTCCGCCATCGTGGAGCTGAAAAACGACGCCGTTTTGAATGGCAAAGCCCTGCACGACGTGTTCCTCCAAGTATTGGTCAACCGTGAAGAGGTACTCGATCTCCGCGTCGTCGATGACGTAATCGGTGTCCTTCTCATATTCCTGCGCCGACAGGGCGACGGAAAAGACGGGAAGCAGAGAGAACAGGAATAGATAGATGAGAACTTTGCGACAAAGGGAACGAGATTTTTTCATAGTCGATGATCGATCCTTTCGCGGTATTAAAATTAGGGGAAAGCGAGTACGATGATCAATTATATTAAACCACAAATTCATGAACAAAACGTGAACAAAAAATAGTTGTTGTAAAAAAAATGAATTTTTTTTAAAAATGCCTCACGCCGAATTTGTTCGGCGTGAGGCGAAGGGTATTTATGAAAATTTGTTTTTTCAGCTTCTTATTTTTTTTCGTTTCGAAGTTTTGCAAAGAGGTCGTCAAAGATCGCGTCTCGCTTCACATGGAAGACGTATCCAATGGGATGACGGTGGAAATCCAAGGAATAGTGATGATCGTACTGGGGAATGGGAGAGGGAAGGATTCGTTGGCGCATCATGACTCGTTCACCGTTCATGAGCCAAGCTACCGCGCTGATATCCCAGACCACTTTACTCCAAGCTCCACCTTTGTTTTTGCAGTAATCAATGGTGTTCTGCATCAGATACTCCGCCAGGGGATTTGTGCCACCCAACCAATGCCGAAGCTCGTACTCGGTGGTGTGAAGCTCGCTGACCACGCCACGGCAGGGAAGCTGAACGAGGGGGACACCGCAACCGAACACCACGCGGGCGGCGGCAACGTCCTGCTTCATGTTGAATTCCTTCGTGTGCTCCCAGTCCAAGGCGTGACCACCAAGCCAGACGATGACCGTGCGGTTGACCATGGTGTCACGATCCAAGAGAATCGCGGATGCCACGTTGGTCAGCGCGCCGAGTGCCACGATATAGAGAGGAGATTGTGGAGCGTGCGCGCGAGCTTCCGCTACCAACTTTTCCGCCGCTTCCGACATCACGGGGATGACCTCATCTGACAGATAAGCGGTCGAGCCGCGATAGACCTTGTCCGCAAAGGTTGCACGACCCATCAGCGCGAGCAATTTTAGAATCTCATCATAGCTCTTTTCCATGCCGTCGGCGGCAGATTCGCTCCGATGGTTGAAAAAGGGCGCGGCGCAAATGCCCGTAACTCGTATCTTCTCGGGGGAGAGCAGAGCGTAGGCAATGGCAAACTGATCGTCGATCTCGTTGTAGGCATCGGTATCAAGGATCACGTCCACCACACCTTCGGGGGGAGTCAGCTTGGAAAGTAGTTGCTCATTGTTCATTTTGACATACCTCTCTGTTTCGGAATTGTAGGGGGGATTTTCCGTATTTTTCTTGGAAGCGTTTGCGGAAAAAGCTTTGATTTTCATAGCCCACCTGCCGAATGACGTCCTCTACGGACAGATCGGTATTCAAAAGCAGGTTGGCGGCAAGCTGTAAGCGCTTGGCTTGCAGATATTTGGAAAAGGAGTCGCCCACAAGCCGCTTGACCAGCGAGCCTGTATATGCCGAGGAATATCCCAGCTTCTTTGCAAGTCCCGATAGGGTGGCAGAGGCAAGAGAACCGTCCAGATATTCGTCGATCTTTCGTTTGAGAAGGGTGTCCTTTTGATGGCTGTCCCGGGGTGTCAGACGGGAAAGCACGCTTAGCACCTCGCCACGTGTAGGGATCGAGGGCGCAGCGCCTTTTCGCGAAACGGCAAGGGCAGAGGCGGCGCAGGCGATCTTCAATCGAGTCTTTGGATCGCTTCCCTTGGCAAGCTCGGAGACGAAATATCCCGTAAAGGTATCGCCTGCCGCTGTGGTGTCCACCGCATCCACGCAGAACGCAGACTGCCAAAGCTCCCGTCCGTTTTCGATCAGTACACAGCCGTCCTCACCGAGGGTCAGCATGACTCCCAGCGTAGGATAGTGTTCCCGAAAGAAGTGTACCGCCTCTTCCGGACTCTCACAGCCCGAGATCGCCGCCGCTTCCACCTCGTTGAGAATCAGATAGGACAGCATGCCGAAATCGATTTCCTTGATGGCATCACGGAAGGGAGAAGGATTGAAGACGATGCGAAGCCCTCTTTTGTGCGCCCGCCGAATGGCGTAATCCACGTTGCTGATCTCATTTTGCAGAACGAGAAGATCTCCCTCGGAAAAATGGGAAAGCACCGCTTCGATATAGTCCTTCGATACCATTGCGTTTGACCCCGCAAAGAGGAAGATGGCGTTGTTTCCCTTGGTATCCACCTGAATGATGGCGTGTCCGTTTTGCCCTTCCACGGTTTGGAGAAGGGAAACGTCTGCCCCGCTTTCGGACAGAAGATCGACCAAAAGACCGCCATCCCGTCCCACACAGCCCGCGTGAAAGACGGAACTGCCAGCTCTGGCAATGGCAATGGATTGGTTCAAGCCCTTCCCGCCGGGGAAGATCTCCAATCGGTCAGTGGCTTCGGTTTCTCCGACCTTGACGATATGATCCAAGGAATAAACGTAGTCGATGTTGCATGAGCCGAGATTGATGATTTTCATAGTGTCTCCTTTCTGAAAAATTCGTTCCTTTTTTATTATATCATGCCGCGGATCGAGAATCAAGACCTGTTTTGATCGAAAAACGGACCAAAAACAAGATTTGGAAAAAGAAAGAGTGAAACGGGGTGTTTATTTCCAAAAAAGAAAAAATAAAATTATATAAACAAAAACCAAAACATTTACCAAAACAAAATAATTCCGATTTCGGAAAAATATTTCAAAAAACTATTGACAACAGAGAGGAGAGGGTGTATAATGATACCGTAATATCCGTCCAAGGACGAAATTTGAGACAAAAACGAGAGGTGCATGATGGCAACTGCAAAGAAGAATACGAAGGTAGAATTGATGGTTTCTCCCGATAGCGATAAGGAATCCAAGGCGAAGGCGCTGAAAACCGCCATCGCGCAGATCGAGAAAAAGCACGGAGAAGGCTCTGTGATGCGATTGGGCGAAAACAGCCGTATGGAGGTGCAGGCGGTCAGCACGGGCTCGATCTCGCTGGATCTGGCGCTGGGCATCGGCGGCGTGCCGAAGGGGCGGATCATTGAGATCTTCGGACCGGAATCCTCGGGTAAAACCACCGTGGCGCTGCATATCGTTGCCGAGGTGCAGAAGGCGGGGGGCGAGGCGGCGTTTATCGACGCGGAGCACGCGCTGGATCCCGTGTACGCCAAGGCGCTTGGCGTGGATATCGATAATTTGTTGGTCTCTCAGCCCGACTGCGGCGAGGACGCGCTGAATATCACCGAGCAGCTGGTTCGTTCGGGGGCGATCGATATCGTGGTGGTAGACTCGGTGGCGGCGCTCGTGCCCCGTCAGGAGATCGAAGGCGATATGGGACAGGCAACCGTGGGCGTGCAGGCGAGACTCATGTCGCAGGCAATGCGGAAGCTTTCCTCCGTAATTTCCAAGAGCAATACTGTTCTGGTCTTTATCAACCAGTTGCGTGAAAAGGTGGGCGTGATGTACGGCAACCCCGAAACCACCCCCGGCGGTCGCGCGCTGAAGTTCTATTCCTCGGTGCGTATTGACGTTCGCAAGACCGAGCAGCTCAAAAACGGAAATGATATTTACGGAAATCACGTGCGCTGTAAGGTAGTCAAGAACAAGGTCGCTCCCCCCTTCAAGACGGCGGAATTCGATATTTTGTACGGCAAGGGAATTTCCCGTTCGGGCGAGATCATCGACTATTGTATCGCGCTGGATATCATCAAAAAGAGTGGCTCTTGGTTCTCTTATAACGGTGAGAGGATCGGACAGGGGAAGGATAACGTTCGGAAAATGATCGAGGGTAACCCCGAGCTTTTGGCGGAGCTTGACGCCAAGATCCGCGCCTTGAAGGATAATCTGCCCGATACCGACGCGGAGTTTGATCTGGACGAGGATGACGGGGATGATTTTGACATTCGTACCATGAAAGAGGACGAGGAATTTTGATGACGGTTACCATTCTTTCGCTGGCGGCGAGAGGTGAGGACGAGATCGCGGTGACCTTTGCCCTTCGGGAGGGGGAACACCAACAGATCGAAGCCTTTACGGTTTCCGCCGCCGACGTTGCCGATCTGCGGCTTTGCCGAGGTGATAGCGATCGGGAAACCTTTGACGCGGTCGGTCACCTTGCCGAGCTTCGACGGGCGAGGAAGCAGGGCTTGTATCTGCTTGGCTACGGTGCTTGCTCCCGACGGACGCTTTGCGAAAAGCTCAGACGAAAGGGCTTCCCCAAGGAGATCGCCGAGGAAGCGGTGGCGCTCCTTTGTCGGGACGGGTATCTGAATCCCGCCGCCGACGCTTTGCGAGAGGCGCAAAGGGGCGTTGCCAAGCTTTGGGGTAAACGGCGGATCGCGGCGGCGCTGTTCTCCAAGGGATATGACGAAGCCGAGATCCAAGACGCGCTGTTCTCCTTGGAGGACGAAGGAGTGGACTATGCCGAGTTGTGCGCCGAACGGATCCGACAAACGATGCCCGACCTGTCAGCCGATCCCGCCACGAAAAGAAAACGAATCGCCTCACTGGAACGCTGCGGCTTCACCCATTCCGAAATCCGAGAAGCATTCAAGCAAGTAAGCGAGGAATCATAAAGAAAAAAGAAACCGCAAGGGGGATTTCCATAAAGTAGGTTTTTCCTGTCGAGAAAACAATCCCGTAGGGGCGATTCACGAATCGCCCCAACAACAAAGGACAGAGATTTTTGAAGTCTCTGTCTTTTCTTGCGTATTCCTCGCAAGGGGTTGCTTGGGGGGATACAAAGCCTTTTTGCGCAGTACGGTTTCATTTTTATGACAGGTAAAATAATCAACCAACGGTTGATATATTTCACGAAAAATTTTCAGAAAAGCCTTTATAGTTGGGATACTTTCATGTATAATATAACTGAATATCAATCAATTACTGATGGCAAGGACGGAAAAATGAAAAAAATCGAACCTCAAAAAATCAAAAGTCTAAGAATACGCCAAGGATTATCTCAGCAAAAATTGGCTCGGCTTCTCGGCATAAGTGACAGAGCAATTTCAAAATGGGAATTGGGATACTCGCAGCCTTCCGCCGATCATCTCGTTGCGTTGGCACAGATCTTTGGCGCCAATATGGAGGATTTTTTATCTGACGTGGATACGGTCAAAAAAGAAGAAGCGAAAGGCATGAAATCGCTTGTTGAGCTTTTTAAGATCGGCAGAGGCCCTTCCAGCTCGCACACGATGGGACCGGAACGCGCGTGTAAGGTATTTATGGAGCAACATCCCGAAGCGGATGAATTTCAAGTAATTTTATACGGTTCTCTTGCTAAAACGGGGAAGGGTCACGGCACGGATCAAGTGATCGAAAAAACACTTGCGCCGTTCCCGTGCGAGGTTGTGTTTGATGCTATGGAAACGAATATTCCACATCCCAATACCATGGATATGATCGGGTTGAAAAAAGGCGTAGAGACGGCAAGAGCAAGAGTGATGAGCGTTGGCGGCGGAAGTATTTCATTTGAGAATGAAAGCGTGATTGAATCCCCCGAGATATATCCTGAACACACGTTTAGCGATATTGCCGCCTACTGTAAGAAGCATTCCCTTCGGTTGTGGGAATATGCCGCAGAACGGGAAAATTCCGACCTTTGGGAGTATATGGATCGGGTATGGAGCGTGATGAAGCGATCCGTTCTTTGCGGACTTGAGGACGAAGGCATTTTGCCCGGTGGATTATCCGTAAAGAAAAAGGCCAAAGCGCTCTTTGGTAGCCAACACGTAGATGAAAGCGCGGAAACCCGAGAAAACCGTATGGTTTGCGCATTTGCTTTTGCGGTTAGCGAGCAAAACGCATCGGGCGAGCAAATTGTAACGGCGCCTACCTGTGGCGCGGCGGGTGTGTTGCCTGCGGTGCTTTATTATCAACAGCAAAAAAACAAATACAGTGATCGGCAAATTTTACAGGCTCTTGTTACCGCGGGGATCGTGGGAAATTTGATCAAAACAAACGCCTCGATCTCAGGGGCGGAATGCGGTTGTCAAGCAGAAATCGGCAGCGCCTGCGCGATGGCAGCTGCCGCATTGGGAGAATTGTTCTCGCTTGATATCGATAAGATCGAATATGCATCCGAGATCGCCATCGAGCATCACCTCGGACTGACCTGTGACCCAATCTGCGGACTTGTGCAAATTCCCTGTATCGAGCGAAATGCGGTTGCCGCTATGCGCGCCATTAACGCGGTAAGCCTTGCGAGTTTTTTGTGGGACTCTCGTAAAATTTCTTTGGATAAAGTGATTAAAACGATGAAAGAAACGGGAAGGGATATATCGGCATCCTATAAAGAGACGTCAGAGGCGGGGCTTGCCAAAATTGTATTTTGAAATATCGTTTTATCGATAAATAATGGGGCTGTCTGCTAAATGAGACAGCCCCTGTTTTTTTTGTTATGATAAATTTGCGCCTGCCGCAGACGCGCTAAGTTTTTCGTTTTTCTATGAATTCCACTCGTATCCGTTATATCCGTATTTTTTAATAATAGAAGAATAATCCTTGAAGGCGTAATTGAAATCAAAGAAAATGCCGTCGATTCCGTCGATCACGCCGTAATCGGTGTATTGCCATAGCCCCATCTCGGCGGACTCGTACTTTTCGGTGTTCCAGGCATAGGCTTCCGAAACCGAAACGGGACGCTCGTTCTTCCGTCTGTCCTCGGGATAACGGGCATACCAGATGTCAAAGGCGGATTTGAGCGCTTCGCCGTTCAGACGTTCTGTCAGCCAATCGTGATTGGAGTACAGCGCGCCGTAATATCCGTTTTCCTGCAAAATTGAGAGGAAGGTCACGCAAAAATCGGTCAGAGTCGCCCGATCCAGATTCTCCAGCGACTTATCCTCCAGATCGAAATAAACGGGATATTCGAATTGCTTTCCTTCCAGCCAAGAGACCAGCAGGCGCGCGTCGGTTTCGATTCCTTCCTTCGTGGTAGCGTAGGTGTAGAAATAAACGCCAAGCTCCATACCCATCTCCTTGGCGGCGGCGTAGTTCTGCTCAAATACGGGGTCCATGCCGCCCCGCGGCTCTCCTTCGGAGTTGATCCGCGGTGTGCTGCCCGCCTTCAGAATGGCAAACTCAAAGCCCGCGCGCTGAATGGCGCTCCAGTTCAAGGGAAGATAGTCCCCCGCGGCATTTTGCTTGTGCTGATAGACCGATACGTCCACACCCCTTGCCAAAACTGCCGTGTTGTTGGCGTAGCCGCCCTCGAAAATATCCGAATAAAAGAAAGGATTCTCATGGCGGTATCCGCAAGCGCAGGTTTGTAGCAAAAGTCCGTTTTGGGTTCGGGTGGGATAGCGCTGGATCGCAGTGTCAAACGTGTGTCCCGAGGGCGTTGCCAGATCGGTTTCGTAGCAGACCTGACAAACAGAGCAAACCTTTCGGACATAGCCCTCGGCGGAGCAGGTGGGAAGAACCGTTTCTTCTGAAAACACGTGTCCTGTTGGCGGCGTGAAATCCGAACGAAAGGCGTAGCCACAGTCGCAGACGGAATAGGTGTAGCCCTCCTTGTCACAGGTGGGCGCGAAAACCGTTTCGCTTAACGTGTGACCCGTGGGCGGCGTGAAATCGGTTTTGTATTGATAGGCGCATTGCGTACATTGATGTAAGGTGTAACCCTCCTTGTCACACGTAGGCGCGGTTACGGTGACCGTTGCGTAGGTGTGCTGACACGCGCTGTCACAGGAAACCGTGGCAGGGAGCAGAAGCAGCAGCGCGCAGCCGATCAGGGTACGAAATAAAATCTTCATTATTTATAAGTTCCTTTGGATAAAATGAGATTTTTTCGGCAAGACTATGTTATGGGAACATTATAACATGTTTGGAGACTCTTGTCAACAGCGGAAAAAGTCGAAAAAAAGATTGTTTCGCTTTCTGTTTTTTGTCTTGAAAAAAACTTTCAAAAAAACGAAAAAATTTCAAAAAAGGTATTGACAAAGGGAAAGTGATGTGGTATAATAGTCAAGCTGTCGCGCGGCGGGAGTTGCGGGATGGCGAACGGTCATTGAAAATTGAACAACAAGAGAGAAGTACAAAGCAAAAAAATAAGCA
>JAFVQC010000031.1 GCA_017504995.1 Clostridia bacterium
AGAAAATTTAGCGTTATCCCTCGCATATCTTAAAGGTCAAATCAGTAAATAATTTTAGGAGAACATATAAAATGGAAACCAAAACTTACGAAATCGTTGACAGTGTTGAAGCACTTCACGGTGCGATCGCCCGTGTAAGAGCGGCACAGAAAGTTTTCGCAACCTATACTCAGGAGCAGGTTGACAAGATCTTCTTGGCAGCGGCTTCCGCTGCAGACAAGGCAAGAATCCCCCTTGCAAAGCTTGCGGTAGAGGAAACGGGTATGGGTATCGTAGAGGATAAGGTCATCAAAAATCACTACGCTGCCGAGTACATTTACAACGCTTACAAGGAAACCAAGACCTGTGGTGTCATTGAGGAGGACAAGGCATACGGAATCAAGAAGATCGCAGAGCCGATCGGTGTCATTGCTGCCGTAATCCCTACCACCAACCCCACCTCCACCGCAATCTTCAAGTGCTTGCTCGCTCTGAAAACCCGTAATGCCATTATTATCAGCCCTCACCCCAGAGCAAAGAACTCCACCATCGCGGCTGCAAAGCTCGTTCTTGAAGCAGCAGTTGCAGCAGGTGCACCCGAAGGAATTATCGATTGGATCGACGTTCCTTCCCTCGACATGACCAACACGGTTATGAAAGAGTCTGATATCATCCTCGCAACCGGTGGTCCCGGAATGGTTCAGGCTGCATACTCCAGCGGTAAGCCCGCTCTCGGTGTTGGCGCAGGTAATACGCCCGCGATCATCGATGATACTGCTGATATCCTTTTGGCAGTGAACTCCATCATTCACTCCAAGACCTTCGATAACGGTATGATCTGTGCATCCGAGCAGTCGGTTATCGTTCTTGAAAGCATCTACGATATTGTTAAGGCAGAGTTTGCGGCACGCGGATGCTATTTCCTTGATCCTATGGAAACCGAAAAGGTTCGTAAGACTATCATCATCAACGGCGCGCTCAACGCAAAGATCGTTGGTCAGAGAGCTGCGAAGATCGCAGAGCTCGCAGGTATAACCGTTCCTACCGGCACCAAGATCCTCATTGGTGAGGTTGAGAGCGTAGAGCTGAGCGAGGAGTTTGCTCACGAGAAGCTCTCGCCCGTGCTTGCCATGTATAAGGCTAAGACCTTCGCAGAAGCACTTGACAAGGCGGATAAGCTTGTTGAGGACGGCGGCTTTGGTCACACCTCATCTCTTTACATCAACGAGATCACCGAGAAGGAAAAGCTTGCCGCATATGAAAGCAGAATGAGAACCTGCCGTATTCTCGTAAATACGCCCTCCGCACAAGGCGGCATCGGAGATCTTTACAACTTCAAGCTCGCTCCCTCGCTCACGCTTGGATGCGGCTCTTGGGGCGGTAACAGCGTATCCGAGAACGTAGGCGTTAAGCACCTGCTCAACATTAAAACAGTAGCCGAGAGGAGAGAAAATATGCTTTGGTTCAGAACACCCGAGAAGGTTTATATCAAGAAGGGGTGCCTTCCCGTGGCTCTTGATGAATTGAGAACCGTAAGAGGCGCAAAGAAGGCGTTTGTCGTAACCGACAGCTTCCTTTACCAAAACGGCTACACAAAGCCAATCACCGATAAGCTTGATGAGATGGGCATTCAGCACACCACATTCTGGGGCGTTCAGCCCGATCCTACCCTTGCAAACGCAACCGAGGGTGCAGCTCTTATGAGAGCATTCCAGCCCGATACCATCATCGCACTCGGCGGCGGTTCCGCAATGGACGCTGCAAAGATCATGTGGGTTCTTTACGAGCATCCCGAAGCAGACTTTATGGATATGGCAATGAGATTTATCGATATCCGTAAGAGAATTTATACCTTCCCCAAGATGGGTGAGAAGGCTTACTTCATCGCAATTCCTACCTCCGCAGGTACAGGATCTGAGGTTACTCCTTTTGCGGTTATCACCGATGAGGTGACCGGTGTGAAGTATCCTCTTGCTGACTACGAGCTTCTTCCCAATATGGCAATCATCGACACCGATTTCCATATGTCCGCTCCCCGTGGACTTACCGCCGCTTCGGGCATCGACGCTGTAACTCACGCAGTTGAGGCTTATGCCGCAATGCTCGCAACCGACTACACCGACGGTCTTGCACTCCGCGCTCTCAAGGTAATCTTCGAGTATCTCCCGAGAGCTTATGACAACGGACAGACCGACGTAGAGGCACGTGAGAAGATGGCTAACGCCGCTACAATGGCAGGTATGGCATTCGCAAACGCGTTCCTCGGTGTCTGCCACTCCATGGCTCACAAGCTCGGTGCTTTCCACCACCTCCCCCACGGTGTTGCAAACGCTCTGATGATCGAAGAGGTTCTCCGCTTCAATGCATCTGAGGCTCCCGCGAAGATGGGTACCTTCTCTCAGTACGATCATCCTCACACCCTCGCTCGTTACGCAGAAATCGCCGATTACCTCGGCATCAAGGGCAACAACGATACGGAGAAACTTGAGGGACTCATCAAGGCAATCAACGACCTCAAGGCTCGCGTAGGCATCAAGGAGACCATCAAGGACTACGGCATTGACGAAGCTGATTTCCTTGCACGTCTTGATGATATGGTCGAGCAGGCGTTCGACGATCAGTGCACAGGCGCGAACCCCAGATATCCTCTTATGAGCGAGATCAAGCAGATGTATCTCAACGCATACTACGGCAAGCACTTTGTTGAGCAGGATATGCCCGCTCGTGATCTCGATGAGGCAAAGGTCGATCCCATCAAGGCTCCCTATCGCAAGGGCAAAAAGGCGTAATTTAAGGAGGAAAAACACATGAAACTTGATAGAGTAATTGCAGTAAGAAATAATAAGACGATCTACCGTGACGGCGACAGAGCCATCAAGGTTTTTGGTGCAGACTATTCCAAGGCTGACGTGCTTAATGAGGCACTGAATCAGGCGAGAATCGAAGAAACTGGGCTTAACATTCCCAAGGTGCTTGAGGTTACTATGATCGACGGTAAGTGGGCGATCGTTTCCGAGTTCATCAAGGGCAAAACGCTTTCACAGCTTATGGAAGAAAATCCCGAGAAGAAGGCTGAATACATCGAGCTTCTCGTTGATCTTCAGATGAGTGTTCATGCAAAGACTTCTCCTCTCCTTAACAAGTTGAAGGATAAGATGAGCCGCAAGATCGCCGAGACCGAGCTTGACGCCACTACCCGTTACGATCTTCACACTCGCCTTGAAGGCATGCCTAAGCATAACAAGGTGTGCCACGGAGACTTCAATCCCTCCAACATCATCATTGCAGAGGATGGAACTCCCTACATCCTTGACTGGTCTCACGCAACGCAGGGCAACGCTTCCGCTGATGTTGCACGCACCTATCTTCTGTTCTGGTTGAACGGTGATATTTCCGGTGCGGAGCTTTACCTTGACACCTTCTGCAAAAAGAGCGATACCGCAAAGCAGTATGTTCAGAAGTGGATGCCTATCGTAGCCGCTTCTCAGTCGGTTAAGGGCAACGAAAAGGAGCGCGAGTTCCTTATGAGCTGGGTCGGCGTTGTCGATTACCAATAATTCAATTTCCAAATTAACTGTTAACGCTTGATGCGGCAAGTCCGCATCAAGCTCCCACATTTATGAATTAAGAGAGGAAAAATAATATGATTAAAATTACAGTTTGTATCGGAAGCTCCTGCCACATCAAGGGTTCTCGTCAGGTAGTAGAGCAGCTTCAGTATTTGATCGCTGAAAACAATCTCGGTGATAAGGTGGAGCTTGGCGGCACCTTCTGCATGGGTAAGTGTCAACAGGGCGTATGCGTAACGGTCAATGACTCCTTCCATTCTGTTACTCCCGAGAGCGTAGGGGAGTTCTTCGCTAAAGAAGTTCTCGCAAAGGTATAAGCATATGTTGTTCGTTCAGGTTTGTGTTGGCTCGTCTTGCCATCTCAAGGGCTCGCAGGATATTGTAGAGCTTTTTGAAAAAGCCATAGAGGAACATCATATTGAGGATGAGGTCGTGCTTTCCGGTAGCTTTTGTATCGGAAAGTGCAACCGCATCGGTGTTACCGTGCAGGTAAACGATGACGTTCACGTAGGCGTGACGAGAGAAAATTTCAGAGAATTTTTCAAGAAAAATATACTTGATGTTATAGAAAACGAAAGGAAGTGACCACTATGGCAAATTGCTTGACACTCAAAAAATCCAACTGCAAAAACTGCTATAAGTGTATCCGTCACTGTCCTGTAAAGGCAATTCGCTTTTCGGGAAACCAAGCACATATCATTGACAATGAGTGCATTTTGTGCGGTCATTGTTTTGTTGTTTGTCCTCAAAATGCTAAGGAGATCGTTGACGGCACCGAGAAGGCGAGAGTTCTGCTTCAGAGCGGAGAGCCCGTCGTTGTCAGCCTTGCGCCCTCGTTTATTGCGAACTACGAAGGCGTAGGAATCGAGTCTATGCGCCGAGCTCTCCGCAAGCTTGGCTTTTTCGACGTTGAGGAAACAGCAATCGGTGCAACTATTGTTAAGACAGAATACGAGCGTATGCTGCGTGAGGAAGAAAGAGATATTATCATTACCTCATGCTGTCATTCTGTCAATTTGCTGATTCAAAAGCATTTTCCGTCTGCGCTTGAATATCTCGCAGA
>JAFVQC010000111.1 GCA_017504995.1 Clostridia bacterium
GAGCTTCTCGCCAATATCAGAAGAAACCGTGAATGCCTCTTGCATTGTGCGGTGTTCATCGAATTAAAGGCAAAATCTCTTGATGAACTCAAGGATTTACAGAGCGAGGTTGCCATGGAGCTGACACGCTCCAAGATATCCGTGGACAGACTCACCCTCCGTCAAAAAGAGGGCTTTCTTTCTGTTCTGCCTGTGGGCTTCAATCAGTTCGGAACGCAGTTCGAACGGGTGCTGCCTGCAAGCTCCGTGGCAAACCTGTATCCCTTCAATTATTCGGGCAAGACCGATCCCCACGGACTCTATATCGGACGAGATAAATACGGCACGAATATCCTCGTAGACCTCGACAGACGAGCCGAGGACAAAACGACCTCCAACATCCTCATTCTCGGAAACAGCGGCCAAGGCAAGAGCTATCTCATGAAGCTGTTGCTCGTCAATATCCGTGAATCAGGAAAGAAGGTGATCGTGCTTGATCCCGAAGCCGAATACGAGGATCTGTGCAACAACCTCGGCGGTTGCTATATTGATTTTCTTTCGGGAGAATACAAGATCAATCCCCTTGAACCCAAGGCATGGTCGGACAACACCGAGCAGACCGATGAGGACTCGCCCGAAGCCTTCAAAAAGGTAACGCGCCTGTCGCAACACATCGCATTCCTCAAGGACTTTTTCAGGTGCTACAAGGAATTCGACGACACGCAGATCGACACCATTGAGATACTGTTAACCAAGCTGTATGCGAGGTTCGGTATCACGGATACAACCGACTATACCGAGAAGAAAAGCACAGACTTCCCGACGATGGAAGATTTCTATAAGCTGTGCGAAGAAGAATTCATGACCTACGATAAGACTCGAAAATACCTTTACACGGAGGAAACCCTCCAAGAGGTGTGTCTCGGCATCAACTCCATGTGTGTGGGAAGCGAGAGTAAATACTTCAACGGTCATACGAATATCACGGACGGCGACTTCCTCTGCTTCGGTGTTAAGGGCTTGATGGACAGCAACAAACGCCTCAAGGATGCGATGCTGTTCAACATCCTCTCGTATATGTCGAATCAGCTCCTCGGCGAAGGAAACACGGCAGCGAGCATCGACGAGTTGTACCTCTTCCTCACCAATATGACGGCAATTGAATATATCCGAAACGCTATGAAGCGCGTAAGAAAGAAGGATTCCTCGGTAATTTTGGCAAGCCAAAACATCGAGGATTTTTTGATTCCGTCAATCAGAGAGTTCACGAAGCCGTTGTTCTCGATCCCGACTCATCAGTTTCTCTTCAACGCAGGTCAGATAAACCCCAAGGAATATATGGATGCGTTGCAGATAGAGCCGAGCGAGTTCGAGCTGATCAAGTACCCCGAAAGAGGAACGTGCCTCTACCGTTGCGGAAACGAGCGATATCTCTTGCAGGTAACTGCACCCGAATACAAGTCCGCAATCTTCGGTTCAGCTGGAGGTAGATAAGTATGGCGGCACCTGCGATAGTTCCGATTATAAAAAAGGTCGCCTCGGTTGTTCTTTCCGATAAGAAAGGTCGCAAGGCGGTGCTGATGATCATCGGCATCGTCCTTGTTATTATCATCCTCCCCATCATCGCATTGCTCGGAATCTTTTCGGGCGGCATTGACTTGGGATTGGACGATATCAACTCAATGGTACAGGAGCAACAGCAGGTTGGCGAAGCAACCCTTGTGGCAATCGAAGA
>JAFVQC010000085.1 GCA_017504995.1 Clostridia bacterium
CCTCGCCCGAAACCTAAAAATACCGATGGAAAACCTCAAATGGTATGCCGCCTTTCATAACGAAGGACACCATCCGCACGTGCATATTATCGCCTACTCGGAGAACGCAAACGAGGGGTATCTTACACCCCAAGGCATAGACAATCTGCGCTCGGAATTTGCAAGGGATATCTTCTCGCAAGACCTTATATCCGTATACCAAAAGCAGACCGAGCATCGTGATGAACTCCGCAAGGTGAGCCGTGAGCGCATCGAGGAAATCGTCCGTCTGATCAACGAGGGTGAATACGATAATCCCGTGGTCGAGGAAAAGCTCGCTTTGCTTGCCGAACGGCTCTCACGGACGAAAGGCAAAAAGCAATACGGATATCTTAAAGCCGACTTGAAAGCCATCGTCTGCTCCATCGTAGACGAGCTTGCAAAGGATGAGAGGATCGCAGAGCTTTACGACCTTTGGTACGAGCAGAAAGAAGAAACACTCAAGACCTATCAAAGCACGATGCCGGACAGAGTTCCTCTCTCACAAAACGAGGAATTCAAGAGCATCCGCAATGCCGTTATAAACGAAGCGATGAACATCGTACTCGGTAAAGAGCCTGTCGGGGATCAGACTGACACGGACATTCCCGATGACGAGCCAACCGACGAAGATGACGAGCCGATGACGTGGAAAGAGCGAAAAACAGCCATGTGGGATACCTATCGCAAGGCAAAAGCGAAGCTCCAAAAAGAGAGCGAAGAATACGATCCTCACGGTGCTGTGGAACTGCTCATGGAATCGGCAAAGCTCGGCAACGGAATTGCAAAATACCAACTTGGAAAGCTCTTCTACCGTGGCGAGCATTTCCCCAAAAACATCGACTATGCTCTGCGGTGGCTTGAAGAAGCCTGCGAGGATAAAAATGCCTATGCGGAATATCTGCTCGGCAAGATTTACCTCAAGGGCGAGGACACCGATCAGGACACCGAACGAGCCGAAGAACTGCTCCGACGAGCCGCCGATCAAAGCAATAAATACGCGCAATATACGCTCGGCAAAGCTCTGCTTGACGGCAAGGTACTGCCACAGGATATCCCCGAAGCGATACGAATGCTAAAGGCATCAGCAGACCAAGGATTTCCGCAAGCCGAATACAATATCGGAAAGCTGTTATACGAGGGCAAAACTGTGGAAAAAGATCTAACGAAAGCCATCGAATACCTCGAAAAAGCAGCCGAGCGCGGAAACCCTTATGCCGCATACCTTGCAGGCAAGATACGGCTGACCGAGGATACCCTAAAAGATATAGAAAAAGCCATCCGAAACTTTGAGATAGCGGCGCAGGCAGGCAACGCCTATGCTGAATATCAGCTCGGACGGCTTTTCTTTTTCGGCAACGACGTGCCAAGGGATGAGGACAAAGGTATGGAGTATCTCAAAAGCTCCGCAGAACACGGTAACGAGTATGCCGAGAAGCTCATCAACAGCATCAAAAGCAACCGCAACTGGTCCGCAGGGCTTGGCGCACTCCGCCTGTTTCGTCACCTCGGACGGACGATACAAAACGCCGTGGACGAACGCAAGAAAGGCATCGGCGCAATCGATAGAAAGCTCCGCCGACAGATCGAGGAAAAGAAACAGGCTCACGGACTCAAACACGAATAAAACAAGGAGAACAAAATGGCAAACAACTATAAGCATTATACGCAAGCCCAACGAGAAATGGCGCGGCGAACGGATATCGTGGATATCCTCCGCAGAATGGGCGAATCCGTAAAACGCGCAGGCTCGGAATACGAATGGCTCGACAACGGACAAAAGGTCACCATCAAAGGCAATCTGTGGTTTCACCAATACGAACAGGAAGGCGGCGATGCCGTGTCCTTCGTTCAGCGGTATATGGATAAGACCTACGTGGAGGCGATGGAATACCTCGTAGGAGATGCCGAGGGCGGTACGCTCAAACGCTCCGATCCCGTCCCCCAAAAAGAAGCTGTCCCCTTTGAACTGCCCGAAAGAAACGATAATATGCGCAGAGTTTACGCATACCTTTTGACAAGGCGAGGACTTGACAAAGAGGTGGTGGATACCTTTGCAAGATACGGAATGATTTACGAATCCGCCGACTATCACAACGCCGTATTCGTAGGCTACGATAGAACGAGAAAGCCCATGCACGTGAGCTTTCGAGGCATAGGATCGGAGTCAAAATTCCGTGGGAACGTGCCGAGCAGCACTCCCGAATACTCCTTCCATTGGCACGGTAAGAGCGATACGCTGTTCCTTTTTGAAGCTCCGATAGATCTGCTATCGTATATCTCCATGCACAAGGAAAATTGGAAGGAACACAGCTACGCAACCTGTTGCGGAGTCAGCGACCGGTGCATGAATCAGATGCTGAATGACAACCCGAACATCCGCAGAGTGAAGCTCTGCCTTGATAACGATGACGGCGGTCATAAGGCAACGAAACGCATATCCGCAAGCCTTGCACAGCGAGGAATCGAGCATGAAATCTTAACGCCAATCCTTAAGGATTGGAACGAGGACTTGCTGAATGGCGATGACGGCGGTGAGCAGACCGAGGAAGATGGCGAAGAACAGGAGGATGACGAGCAATGTCAGGGATTACAACTCTTATCATCATAGCGGCGGCAATGGCTTGCACCCTCGGCGGTGTGTCATTGCTTGCCTACGTTTACAACCTAAACCACATCAAGAGCAAGACCGTAGGCGACGGTCAGCACGGAACGGCGAGATGGGCATCAAGCGGTGAGATCAAAAAGACCTACAGGCATATTCCCTATACGCCGAAGAAATGGCGAGAGCAAGCCAAGAACGGTCAAACGCCGACTATGTCCCGACCTATAAAAAAGCTGTTCGGAAAGAAAGGCGAGGTCGTCGAGGAAGCTCTGCCGCAAGGCATCGTGGTCGGGTGCAAAGGAAAGAAAAACAACACCGTTGCAATGGTGGATACAGGCGACGTTCACGCCCTTATGATAGGTGCGGCAGGCGTAGGCAAAACCGCCTATTGGCTGTATCCCTGCATTGAGTACGCCTGCGCCTCGGGGATGAGCTTTCTCACCACCGATACCAAGGGCGACGTCATGAGGAATTATGGCAATATCGCCAAGGACTACGGATATAAAATATCCGTAATTGACCTGCGAAACCCGACTCGTTCCAACGGAAACAACCTCTTGCACCTTGTCAATAAGTATATGGATTTATACAAGGAACATCCCGAAGAACTCGCCTATAAAGCGAAAGCGGAAAAGTACGCAAAGATCATCTCCAAGACGATAATCCTATCGGGCATGGATGCCGCGTCCTTCGGTCAGAACGCATACTTCTACGATGCAGCCGAGGGCATCCTTACGGCGACAATTCTGCTCGTTGCGGAATTCTGCGAGCCTCAAAAAAGGCATATCGTGTCGGTGTTCAAGGTAATACAGGAATTGCTTGCACCGTCGGGCAAAAAAGGAAAAAATCAGTTTCAACAGCTTATGGAGCTACTCCCGAACGACCACAAGGCAAAGTGGTTTGCAGGCTCTGCACTCAACACAGGCGAGCAATCCATGGCAAGCGTTATGTCAACGGCATTGTCCCGACTCAACGCCTTCCTGGACTCCGAGCTTGAACAGCTTTTATGCTTTGACACCGAGATCGATGCCGAGGTCTTCTGCTCCGAGAAATCCGCTATTTTCGTAATCATGCCGGAGGAAAACCCCAATACCTTCTTTATGATTTCGCTCATCCTCCAACAGCTATACCGAGAGATACTCTCCGTAGCCGACGAGAACGGCGGCAAACTCAAAAACAGATGCGTTTTTTACTGTGACGAGTATGGAACGCTCCCCAAAATTCAAGATGCCGAGATGATGTTCTCCGCATCACGCTCAAGAAGGCTTCAGATCGTCCCGATCATCCAATCCTTCTCACAGCTTGATAAGAACTACGGCAAAGAGGGGGCTGAAATTATCGTAGACAATACGCAGCTCACAATCTTCGGCGGTTTTGCCCCGAACAGCACCTCGGCAGAGGTACTCTCCAAAGCCCTCGGCTCGAGAACGGTACTGTCAGGATCGGTGAGCCGAGGAAAGAACGAGCCGAGCGAATCTCTGCAAATGATTGAGCGACCTCTCATGACACCCGATGAACTCAAATCCATGCCCAAAGGACAGTTTGTGGTTATGAAAACGGGTGCGCATCCTATGAAAGTACGGCTAAAGCTCTTCTTTGAGTGGGGCATCGAATTTGACAACGATAACCCTTATACCGTCAAGGAAAACGCTAACCGACAGGTGCAGTACGCTGACCGCAAGGAGATCATGGATGCTATCGTGAAAAAGCATCATCCCGAGTTCCTCGAAGAACCGCCTGCGGATAGCACGGTGGGAGCGGTTTCGGGTGGACAGAGTCAGACCGAGAGCCAAGCGCACGAGCCACAGGTAACGCCGCCGAAAAAGACAACGACGGATAAGCGTAAGAGTGGCGGTAGCACAGGCTCACCCGTGAGAACGACTCCTCCGCATAAGAGAACGGCATTGACGGAACAGGAGGCAACGCCCGATGAATCGTCTTGATTTTCTCTACAAAAGCGAACTGCCGCACCGAGCAAGAAGCGTTTATATCTACCTCTCGGACAGAGCAAATAAGCAGGGCGAGTGCTGGCCTGCAATCCCTACGATTGCAAGCGAACTGAAGCTGTCGGAATCCACCGTCCGCAGGGCTTTGCGAGATCTGCGAAAGGCAGGACTTATAACCTCAAAACAGCGATACCGAACGAACGGCGCAAAGAGTAGCCTGTGCTTTACTCTGACACCGCAAAGACCGCCTTAATAACGAACGCCTAACGCAATGAAAGCGATAGGCGTTTTTTATATCCAAAACCCGAAAAGGAGGTAGCAGGTATGCATTGGAAGTAGCAGAAAGTAAATCAAACTTTGCAAAAACACCCCAAAACAAACAAAAATCTAAAAATGAACAGGAGAACAAATCGTATGCAGAAAACAAGAAAAAGAATTTTCGTAACCGCATTTTTGTCACTCGCCCTTATGCTCACCGTGTTCCTCGGCGTAGGCACGCTTGAAGCATCGGCGGCAACCTACACGACACCCACCTATACCACCTACGGCACGTACACCTACGACGGCAACACCTACACGGGCTATCCGTCCTCGTATTTCAAAATCACCATGCATGGCTCGTCCACGAGTGGCACAGGCACGATCTACAACGACAGGCTCACCGATTGGTCGTATTACTATATCAAAGTTGATGCCATCGACGTGCGCGAACACATCTCGTTCAAGCTCTACAGAAACGGCTCTCTTTACAGCAGTAAGACGCTTTCGGGCGAGAGCGATATGACGCTCTATTCGGGCAGCCTTCCCGATGGTGAATACGAAATTCAGTATATCGTAAACATCGGTAGCTGGTTGAGCAATAGAGATTACACCTACCGTTACAGATTCGAGGTAGATAAGACCGCGCCGTCCTACACCTTGAAGGCAGGCGGCTCGACCATCTCAAGCGGTAGCTACACCAACAAGCAGATCGTGTACACCGCATCGGATACCAACTTCAACTATATCCGCTATTATAACCCCTCCGCAGGTAGTTATTATTATTACTATTCCACGGCATACACCGTATCGGCAACCTCCGCAAACAACGGATGGTGGTACTTCTACGCAGTAGACGATAACGGCACGAGCAACTCTACCGTCAGCGTTTACCTCGACACCGTCGTTCCGACAGGCAAGGTAACCAACGCAAGCGGCTCGACCATCTCAAACGGCGGCTATGCGAACTCCGCAATCAAGTACACGGCATCCGACAGTGGTAGCGGTATTTCCTCTTTGCAGTACAAAAAGCCCGGCTCTTCCTCTTGGACAACCTACACTTCGGGAACTGCCGTAACGGGTACGGGTTGGCACACTTGGAGAGCATTGGATCGCGCAGGTAACTATTCTACCGAATACAAGGTTTACTACGATGCAGGCGCACCGACAGGTACGCTTTACGGCGGCACCTCGACCAAGTCAAGCGGTAGCTACACCAACGCATCCTACGTTAAGTATGTGGCAAGCGACTCCTATTCGGGAATCGCTAACTGCTACGTGAGAATGCCCGGCTCGTCCTACTACAGCGCATACGCATCGGGAACGCAGCTTGCAACCGAAGGAACGTACTACTTCTATTCGGTTGACCGTTCAAACAATTACTCCTCG
>JAFVQC010000112.1 GCA_017504995.1 Clostridia bacterium
ATCCAAGGAGGATGGACTGATCCCTAACCTTGTAAAGCAATCCGGCGCTTCCATAGAAAATATAAAGCAGCAGACCGAGCAGGCGATCTCTTCCTTGCCAAAGGTCAGCGGTATGCAAGCAGACAAGCTGTATCTTTCGAGAGAGCTTGACGCAGCCTTCACCGAAGCAGAGTCACAGGCGCGGAAGATGAAGGACGAATTTGTTTCGGTGGAGCATCTGATGCTTGCCCTCTTTGCCAAGGGGGATATGAAGGTCAAGGATATTTTCCGAAACGCAGGTCTTACGAAGGACGCCTTTCTGGCGGCTCTGAAAAACGTTCGCGGTAGCAGAACGGTCACAAGCGACAATCCCGAAGAGACCTACGACGTACTCAAAAAGTACGGTCAGGACTTGGTTGCCAAAGCAAAAGAACAAAAGCTTGACCCCGTCATCGGTCGTGACGACGAGATCCGAAACGTGATCAGAATTCTGTCCAGGAAGACCAAAAATAACCCTTGCCTCATCGGTGAGCCGGGTGTCGGTAAGACTGCGATTGCGGAAGGACTTGCGCTCCGTATTGCCAAGGGCGACGTTCCCGACAACCTGAAGGATCGCATTATCTTCTCACTCGATATGGGTGCGCTGATCGCAGGTGCGAAATTCAGAGGTGAGTTTGAGGAAAGGCTCAAAGCGGTATTGGAAGAAGTCAAGAACAGCGATGGTAAGATTATTCTGTTCATTGACGAGCTCCACACCATTGTAGGTGCGGGAAAGACCGACGGCGCAATGGACGCAGGCAATCTTTTGAAACCAATGCTTGCACGTGGCGAGCTTCACTGTATCGGCGCAACGACGCTCAACGAATACCGTCAGTACATTGAAAAGGATGCCGCCCTGGAGCGTAGATTCCAGCCCGTTATGATCCCCGAGCCTACCGTTGAAGATACCATTTCCATTCTTCGAGGACTCAAGGAACGCTACGAGGTATTCCACGGTGTCAAGATCCACGATGGAGCGCTCATTGCCGCCGCCACCCTTTCCGACCGTTATATCTCCGACCGTTTTCTTCCCGACAAGGCAATTGACCTTGTGGACGAGGCGTGCGCTCTGATCAAAACTGAAATGAACTCCATGCCCTCCGAGATGGACGAGGTTGCCCGTAAGATCATGCTGTACGAAATCGAGGAAGCCGCCCTGAAAAAGGAAAAGGACAAGCTCTCGGCAGAACACCTCAAGGAAATTCAAGCCGAGCTTGCCGATCTGCGTGCAACCTTCAACGAAATGAAATCCAAGTGGGATATGGAAAAGCAGTTGATTGAAAGACTGCAAAAGCTCCGTGAGGAGATCGAGCAAACGAACGCGGAGATCGAACGTGCGCAGAGCAGCTACGACCTCGGCAAAGCAGCAGAGCTTCAGTACGGCAAGCTTCCTGCTTTGAAGAAACAGCTTGAAGAGGAAGAGGCGAGAGCCGCAGAAGCGACCAAGAGCACTTTCCTCCTTCGTGATAACGTCAGTGAGGAGGAGATCTGCAAGATCGTCGCGAGATGGACAGGTATTCCCGTATCCAAGATCATGGAGAGCGAGCG
>JAFVQC010000113.1 GCA_017504995.1 Clostridia bacterium
ACAACAGCGGCATACGCACCGATCGGTTCCGGACTTCCGTCCGCCAAGGTGGATGAAGTGGTTGGTGTGGTCAAGGCATATTCCACCTGCGTGGGAGAGGGACCGTTTGTTTGTGAGATGTTCGGTGACGAAGCAGATGAGCTTCGCAAAGCAGGATTTGAGTATGGAGCAAAAACGGGCAGACCTCGCCGTGTCGGTCCGATTGATATCGTGGCAACCCGTTACGGCGTTGAGGTTCAAGCAGCAACGGCAATAGCGCTCACTAAGCTCGACGTGCTTTCGTATATGGATAAGATCCCCGTTTGTACCAGATACATTGTGGACGGAAAAGAAACAGATCGTTTTCCGTTCCCGTCGGCACTGAAAAACGCAAAACCAGTTATACAATATTTTGATGGCTGGAAATGTGACATCAGCGGAGCGCGCAAATGGGAGGATCTTCCCAAAGCGGCACAGGATTACGTGATGTTCATTGAAAAAGAGATTGGATGTACGATCAAATACGTTTCGGTCGGTCCCGAACGCGACAGCATTGTGATTCGATAAGTGGAGGCGCGAATGGCATATAAAATACTCAATAAGAAGGATTTGAATACACAGGTTTTTCTGATGGAGATCGATGCTCCTGCAGTAGCGAGAAAGGCTGAACCGGGACAGTTTATCATATTGCGCATTGATGAGTACGGTGAGCGTGTACCGTTTACAATTGCAGATTTTGACAGAGAAAAGGGAACGGTCACAATTATTGTTCAAGCAGTTGGTAAAACCACGAGAGATATGCAAAAGCTCCGCACGGGAGACAGTATCCTCGATTTTGCGGGCCCCTTGGGAATGCCTACACCCTTAGAGGGAAAGAAAAAGGTCGCCGTGATTGGCGGCGGACTGGGAACAGCGATCGCTTATCCGCAGGCGAAAAAGCTGAAAGCACTCGGTGCGTCTGTTACAGTGATCACGGGCTTTCGCAGTGAGGATTTTATCATTCTCAAGGATGAGATGCAGGCTGTGGCGGATAAGCTGATCATTACGACCGACGACGGCTCCAACGGAACAAAAGGATTTGTAACGGATCACTTGAAGGAAGAACTTGACGCAGGAGAACGATTTGATGAAGTCATTGCAATCGGACCTCTTGCGATGATGAGAGCGGTTTGCAGATTGACCAAAGACTATGGCGTACCCACCACCGTCTCCATGAATCCCGTTATGATCGACGGCACGGGAATGTGCGGCGGCTGCCGTGTCATCGTTGGCGGAGAAGTGAAATTCGCCTGCGTTGACGGTCCCGACTTCGATGGTCATCTCATAGATTGGGATGCCGCTATGAAGCGTGGACAGATGTTCAAGGAACAGGAAAAGCGTTCCTGTACCGATGGACGTTGCAGAATATACGGAAAGGAGCAGCGTAATGGCTAATATGTCACTGAAAAAGAATCCGATGCCGGAGCAGGCCCCCGGTGTTAGAAATAAGAATTTTTTCGAGGTAACGACGGGCTATACCGCAGAAATGGCGATCGACGAAGCACAGCGTTGCTTGAATTGCAAAAACAAGCCGTGTATGACGGGATGCCCTGTAGCCGTTAAGATCCCCGAGTTTATTTCTCTTGTTGCTAAGGGTGAATTTGAAGCGGCTTATGAGAAAATCACCGAGACCAACGCACTGCCCGCCGTCTGCGGAAGAGTGTGTCCGCAGGAGAAACAGTGCGAATCCAAGTGTGTTCGAGGCATCAAGGGTGAGCCCGTTGCCATTGGAAGACTGGAACGCTTTGTTGCCGATTGGCATATGGCAAACGGGGAGGATAAGCTTACAGAGCCGCAAAAGAATGGCAAAAAGGTTGCCGTTGTCGGCTCGGGTCCTTCCGGACTTACTGCCGCGGGAGACCTTGCTAAGCTCGGTTATGACGTTACGATTTACGAGGCTTTCCACACGGCGGGCGGTGTTCTGATGTACGGAATACCTGAATTCAGACTTCCTAAAACTATCGTGCAGACCGAGATTGATAAGCTGAAAAGCATCGGCGTTAAGATAGAAACAAATACTATCATAGGAAAAACAATTTTGATTGATGAGCTTTTGGAAAATATGGGCTTTGATGCGGTGTATATTGGTTCGGGAGCAGGACTTCCGTCTTTCCTCGGTATCGAAGGTGAGAGCCTCAACGGCGTTTATTCTGCAAACGAGTTCCTCACCAGAATCAATTTGATGAAGGGCTATCGTTTCCCCGAATACGATACTCCGGTGTACGTTGGTAAGAATGTTGCTGTGTTCGGAGGCGGTAACGTGGCGATGGATGCGGCGAGAAGCGCAAAAAGGCTCGGCGCAGAAAACGTATATATTATTTACCGCCGAGGCAAAGAGGAGCTTCCTGCAAGAGCGGAGGAGGTCTTTCATGCGGAGGAAGAAGGTGTAGAGTTCCTGCTTCTTCAAAATCCGACGAAATTTATCGGAGATGAAAATGGATGGCTTACGGGTGTCGAGGTCATCAGCATGGAGCTTGGCGAGCCGGATGCAAGCGGCAGAAGACGTCCCGTTACCATCGAAGGCTCCGAACATATCATAGAGATTGATACTGCGGTGGTTTCCATTGGGCAAACACCTAACCCACTGATCAAGAAAACGACCAAGGGCCTTGAAACGAACAAGCGCGGCTGTATCGTTGCCGATGAAAATGGCGCAACATCAAAGGCGTTTGTATATGCGGGTGGTGACGTTGTGACAGGTGCCGCAACGGTCATTCTTGCTATGGGCGCAGGAAAAACAGCGGCTATGGCGATCCACAAAGAACTCACTACAAAAGGAGAATGAATATGACAAGCAAATACGAATCCCCCTTATCCTCGCGTTACGCATCTGAATATATGCTGAGCCTGTTTTCAAGTGACACCCGCTATAGCACGTGGCGTCGCCTTTGGGTGTCCCTTGCAAAAGCTGAACA
>JAFVQC010000032.1 GCA_017504995.1 Clostridia bacterium
GCCGCTTCGCGGTTCGATTCGGGCTTGCGCCCTCACTCAGAATGACACGAGGGGGCGCAGTCGAACTGCGAAGCAGTGCGAGGCGAAGCCGAGCAGGATCTCGGGCGAATGGAGCGTGTAAATTTTTAGATGAAACAACATACTACCGTGTTTCATTTAAATTTATTGTTCTCGGTTCGTCGATTGATTGCGAAAATTCGATTGTTTTACCGTAGGGCGGGGGCTTGTCTCCCGCCGTTTTGCTTGTTCGCCGATTGTTTACGAAATATTGGTTGTTTCCATGGGTCGTCGAGGACGTCGGTCAAAAACAAACGGAAACCAAAACAAAGAAAAAGGCGAAAAACAAAATAAGCACGAAAAGAAGGCCGTCACGTTCGTGACGACCTTCCAATTTTTTATGCAATTACTTTGCGGCGTTCAGTCTTGCTTCGAGAGCAGCCAGCTCGTCGTACATTGCCTGAGGAACTCTGTCGCCAACCTGCGCGTAGAATTCCTTGATGTTTTCAACGTCAGCCAACCAAGACTCAACGTCAACCGTCAGAAGCTCCTTGATGGTGTCGAGGTTTACGTCATCGAGACCCTCAATGTTGATGTCCTCAGCGTTGGGAACGTAACCGATGGGAGTAATATTTGCGGAAACCTTACCCTCGCAACGAGCCAGAATCCACATCAGAACTCTCATGTTGTCACCGAATCCGGGCCAGATGAAGTTGCCGTCCGCATCGGTACGGAACCAGTTTACGTGGAAGATCTTGGGAGCATTGGGAATCATCGTACCCATCTTGAGCCAATGTGCCCAGTAGTCGCCCATGTCGTAACCAACGAAAGGTCTCATTGCCATGGGGTCACGACGAACGACACCAACTGCGCCTGCCGCTGCCGCGGTGGTCTCGGAAGCCATGATCGAACCAACGAAAGCACCGTTCTGCCAGCTGGTGGACTGGTATACCAGAGGAGCAGTCTTTGCGCGGCGTCCGCCGAATACGATCGCGGATACCGGAACACCCTTGGGATTGTTGAATTCCTTGGAGAGGCAAGGACAGTTCGCCGCAAGCGCGGTGAAACGGCTGTTGGGGTGAGCACCGCAGGTAGACTTGTCTGCCTTGTTGTACTTGGTGTAATCCCAAACGTTACCCTTCCAGTCGATTGCATCAGCAGGAGGATTCTTGTCAAGACCCTCCCACCAAACGGTGTTGTTCTCCTTGTTGTGAACCACGTTGGTGAAGATGGTATCCTTCATGGTGGTGTAAAGCGCGTTGGGGTTGGAGTTGAGGTTGGTTCCGGGAGCAACGCCGAAGAATCCGTTCTCGGGGTTTACTGCCCACAGTCTGCCGTCCTCGCCGACACGCAGCCAAGCGATATCGTCGCCTACACACCAAACCTTGTAGCCCTGCTTCTTGTAAAGCTCGGGCGGAATGAGCATTGCCAGGTTGGTCTTACCGCAAGCAGAGGGGAATGCGGCGCAGATATATTTGGTTTCGCCGTTGGGATATTCAACGCCGAGAATGAGCATATGCTCAGCCATCCAGCCCTCTTTGCGTCCGAGGTAGGATGCGATACGAAGCGCGAAGCACTTCTTACCCAGCAGAACGTTTCCGCCGTAGCCCGAGTTGACGGACCAGATGGTGTTGTCCTCGGGGAAATGGCAGATATAACGGTTCTCCTCATCGATGTCTGCCTTTGCGTGCAGACCCTTGATGAAGTCTCCGCTTTCGCCCAGCGCTTCCAGAACGTTGGTTCCCACGCGAGTCATGATCAACATATTCAGAACGACGTAGATGGAGTCGGTCAGCTCAATGCCGTACTTTGCAAAGGGAGATCCGACAATACTCATGGAGTAAGGAATCACGTACATGGTTCTGCCCTTCATTGCGCCCGTGTAAAGCTTGGACAGCTTTGCGTAGCACTCCTTGGGATCCATCCAGTTGTTGATGTTACCCGCATCCTCCTTCTTAGAGGTACAGATAAAGGTTCTGCCCTCTACGCGAGCCACGTCGTTGACCGCGGTTCTGTGCAGGTAGCAGTTGGGAAGCAGCTCTTGATTCAGCTTGATCATCTCGCCCGTAGAGCAAGCCTCTGCGCGCAGAGCCTCTGCCTGCTCCTCAGAGCCGTCGATCCAAACGATCTTGTCAGGCTGTGTCATGGCTGCCATCTCTTCGATCCAGCCGAGAACGTACTTGTTGTTGGTCATGGTTTTCTCCTTTTTAAAAATAATAATTTTTTACTTCATTTTAGCAAGCAACGAGACGGTCAAACAGAAATCTGCCCCATCGTTGCCCATTCTATATTATACCTTGTTTTTGCAATTTTTTCAATAGGTTTTTCGTAAAGGTTACACTTTATTAACAATTATGGCAGATTTATCATGAAAAATGCAAGTTTCAAAGTGAAAAATTTCATTTTTGACCCAAAGAGGCTCTGTTTTTTTCAAAAAAACGAGCCTCTTTGCAGTATGTCGCAATCGATTTTGGCAAAAATCCCCTACCCCATCACCTTTCGGATCGAATAGGTATGATTCAACACCTGCCAAAGCTGGGGGAAATATTTCATGCCGTTCCAGACGCCGATCCCCATCAAGCCGAAGGAATCCACCAGTCCCAGCATGGCGCGCACGCTTTTGGCGTCCTCAAACCAAACCTCATGCTCCACGGGAACACCGCCCTCCCGTTCAAAATAGCGGAAATAGGGCGCTTCCGCCTCCTCGTCGTAGGAAATTGCGGCGCGCTTGGCGCGCGCAAGCGAAATCGCCTCCACGTTGCCGAGAGACCGGGCGCGGCTCTCTCCCTGCCGATAAGGCAATCTCCAATCGTATCCGTAATTCGGCACGCCCAATACCGTTTTTTCGGGTGGGATCTCTCCTGCGGCAAAATCCACCACCTCGGTCACTTTATTCAAAGGCGAGATCGCCATTGGCGGTCCGTAAGTATATCCCCACTCGTAGGTCATCAAGAAGGCGCGGTCTGCCGCCTCTCCCAAGGCGCGGTAATCGTGCCCCTCGTAAAGCAAGCCCTCTTGATCGGCAGAGGTCTTGGGCGCAAGGGAGACCGCCACTGAAAAGCCTTGCGGCGCGAGCCGATCCCGAAGGGCAGCTACGAAAGAAGCGTAGGCTTCCGCATTCTCGCCGCTTACGTACTCGAAGTCCACTTCAACCCCCGCATAGCGTTTTTCGGAAAGCTCCGTGGCGATCTCCTCAACGAGCATATTTCTCGCCCCGTCGTCTGCAAGAACCCTTTCCGACAACGCATTGGAAAACCGCCCGTCCTCTCCCACCGAGGTCAGAAGCATGATGGGGGCTGCTCCGTATTGCCGCGCAAGCTCGATCAGCTCCTCGTCCTCACCAAGCTCGGCAAGACCTCCGTCCTCCTCCAAGCCGTAGGAAAACAGCGTCAGATAGGTCAGATAGGGCAAGGTCTTGCGCACCACCTCACGGTCCGCCGAGGGATACACGTAGGCGTTGACCGAGATCTCCCGATCAAAGACGGGCGCTTCGGGCACGACGGTCAACACCTCTCCTGCCCGAAGATCGGTTCTCCCCCCCAAAAAGGGATTGTTTCGCCACAGCTCGCCGATGGGAATCCCAAATCGCTCTGCCACGCCGTACAGATTCTCCCCTTCCCTGACCGTATAAACGGTTTTCGGCTGAAGGATCACCAAGGTCTGCCCCACTGTCAGTCTTGAAGGATCGGACAGCTCGTTGTCTCTCGCCAGAATCCTCGGATCGACTCCATAGCGTCTGGCGATCCCATATAAGGTATCTCCGTTTCTTACCGTATAAATAACCATCGTTCGCTCCCTATCTTCATTTTTTCGCCCCAAAGACGAATCAATGACAGTATATGTGCCGTTTTCTTTTTTGCCATTCTTTTTGGGAAAAGCATAGTTTCAGCGATTTTGGCGCACACTATTTCCTGTAAAATCATTCAGAGAAAGGAAAAAAGCATGAATAAACCACAGATCCTCAAATGCTGCGCGCGGGAAATTCTCGACTCCAGAGGCAATCCCACCGTAGAAGCGTCTGTCTTTTTGGTAGACGGAACGGTAGGCTGCGCCAGCGTTCCCTCGGGTGCTTCCACGGGCATTTACGAAGCGCATGAAAAAAGAGACGGAGAGAAAGGGCGCTACGGCGGAAAGGGGGTAACCGAAGCGGTCCGTTCGGTCTGCCGTGTGATCTCCCCCGCCATCGGTGGGATCAGCGCGGCAGAGCAGACCGAGCTGGATAAGGTCCTCATCGGTCTGGACGGAAGCCAAGACAAATCCAAGCTTGGCGCAAACGCCCTTCTCGCCGTATCTCTCGCGGCGGCAAGGGCGGCGGCAAACTGGTATCATATGCCTTTGTTTCGGTATCTTGGAGGGACGGACGCCTATCGCTTGCCCGTGCCCATGATGAACATTCTCAACGGCGGCGCGCACGCCTCCAACAACGTGGAAATTCAGGAATTTATGATCGTCCCCGTGGGACTTCCCCGCTTTTCCGACGCGCTCCGCGCGGGGAGCGAAATTTATCACGCCCTCGGTAAGCTGTTAAAGGAAAAGGGATTTGCCACCACCGTGGGCGACGAGGGCGGCTTTGCCCCCGATCTGCAAAACGACGAGCAGGCGATCGACCTGATCTGCGAGGCGATCGCGGTTGCGGGCTATACCACCGAGCAGATCAAGATCGCCTTGGATGCGGCGGCATCCGAATGGTACGAGAACGGCGACTACCGCCTGCCCAAACGGCAAAAGAAATACACCCGTCAGGAGCTGATCGACTACTGGGTGTCGCTCTGTGACCGATATCCTACGATCCTTTCGATCGAAGATCCCTTGGATCAACGGGACATGGATGGCTGGCAGAAGCTGACCGATCGTCTTGGCAAGCGGATCATGCTGGTGGGAGACGACTTTTTCGTGACCAATACGAAGCGGTTATACGACGGAATCCAAGCGAACGCCGCCAACGCCATTCTCATCAAGCCCAACCAGATCGGTACGCTTTCCGAAACACTGGAGGTGATCCATCTTGCCAAGGACGCAGGCTATCGGTTCATTCTTTCCCACCGTTCGGGAGAAACCGAGGATACCACCATTGCCGATATCGCGGTCGCCCTCAACGCCCCCTTCATCAAAACGGGCGCGCCCTGCCGCAGCGAGCGAGTCGCCAAATATAACCGCCTGTTGCGGATTGAAGCCGCCCTCAACAGCGGCGCTCACTTCGGATTTGCCCACATGCCCGAAGCCACCCCCGACCGCGTTTTTAAGGTTTAGAGATGGAAAGGGATGCGTTAGGGGAAACCTTCTTTCGAGAAGGTTTCCCCTCAGCGTGTAGAAAAAGTCCCAAAAGAAAACAGGGTTTCAGCAATTTGAACAAAAGGAATTCCCGTATTAGCCTTCCCCAGCGGGGAAGGTGGCGGCGAAGCCGA
>JAFVQC010000033.1 GCA_017504995.1 Clostridia bacterium
GATCTCTCGATAAAGAAAATCGCACCTTTGACAGAACTGCCGATGTCGGTTATAATGAGGGCGGAAAAAACGAAACAGAAAAAGGAGGAAACGATAATGTTGAACTACACGACCGCGAAGGACGGGATGCAGTATCCGACCTTGACTCTCCCCGAGCAGAAGAACCTCCCCATCGGCAAGTACGGACAGATGAGATTGGAGTTCTTGAAGAAACACCGCCGAGGAACGTACACGACGCTTCTGACCGAAGCGAGGTTGACGGAGCACCTGCACGAGATGGACGAAACGGCGAGAGCGCAGATTTCGGAGATTATGAGCCGACAGGCGACGAGCCTTGGGGTGACGGAGCAGATGAAAGCCGAGAACCCGATGACTTGGGCGCAGATGATGAACAACATCAAGGCGAGCGCGGAGGAAACGGTGTTGAACACTCTGATATACACGTAAACGACGAAGTTGAACTGCCCCCGCCCGACGCGGACACCTTGATACTCGCATTTAGACACGGTGACTACTTGCACGAAAGCAAGCAAGACATCGTGTCTTTTTTATTGTCCGAGAAAGACCAAGACAAGAAAACAGAATATATCAAGAACGCCTACAATATGGGGCTTTACGCTGAGTTCTATCGCCCCGGTACGCAGGAGCATATCGGATACCGCGCAGAACCCGACGGGCTTATCATTTATCAAGGCAACTATCCGTCAAGAACTCACGAAGCTAAATTTGATTGGGAGCTTACGGCAAGGCTGATCGAAGCCTTGATAAAAGACCGCAATTACCTTGATGAGGCAACGGTCGGTCAGCAGCTTTCCTTGCTCGACGTGGACTACGGCGCAGTTGAGGACACACCCGCACCTCCCCCTAAAAGGCAGTTCGGTATCTCGCAAGAGGTCATCGACGAATTTCTCCGCCTTGGAGGTTGCACAAGGAAAAGCTCACAACGCATTTACGGTTTCTACCGCAGAGCCAACAATCAAGCCGAAAATATTGCCTTTCTCCGAAAGGAATATGAAACAGACCACGTGGGCATTATCGTAGGCGACAAAAAATATGCGGTCAAGTGGAACGATGACGGTGTTCGTATTTCTACGGGAGAGCGCGTGTCGGATATAAGTTCCGCCTTTCTCACTTGGGAAATGGTAGATAAGCGTATCCGAGAGCTACTTGAAATCGGTCAGTATATCCCTCAGACCGAAGCTGAAAAGGCTGACGAGATATGGGAAGAAACCGTTGCAGACAAAATTGCCTTCCTCTACCGTGAGGACTTTGAAAATATCCCCGCAGAATACAAGACGAAGGATACCTTCTTATGGCCCGGTATCAATAATTTCTACCGAGCAATTCTTCACGATCCACAAAGGCTTGCCGCTTTTGTAGAGGAAATGAAGGCAAACGAAAATCGTGTCAAGGACTATCCGCCGAGGTTCAGAAGATTTCACAACGGAGTTGAGATTGCCGCGCTGACGGAAACCTTTTTGAGAGAACCTGTGGAATTTCCACCTGCCGATCCTTATATCCTTCCCCCGAAGCAGTTTGTTACACAAGACAAGATTGATGCTTTCTTTATAAAGCACAGCAAGTATGGTGATAGCAAGCTCCGTACCTATTCCTTCTTCCTCAAAAACAAGGACACGAGTGCGAGAGCCAAATTCTTATCTGATCAATATGGCGTGGGTGGAACGGGTGGACTTCGCACCGACAACCAACACGATGGAAAAGGCATTGTCCTATACGGTGGATTGCAAAATCGAGAAACGGGTGTGCTTCTCAAATGGTCGCAAGTCGCAAAGCGCATTGACGACCTCATTCGTTCCGGCAAATATCTAACCGAAGAAGAAAAAGCGGGATTTGACAAATTTGAACGCCGCGAAATTGCCGCCAATATTCGCTCCTTTTATTATCACGTTCCCGAAGGAACGCCTCTGCCTTTCCGAGATCAAGGCTTTTATGAGCATTGGAAAGAGGTTGATGATATTGAGAAGCAAATTGAAAGCAAGGAGCGCCTTGACGAAATCATAGAGATGATGCAGGTCGTTCACGAAACACGAACCCCCGAAAGCCGAGATTATGATTTGCACGTAAAGCGTTTTGAAAATGTTAGGGCTTATCAAGCGGGCAAATTCAATATGTTTCCCGGTTCTCCTTACCGTAAAAGAACGCCTACAAAACTGATTGAAACCGATGTAAAACAGGAACCCACCGAGGAAAGAAAACCTCCCTCAGAGGACGATATACCGCCCTCCGAGTATGAATTTCACCTCGGCACGACGGTCTATATCGGCAAGGACGAGTGCGAGATTATCTCTATCGACTCCGAGCGTGTAGAGCTTTTTGACGGAACGCTGATACCCCTTGAAATGGACTACGAAACCTTTATGAGCCGTGTCCGTGAAAATGACCTTAATGCCCACTTAATCAAGAAAGCGGAAGAAAAGGTCGAGCAGAAGCCCGTCGAAGAACCCAAGCGCGACTTTTCAAATAACCCCATTTTGAGCCGTTACGAAGAAGCCAAGAAAGCGTATCCGAAGCATATCGCAATGGTGCGCGTGGGTGACTTTTATGAGTTCTTCGGTGACGATGCCGTAAAGGTTGCAAACGTGCTTGACCTTACTCTGACGAGCCGACCTATCAGCGGCGATAACGACCGTATCCCGATGTGCGGCATTCCTTATCACGTAGTCGATAAGTACCTTGAAAAGCTCATCAATGCCGACCTCTCGGTAGCCATCTTTGAGGACGGAAACGTAACTCCTGCAAGAGAAGAAGCAGCCACCGAGGTTGTTGACGAGCTTGAACGAGCAACGGAGCTTATCAAAGACTTTTATGCTCGTGAGTACGGTGACAACGACGTGCAAATCGACGATGTTTCTAAAATTCCTCTTGCCCATACGACCACCGAGAACGAGGAATTTTTCGTACAAGTAACCGCAAATCTGACGGAATACAAGATTGAAAAATATCTTGGCGAAGATCTTATCGAGGCTCGTGAGTACGGCTCGCTGAAGGAGCTGAACGATAACGAGCTTTCCAATCTCGCCTTCGACGAGCTTGTGGTAGTCGAGGACGCGCAGATTGAGGAATACAAGCGCAAGCACAATATGGTCATTCCCGAAATGGTAGAAGCCCCAAAGCCGAAGCCAACCCTTCCCGTATATAACTCTCACCCCGAAATTCCCGATAGCGAAAAGCACAACTACCGTATTACCGACGATAACCTCGGTGTGGGTGGTGCAAAGGAAAAGTTCAAACGGAATATGGCGGCTATCAACCTCTTGCACGAGCTTGAATTTGAAAACCGCCTTGCCACTCCCGAAGAACAAGAAATCCTCGCGCAGTACACGGGTTGGGGCGGTCTGTCCGATGCCTTTGATGAAAGCAAGGATAATTGGGCAAACGAGTTCAAAGAGCTTTACGCAACCCTTTCCCCCGAGGAATACAATGCCGCGAGAGATTCAACGCTGACCGCGTTCTACACTCCGCCCGTCGTAATCAGAGCAATGTACGAAGCTCTTGAAAAGATGGGCTTGAAGCGCGGCAATATCCTTGAACCCTCCTGCGGTACGGGCAACTTTATGGGTATGCTCCCCGACAGTATGAGCGAGAGCAAG
>JAFVQC010000001.1 GCA_017504995.1 Clostridia bacterium
ATTCGCCCGAGATCCTGCTCGGCTTCGCCTCGCACTGCTTCGCAGTTCGACTGCGCCCCCTCGTGTCATTCTGAGTGAGGGCGCAAGCCCGAATCGAACCGCGAAGCGGCGTCGAGCATTGCGAGACGGAATCTCCGAGGGGGCTTCGCTCAGGATGACACGGGCGAGGGGCAAGAATGTCAAGTTTTAGTTGAAACAAGGTAGTAGGGGTCGGCGCCTCGACGACCCAATAAACCGAACGAATTTTTGCGATTGAAGGGCGAATCGAAAAAACAAAGAATGATACTACGCTCGCAAGGACGGCAAATACAGCTCATTCAAAAGCCAAACGACGATTCCCAACGAAAGCAACAGCGCAAGCATGATCCAATCGCTCTTTTTGTAATGGAAGCCGCGACGGTAGACGGTATATCCAACCATTGCAAGTCCTATTACCGTCAAAAACGAAAGTTCTGCGCTTATGATCAGACACGATGCAAGCAACGGAATCAGCACGCGATACCCGAACCAAGAATCGGAGACCTCTTCCGCCTTTTCGGTTCTGCGTTTGCCAAAGGTAAGCAAAAGCCCCGCAAGCGAAAGCACGCTGACGATTACCCAGAAGACAATGCCGATATGCAGAGCCTCTGCTTCTAAGGATCTAACGCTGTACGAGTTCCTTCCTGTCGCGAGAGCCTCATAGATATTTGTAAGCTCTGCCAAGCTCCCCCACGGAAAGCCGTAAAGCGTTGACCACTTAGAATAAACCTTCCAATCCATGGTATTCATAAGAGTATGAAAATTTATGAATACTTGCTTTGCGGCTTCGGAAAAAAATACGAACAGGAAGGAATAAAGAAACAGAAAAACACAGCCGTCTGCCGTGGTATTGGCTTGATGGAAAACGAAAACGAAGAAGGTATACATCACCGTTCCCAACAAAAGGCAGAGGAAAAAATGGGGCGGGATTCTTTTGAGAAAATAGCCGTAGCTTTGGGACATAATCGACAGCCAGTTTGCCAGATAAGACAGACAGAAGGGGATCATCACGAGCAACCACCCTAATACGTAGTGCACCAGCGCGATGCCGCATCTGGGAACGGGCGTGGCGTACAGGCAATCCAGATTCCGTCTCTTTTTGAAGATCGAAAATTGTTGTACGGGGACGATATAGCATAAAAAGCAAAGGATCAGCACGGGAGCGTAGAGCGTAGCATGATAAGAGATTCGGGGTTCATTTTCCCTCGTTTCCACGTTAAAAAAGGTTCCTTCAACTGCCTGTCTGGTAAGGGCAATAGACAGACAGAATACGAGACCGATTACCGAAAAATACAACAGCGGCTTTAAGGCGGATTTCCCGCGGTTCAAAAAATAGCGTCCGATGGCTTTCATTTTCCGTATTCTCCTTTCTTGTTCACGTCATAAATAAAGGCATCCTCAAAGTCGATTGCCGCTTCCTCCATTACGGCGGGAGAGAGCGCCGCAAGCCGATCTTGCATCTGAGTGGCATCTCCCCGCAGCACGATCTGCGCAAATTTTCCGCGCACCGTCAAATGTACCACGGGCAGACCCGCAAAGAGACCTTCGTCCACCTGCTCGAGGAAGGCAAGATCGAATTTGCAGAATTGCTCCACCTCGTCGGCGATCTCGCCCATGCGGCTGACGGTTTGCTCGTCGATTAGCAAGAATCGATCGCAGAATTCCTCTACTTCCTTCAAGGAATGGCTCGCAATCAAAACCGTGCCGCCGCTTCTTTCCAGCCAAGCCGAAATATACTCCTTGAAGCGCTTTCGCGACAGGGGATCCAGTCCGTCAAACGCCTCGTCTAAAAGCAGGTACGTTGCGTTCGAGGCAAGGGCAAGCGCCACGAATACCTGCCGCCGCATTCCCTTGGAGAAATTGCGCAAAAGCTCCTTCTGACCGATTCCGTAGTCCGAGAGCATTTCCTCAAAGAGGGCGCGGTCGATGCGGGGATAGAAGGCGCGGTAAAAGTCAAAGAGAGAGCGAGGCGTGGTATGGGCGGCATAGTAGGGATCGTCGGACAGAAAGAAGATCTCCCGACGGGTGGCGGCTTCCTTTGGCGGCTTGCCGTCGTAGAGAATCGACCCTCTGTCGGGCAGATACACCCCCGAAAGCAGGCGCAAAAGGGTAGACTTTCCCGCGCCGTTGACGCCCACGATTCCCAGAACGGTGTTCTCGGGAATTTGGACGGTAATATCCTTTAAAATCTGCTTTTGTCCCAAAAAATGAGAAACGCCTTGCAATTCAATCATTTCCGTATACCTCCTCTAACGCCGATTGGATTTCTTTCTTCGTAAGCCCCATTGCCTTCAGCTCGCAAAGCATCTGCCTTGCCGTCTCCGTCTTGCCGTCCCCTTTCTTTTGGGATAGGGGAGCAACGAATAC
Organism: Clostridia bacterium; assembly: GCA_017504995.1. Lineage (GTDB taxonomy): Bacteria > Bacillota > Clostridia > Oscillospirales > CAG-272 > HGM12713. The sequence goes on from JAFVQC010000001.1 coordinate 2,386, forward strand.
GCCCTTTTTGGGAAGAGAATAGACCAAGCCCTTTTCCTCCAGATGGCAATACGCCTTCTGTACCGTGTTGGGATTCACCCCGAGGGCATCGGCAGCGGTTCGTACCGATGGCAATTTTTCTCCTTCCGTCAGTACCCCTGCCCGTATATATCGCTCGTATCGTTCGGCGACCTCAAGAAAGATTTCCCTCTTTCCCGAAAAAAGTTTTGTCACGATGCTTACTCCTTTTTGTATGATCTGTATGATCTGTACTATCTGTATTATATCATTCCAAAGACTTGCTGTCAATAGAATTTATAGAATTTTTTGATTTTTTCGGTTAGCTGAGACTAACTGAGACTTTGGGTAACCGTTTGAGACTCGGTTTTGGAGTATAATAAAGAAAAAACGACGAAAGGTTCGCGATGAAAAACGACAAAAAGAGCTTTATCTTATACGAAAATTACGAGAAATTATTTCACCTGTTGCCCATGGAGCAGAGAGGATTGCTGATCACGGCGATTTTTGAATACGAGAGACAGCAAACGGTCAGCGTGGAACTGTCCGATGCGGCGAACATGGCGTTTCAATGCA
>JAFVQC010000034.1 GCA_017504995.1 Clostridia bacterium
TCTATGCCGTTCTCCTCATCCACCGCAAGCGGTCCCCCTTCCCCACGGGGGAAGGCTTGGGTTACCGACGACCCGAGAAACCAAACAAATTTTTGCGATCGAAGGGCGAACAAGAAAGGCGTGGTTTTCCGTAGGCTCCCTCCGAGAGGTAGCGAAGCGGTGGAGGAGCCTGCGGCACAATGGAAGTATTTCTCGCCACATTCCAACCGATTTTCCCTTGTTGCCGCGCTCTCCCTCAGTCTTTTGCTTCGCAAAATCCAGCTCCCTCCCGGAGGGAGCCTTGGCAGAAACCGCAAACAATCGGCAAACCGAGAACAATAAAATTTAATGAAACACGGTAGGGGTCGGCGTCCTCGACGACCCGCGAAAAAACAATCGAATTTTCGCAATCAATCGGCGAACAATATTTCACACGGTAGGGGAGCGCCTTGGTGCTCCCGCGTCCTAACGCATCCCCAAAATTTTGGCAAACGAATGTTGGGATGCAAAAGAGGTCAGAGGACGGAAACCGTTCTCTGACCTCTCGGTCGTTCTTATTTGTCCTCGGAATCGAGGAAGATGACGATCTTGCGGTTGTTTTCCGAGCCGATGGAGTTGGTGGAAACACCCTCGATGTTCTGGATCTCCGAGTGAATGATCCGTCTTTCGTAGGGGTTCATTGGCTCCAGCATCACGCTCTTTTTGTACTTGACGACCTTGGACGCCATTCTTCTTGCCAAGGCGCGCAGGGTCTCCTCTCTCTTGGCGCGGTAGCCTTCCACGTCAACCGAGACTCTGGTGTAGGCTTCCTTTTTGCCGTCGATGCGCTTGTTAGCCGCCAGATTGGCAAGATACTGCAAGGAATCCAGCGTTTCGCCGTGGTGTCCGATGAGGATCGCCGCGCTCTCACCCGTGATGGAGATTCTGACCTCGTCGTTCTCTCCCTCGCTGACCTCTACGTTTGCCTCAAGGTTCATGTCGGACAGCAGGTTGTTGATGAAGGCGATGGCTCTTGCTTCGCCGCCTGCTACGTAGACAGCCGAGATCTTCGCGTCGGCAGCGCCGATGCCGAGAAATCCCTTCTTTCCTTCTTCCAGTACCGTATATTCGATCTTGTCCGCAGAGGGCGCGCCAAGCGCAACGACTGCCTGCGCAACTGCTTCCTCAACGGTTTTTGCGGTGATAATTACTTCTTTTTTCACGATTCTTCTCCGTCTTTTTTCGTTTCTTCTTTTTCTGCTTGCGCGCCGTCAGCCGATTCGTCCTCGCCCGACAGCTTTTTGTTCAAGGATTCGCGGTAATCGCTCATGCCGCCTTCCGCTTTCGCCTTGTCCTTCTTTTCCTTGCGAGGGGGCTTTTCGTCGGCTTTCAACGAAGCGCCGCCCAAAAGACCGCCTGCCGCGGCGTTCTTCTTCTGCTCGGCTTCTGCCGCTTCCTGCGCTTCCAGCGCCTCGCGGTGCTTGATTGCCTTCTCGCGGGTGTCCTCAAAGTCCTCGTCGTCGATGTGGTGCAAGGAACGTACCACACGGCCCGATTTGTTCTTGGGCGCTTTGTCGGGACGGACGTTCATTTCCTTCTCGGCTGCCTTGTAATCCTCCTCGGTAAAGACGGGAAGGGGCATTGCCTTCTTCAGGATCCATTGCTTGAGAACGCCGATGATGCTCTTGAAGATCCAGTAAACGCCGATTGCGGCGGGAACGCCGAAGGTGATGAATACGCTCATCAGGGGCATGGTCCAGTCCATCATCTTGTTGGAGCAGCCCATGGCGGGGTCGTCGGCGGTGGTGGGCTGATAGGACAGCTTGCGGGTCAGCTTGGTGCTGGTAAAGTAAACGAGGAAGGTCAGCACGGGAACCCAGAGAAGCCATCTGCCTGCGGGGGTGTTGAAGGCGGGGTTGTTGCCCAGATCCAGATTGGCGTTGCCGAAGAGCGTCAGATTGGGAAGATCCGCAAGACCGATGTCAAAGCCCGATACGCCCGAAAAGGCGGTCGGATCGATGTTCAGCACGTTGCGGATCGCGCTCATCATATCCACGTTACGGGTGGCAACCACGTTGGCGTCGAAGGAATAGCCGTAGCTGTTGACCACGGGAACCATCGCGCCGATGGTATCGGCGGACAGACCGCAGATATAGCGCAGGGGGTTGAGTACGATATTATACAGGATGATGATAATAGGGAACTGAATGAGAAGGGGCAGACAGCCGCCCATGGGGTTGTAGCCCTCCTTCTGGTAAAGCTCCTGAATCTCCTGTGTCATTTTCTGCTTGGTGGGTTGATCGTCCCGACCCGCGTACTTTTTGCGGATCGCCATTTCCTTGGGACGAAGCTTTGCCTGCTTAATGGAGTTTTTTTGCTGTTTGATACCGAAAGGAAGAAGCAGAACCTCGATAATGACCGCGAACAGGAACAGCGCGAGAACGTACTGATTGCCTACGATCTTATTACAGAAGCTGATGACGTATCCAAACAGTCTGTTAATGAAATCCATAGAGTTTCACAAGTTTTCGGCAAACGCCGAAATCCTCTCTTTTTTATTTTTCGTCATTGTCACCCGTCGAGTGTGGGGCGCTTTCGTTCTTTTTCCCATCCCTTGCGTATTTCGGAAGTCTTTTGGGCGGAACGGGGTCGTACCCACCCGCACAGAAGGGGTTACAGCGAAGGATTCGCCAAACCGTCAGTCCGAAACCCACAAAAAAGCCGCGTTTCGTAAATGCCTCGATGGCATAGGCAGAGCAAGTAGGCGTAAACCTACAGCAGGGATTTCGTTTCAGGGGAGAAAGATGCTTTTGATAAAGGCGTATGAGCCAAATGCAAACGTGCTTCATGTCGTTTTTCGTTCGTCGGGAAGAGACGGGGAAGGAACGCCCTTGATCATTCCCAGCTTGTTGAACGCCGTATCAAGCTCCGCGCCAACGGCAGTGCTTTTCTGACCGTTGATGGCGGTGCGGGCGCTGATGACCACGAGGAATCCCGTTTTGAGCCTGTCGCGCAGAGGATCGTAGGCGGCGCGAATGACTCGCTTTGCCCGATTCCGCTTCACCGCGCTGCCGATCGCCTTGGAAACCGAGATTCCCAGACGGTTGACGGTTTTCTTTTCGGGATGCGCCTTTCTCAGGCGACCCGCCGCCAGATCGCGCAGGACGTAGACCGCTACGTACTTTCCGACGAATCGCTTGCCGTTACGGTAAGCCTTTTGATACAGATGATTTTCCTTGATCGCGATATTTTTCATCATCGCTCCGATTTTGCCGATTGCTCCATACAATCAAAAACCCCGATGCTCAGGGAAAACATGGGCTGTTTTCAAGGACATCGGCGGTTTTTATGTGGAAGCGTACGGATAAAATCAGTAGGTCAGTTTTTTTCTGCCCTTTGCGCGTCTTCTCTTGAGGACGTTTCTGCCGTCGGCAGTAGCCATTCTCTTTCTGAAGCCGTGCTCTTTTTTTCTCTGACGCTTTTTGGGTTGATAAGTTCTGAGCATTTCTTGCACCTCCTTAAATTTGTTTTCATCCCGAACCTGAGATGTCCGGAATGATCCGGAAGCGTGTTGCTTTTCAGCGAAAAATACGCTTTTATACAATGACATCTTATATTAAACCATAATTTGATCGATTTGTCAAGATATTTTTTCAATTTTTTTGAAAATTTTAACGCCAAACCGATTTGGACGGCGATCTTGCTATGCCGTAACGATCTGACGTTTACGAATCCGCCCTACGGTAAAACGATCGAATTTCCGTAATCAAACGGCGAACAAGAAAGGCGTCGTGTCATGAAGGGTGCCTTAGCAGAAGCCGAATCGCAAACGAAAAAATTTGCGAATGAAAAATGGACCGTCGAGGACGCCGGTCCCTACAAGATTAAAAAAACGATCGAGCACCGTTCTTTTGAAACAAAGGGCGAGTCAATGAACAATAAAATTCATGTAAAACCCGTAGGGACCGGCGTCCTCGACGGTCCAAAAAACCAA
>JAFVQC010000035.1 GCA_017504995.1 Clostridia bacterium
CGAAAAAAAGAAAGAACACCACGGGAATACCCGACCACGAACTCGACACGCTTGCAAGGGCATTTTTGCCCGCCATTCTCGCATACTATCGCACCGAAGAAGGTCAGCGAGAGTTTGCCGAATGGCAAGAGAGTCGCAAGCAAACACAATTGAATAACGAAAACAGTAAAATGAATAATTCCATTGACATCAATGGGACAAAACCGCCAAGTGCGTAAATGGTGGAGGGTTAGCCGTTAATCCCTCATAAAAACGGCAAAGGCATACGGATTTTTCTCCGTATGCCTTTTACTCTTAATAGGGATAATTGAAATAAATGATAAAAGCGAATCCATCTCCTAACGGAAATGGGTTCGCCTTTAACTTGTTTGGTGACCCGTACGGGAATCGAACCCATGTTACAGCCGTGAAAGGGCGGTGTCTTAACCGCTTGACCAACGGGCCTTATTCACAAAATGCGGATAATCTCTATCCGCATTCTGTGTTTTTTGGTAGCGGGAATTGGACTTGAACCCATGACCTACCGGGTATGAACCGGTTGCTCTAGCCAACTGAGCTATCCCGCCATGCGAAATCGGAAATTTTCCGAACGCTTAACTATTATACCACAGTAGGGGCAGCTTGTCAACACTTTTTTTAATTTTTTTTAGATTTTTTGCTTTTTATTTTTTGCTTCCTTCAAAAGAGGCAAGAGGGAGGCGCGTTCGGCGGCAGTTTCCGAGATTTCGCGTCCGTCTGCGGGAGAAAAGAAAAACTGATAGCTGAAAAAGGCGACACCATTACAGCGTTCCGTCTTTTGGGTGTAGGAAAAGCACCGTGAAAGAATATCCGTATGCTCGATCCACTCTCTCGCCCCCGTTCCCGCGTAGGAGTCGATCTTGCCGTAATATCCATCATACGCCTTGCCCAGTGTCATTCCGACGATCAGACGGATATCGTTTTTTTCTACCAGTCGGGCAAAGATATCGCAGGTTTCCGCAAAGGGCAGTGTATCGTGCTCCCAACCGAAATAGATCTGGGGACAGAGATAATCGAGAATCCCATCGGCACACCACCGTTCCACGTCGGCGTAAAGCTCGTGGTAATTCCTCTCAAGATTGGCGGCGGGGCTAACCCCAAACAACCGTCCGCCCCCTGCCGCGAGAACCGTACGGTGAAGCTCGCTGACCAGCTGACGGGTGGCGTTCCGCCGAAACTCCCCGAGGGAGAGTTTGCCGCCCGTGTTTTGATATTCGGCAAAGGATAGACTGTCAAAGGAAGGATCTGTGGTGGGATAGAAGTAATCGTCAATGTGAATTCCGTCTACCGTATAGAGCGAAAGGATCTCCCGCGCGCCGTCGCAGATCAGCGATCTTGCCGCTTCCCGAGACGGATTCAGATACCAAACGCCGCCCACGGGGACGATTACGTCTTTCGTTTCGGAAGTGTTTTCCGTCCAAATCAAGGTGGGATACTCCCCCGTGAGGGTGGCGCGATCTTGTTCGGAAAAGCAGCGAAGGGGATTGATCCATGCGTGTACCGACAGCCCTTTTCCGTGGGCGCGCGCCAAGAGAATGGAGAAGGGGTCATAATCAAAGGCAGCGCCGATCCTACCCGTGGCGTAGCGGGAGGAAGGAAAGAGGGCGGAGGGATAAAAGCTGTCGCCGTTGGGACGAACCTGCACGAAAAGGGTGTTGATCCCGATGGAGACGACGTTTTCCAACAGCTGCTCCACGCGGCGGATATAGTCTGACTTCCGCCGTTGCTTGCCCTCGTTGACACAGATGGGAAACAGGTCGAACTGGGAAAGCCACATGGCGCGGACCTCGTCAAAATTTCTCGCCTCATAGGTAAGTGGCTCGATCCACGGCTCTTGCGCGGGGACTGAAAGGGACGGATTGCTTTCGTTCGTCGCAAAAGACGGCGCGCGACAGGAAGAAAGCGACCAAAGAAGAACGGGGACGGATAAAATCCAACAAAAAAAGCGAAACGGCTTGAAATACAAAACATCACCCCTCGGTCATTGTATGATCGTATAAAATGAATCATGAATGATGACCCCCACGATTCCAAAAGACCGCAATCGAACGGCGAATCCCAAAACAATAAATGGAATGAAAACGGGAGGAGCAAGCCCCTCCCCTACCAGGATTGGAGAGAACTTATTGGACACCGTTCTTTTGAAACGAACGCAAATTGTGAAGAAACGGTAAGCAGCAACGCAACTTTTTAAGAGACGGTAGGGGAGGGGCTTGCTCCTCCCGCAAAAAAGCAAAGGGCAACCGTAATCAAATGGCGAGTTACGCAAAGGATGCCCTTTTCGGCAAAGCCGAAAAGGGCAAAGAAAATTAAAAATACGCGTCTAAAATGTTTTCCAGCGCGGCGGGGATTCCCGAGCGAATTCTTGACATGATATCACAATATCGCTCGTACAGCTTGTCGGATAGGGTACTGTCCTCGTCAAGGACCAGCATTGCCGCCACGTACAGACAAGCAACGGGCGCCAGCCGATCCAAGAGAGGGAAATCCGCTTCCAACGCCAGCCACACCTTCTCAAAGGTTGTAGCCATCGCCTCGCCCAAGGCAAGACGAAGGTATCGGTCGGTGTCCTCGGCTTCGGTACAGAAGGAAGCAATGAGATACGGGGCGCGTTCCTCGTAGTCCTCGTTTTCTCCTGCCGTAGTGCTTTGGGCTAAGATCCGAAGCGCGTTTTCATAGATCTCACGGTTTTTCATACGGCAGCGTTGATTCCAATCTCGAGCATGATCATCTCATCGGGATAAACAACGGTAGCGCCGTACAGATGCAGACCCTTGACGGCATCGGCAAACCGCTTTTCGGGACGGTAAGCATCGATCTCCGAAAGCTGCTCCGCAAAGGCAATGGCGCGCTTGGTACGCATCATGCACTTGTAGTAGGTGGTAGAGCCGTCCTCCTCCGAGACGACGTTATTGGAAACGAAGATCTTGCAACCGCCGATGCTGCCGATGCAGCCCGATTCCAGCGCCTCTGCGTTGTCAGAGGACAGATTGATTTTTGCCTTATAGAGCAGAGAAGCCACGGCGGGAGAGATCTCCAGTACCACGTTCGAGGAGTCGGAAACGTTCTTCTCGTACAGCTTCTGACGGGCGCTGATGATGAGATCCATAATGTTATCCACGGTGGTTTCGTCGCTGGTAATGATGTTCGCCGCGGTAGCAGCCAAGGAGAATACGTATTTGTCAGCGGCATCGGACAGCGTGTCGGCAGCGTTTGCCATGGCGGCATCCAGCAGCTTGGGGGTGCACTGTACCTTGTCTACGTCGTCGATCTGGAAGTTGAAGTACTTCGCCTGATCGATGGTCAGCTCCTTGACGGTGTCGGAAAGCGCCTGAGGGGTACTCATGTCGGTGTTCTTGGTGTAGTCGCTTACGGTGACGTTGCCAACGCCGCAGATCTTCACCACAGAGCCGCAGTTGCGGATCTCACCTTCGTAGTCGCGGCTGCAGTTGGCAACGGCAACGTACTTTTTGTTCAGCGCAGAATAAAGATTTTCACTCCAGATGGTAGGGATAAAATGAGAAATAGCCATAGTTTTTAAATTCCTTTCTTATGAAAAAATAAATGATAAAAGAGTTTTGTTAGTGCCATCGCTTCATAGACTCTACGATGACGGCGTAATTGTCGTGAACCTGTTTTTGAGACATGGCTCGAACCTCGTCGGGAGAAAAGTATTCGCGAGGGGCGTCTTTTCCTGCCTTTCCCGAGGAGAGTGCCGCGTTGCGGCGGTTGATCTCGTCGGCGCGGAGCGCCTTCAGTTGGATTTCTCGCTCGTATAGCGCGTAAGCGGCGCTGAGTGGGAGTCCCCCTTCTACTTGCTCCCATACCTGCTTGGGGATTTGCTTGACGGAGGTTTCGGGGAATAGACGGTGGAATTCTCCCAGCTCACGGGTCGCTTGCTCCTCCATCGCTTCCTTTTGTGAAAGGGTCTGTCGAAGCTGTGTGACCTCTTCTCGCAAGCGTGTCAGCTCGTCCTCGGAGGACGGATCGGCTGTCTCGTCAGGCTCTGCTTCTTGGATTGCTTCGGTGGGAAGGGAAGTTGCGATTGTATTTTCGATTTCCACGGAAACAGTTTCCTCTGAGAGGATGGGGGTGGTTTCAATCGTTTCCGACATGGGGCGTGTCCTCCTTTCTTTGATTTTCGTTGGCATCCAATTCCTCCAAAAGCGCCTGACGGTCGCAAAGGAGTCCCGAGGGAAGCCGTCGGATATAAGCGGCAGGAGAGATATAGCCCTCATCCAACAGCTTATCCAAGAGATTTTGCGCTCCTGCCGCACTGTATCGGGATAGCTCCGCCACGTCTACTCTGGCACAGAGGAAGCCGCCTTTCAGGGAATCGAAATGCGCCTCGGCGACCTGAATGCCGTCTCGGGTGCGGTAGGGAAGGAGACGCTCGGTGGGATAGTAGGCGCACATCATGTCCGCCCAGATATTTGCCAGATCCTCCACGCAACGGTAGTAGGCGCTGCGGATCTGCTCCAGGGGAATTCTGGAGGTTTCCTGCAAAGCGAGAATGGCGCTGGTGTTAGTGGCTTCCATATTGCCAAGGGCGGATTCGGTCGCGCCCATCAGCTCCTTGGTCATGGTAATAGCGCTTTCGATCAGCTCCAGATAGCCGCTTTGCATCTCGCCCACCCCAACGACGGATACCGCGTCGGAGATATTGCCGCCGCCTACCGCCGCAATGGCTTGCCCAACCTCATTGGACCACTCGGGGATCTTGGATTTGTCGTAGATCACCTTGGAGAAGGCGGTGTCGGTCATGTGCTTCATTGCCATGGCGTAGGCGCGGTTGATGAATTTCTGATTGGGGATCAGCTCAGTGACGGGAGACGTGCCGTGGAAGCTGTTTTTGGTGGTGATCCAGTTCATGAGGGCGACGGGATAGAGACGGCAATCGGTTCGCGCCCGTCGGATCGAGCAGTCACGGGTGGATTTTTCAAACACCACCCTTCCGTTCTCGCGCCAGAATTTCACCAGATACGTTGCCTTTGCTTCCTCGTCCCCTTCCAGCTCGAATTGTGAGAGATCGCCGCATTGACCTGCGGTATCGTTGTCCGCGCTGATCTTGCGCAGCTCCTCCTCCGGCACGCCTGCCGCAGCCGCCTCAGCGCGGAGGGAGGCAACCGAGGCGCGACCTGCCAAAATGATATAGTCCTGTGACTGAATATCGGCGCGGTTTACGTCGGCAACGAAGAGATTGACGTTGTCGATCACTTCGGTGACCAGATCCCCCTCAAAGAGCTGAGGCGTCTTGACAGTGGGATCCCAGTAGCAGTACAGTACGCCGTCGCCCGTAATGGCGGCATCGGTCAAAAGACGAAGCAGCTGCTTGTCCATGGCGCAACGCTCCCAACGGTACGCCGCGTTGGCGGACAGCACCTCCAAGCCCTCTTGAAGGGAACGGATCTCGTCCGCTTCCCGAAGAAAGGGAAGATTTTCGTCGGTAAAGCGAATGGAAAGATCGGTTGAGGCAACCGAGCAGATCAGGTAGTCCATGATTCTGCGAACGATATTGAATACGGGGCGGGGCAGATTCGCGCCCTCTCCGTTTTGCCATTGCTCTCCGCGATAAAAGCGCTCGTTTCGGCGAATGGTCTCGTAAAGCCCGATGCGGCGCTTGTACTGCTTACCCGCTTCGTATTGCGCCCAGGCTTTTTGAATGGAATGATTCATGTGTAAGTTCCTTTCTCGTTATCGGGTATACAGCTCCAGACGGCGAATGACCTGACGGCAGCCGTCGGGAGCGTTCAGTGTAAAGGAAGCGGTTCGGAAGCGTCCCGAAGCGATCCTTCGCAAGAGAATATGGGGGGGATCGGTATCCTGGGCGGATAGCTCGCAGGATACGGTGGCGCATTCGTCGCCATGGAAGGACACGCTCACCGTACCTCCGTCCGTATCCCCAAGGAGCGCAAGGCGAGAGAGATTTTTTCTCTCTGCCGCGCCGAAATCCAGAAAGCCGCTTTGATAAACGGCGTGAATGGGGCGGGTAGAGCCGTCGGCTTCCAGATCCTCCTTCAAGGTGTGGTCGAACAGATAAAGTTGATTGCCCTTGCGGAAACCCGTGGTTTCTTTGGCGTGAAAAAAGCAGTCGGCAGAGATTCCTTCAAAGCGATACCAGTTTCCCGAAGGCAGATGACAAATGCGGACGTTTCCGCTTTGGGGGTCAAAGAGCCACAGCTCGTTTTCACGAAAATCGTAAAAGACTCCAAGCCTTTGATATTCCTTCGGATCAATCAACTCATCGATGGGGGCGGACAGACTGACACCGTGATAGCCCCCCGTATGGTCGCTGTCCTTTTCCCAACGCCATACCGTAAAATCTCCCACCGAAACGGGATCGTTTCCCGCGAGCGTTGCTCCTCCTTCCGAGGCGCAACCGATGGAGGGATGCACGCAGACGGCAGGAAAGTCCTTCGCTCCAGAGGTGTCTGCCTGTGACATCCACGCCTCGCCCTCGGTAAAGAAGAGCAGACGGTCTTGCTGTCGGACTGCGTTCTGGAGCTTGTGTTTTCCGTCGCCAACGACGAAATCAAAGTTCTTCGGGAAATAGGCAAGGTCGCTTTTGGGATAATGCTTCTTGGATTCCTCCAGATCCTTTTCCGACACGAAATCGGAGCAGAATACGGTAGCGGGGTAATCTTCTATGCCCCACAGAAAGAGACGGTGGTTGTCGGTATCTCCAAAGAGCAGCGCGTTGGTCGCCTGACAAAGCAGAGCTTTCTTTTCCTGCAGATCTGCCTTCAGCGTTACGTAGACCGTCAGTCTGTCGCCCACCTTTGGTTGGGTGTATACGTTGACCGAATCGTAAGCGGTGTCTATGTAGTAGTCCTCGGGGGAAAGCAAAATACCGTTATGGTAAACCGCTTCGATGGATTCGATGGGCTCACCCACGCAAAGGAAGCCCGAGGGGGGATCGGCAATGCGGTAGGAGATCCGCACCTGTCGGTTGAGAATGTTTTTCGGTTCGTGGATAAGCCCCACCTCGTTGTTTTTCCAGTCCTTGCCCAAGAGAGGTACGTAGCCATAGCAGGGGGTAAAATCCTCATCTGTGTAGGCGTAAAGCTCTTTTCCGTCAGTCAGATAGAGCGTTCCGCGGTCAAAGAAGAAGCAGGCGGGACCGCTTTCTTTTTTCACGAAGCCGACGTTTGACATGCTTCCCGTGGTAAGATCGACCGATACGACCTCGTCACCGAGGAGCGCGTAGCCGATGGGCGTTCCTTCTTCTGAACTGACGATAAAGGCGCGGGGCGTTCGCCGAAGGGTGGCGAGAGGGCGGTATCCGCAACGCTTTTCCAAAGAGCCGTCGGAACGGATTCGGAAATTGACGATATCCGAGGCGCAGAGTTCGTCTTGCTTCGCCAGCGTATTGATTCCGCGGAATCCCTCCAGATTTAATTTTTTTTGATTGGACATCACGAATTCCTTTCTTTTTTGTCGATTTATTTTTCGATGGCACAGACGAATGATCAATCGAAAAATAAAGAATTTGGTCGTTTTTTGAAGCGAAAGGGCAGTTCGGTCTCTGTCTTGGGGGGCGGTAGGCGGCTCATCACGGCGTATCGCAACGCCTCGGGGGCGTGGGTGATGCCGTGAGGCTCGGAGGAAGCGTCCTCGGTGCGCTCCTTGTGACAAAGCAGGGCAGGCAGACAACGGATCAGCTCATGGCAATTGGAGGAGATCCGCAGGTGGGGGGTGTTTGCCTCCTCGGAGAGATATTCCCTCAAAATGCGCCAGCCGGCGATGCGTCGGTTATCGGCGGCAAGCATGGGGGGCATGCCACGGACTGCTTGCATCAGCTCAAAGCCGCTTCGTCCGCTGTCCTGACGGCGATTCCATAGATCGGGAGACGCTACCGCGCATTCGACGGATACGCCGCGGCAAAGCGTGGCAACTGCCTCAGCCGCCTCGGTCAGCGTCAGATCGGACTCGCAATGCTCCCCAAGACAATATAGATTGCCTTCCTCGTCGATCCCCATGAGAAGCGCCGCCAGCATATCGAAGCCGTAATCCAAAGCGACGAAATGCTTTAGCCCTTTGGGAATGGCGTACGGAGACAGAACGTGTACCGTTTCGTCAAATTCCGGAAAGAATTGCCCCTCAAATACGTCCCACCGTCCCAAGAGCCAAGCGTCCCGCAGACGGGGCGGCAGAGACTCCAGCGAGTGGATATAGTCGGGATCGGCGTCAAGGAGCGCTTGGTTGTCGTAGACCAGCGCGGGGATAAAGGCGTAATCCTCGGGTCGCTCTCCCGCGCGGAAGCTGCGGTCGATGAACAGCCGCTTGACCCAAGCGTGACCGATTCCACCGGGATTGCAGGTCAGATACATTCGTCTCGGATAATGCCGAACGCCTCGCAGACAAGCCTTGAAAATAGAAAATCTGTATTCGCTCAGATGCGTTGCTTCGTCGATGGCGATCACGTCGTATTCCTGACCCTGATACCGCAGCACGTCGCGGTCGCTGGAGCAGTACCCCAGATCGATCCTGCTTCCGTTGGGAAAGAGCAGAGCCTTGGCGGATTCGGAGTAGGTGACAAGCTGACCGTACTCCCTTAGAAAGGGAAGCACGTGGTTGGCTTTCAGCTCGTCGAAGCTTCGTCTCACCAAGAGACAGCGGATCTCCGGATAGCGCAGGCACATGGCGCAGAGCTTGCGCCGAAGCGCCCAGGATTTGCCGCCTCCTCGCGCACCGCCATAGGCGGTAAAGCGAGCGCGGGAATCAAAGAAGGCTTGCTGACGGGGAGTGGGCGTGCCCGAAATGGTCAGGTCCACTGCCCCCTGCTTCTTTTTCCTTTTTTTCATTCTCCGTCACGGAGAATATCGTGCTCAAAATGTACGTTGATCCCCGTAGCGTTCGACTCGGTAGGCTCGTCCTCTCTCTCGTATCGCAAGCGCTTTTTTAAGTAGATGGAGAGAAGCGCGGGGGGCATCGAGGAGTTGAGTGCCTCGTCCTCCAGAATCGCCAGCAAGCGATCGATTTCCTCGGGAAATTCCTCGGAGAGGGAGAGAAGCTCGTCCGTGCCCAAATGAACGAATCGGCAAAAGCCCGCAAGATTGGGGAAGCTGTTCCCCACGACTTTTTCGGTTCGCTTTTTGCCCTCGCAGGGGGTAGCGTCGTTGATTGGTTGATGACAGAGCTGTAAATATTTTTCCAGCATCCGTCCAAGAGTTCCTTTGCGGCAAGCGTTCCTGACGGGAACGATACCGCACCTTTGATTCATCCGTTTGACCTCCTTTCCGTCTGTGCACCCATATTATACGGCGAAGTCGAGTCTCAAATGGTTACCCAAAGTCTCAGTTAGTCTCAGCTAACCGAAAATTTTTCGTATTTTTTTGCATTTTTCGTATTTTATAGGGGAGAAATTCATTTCTCCTGAAAAAATCGGAAACAAAAAAGGGCGAATATAGATATCGCGCCATACGGATAAAAAACTGTTTTCATACGTTTTGCCGTGAAAATAAAAAAAGACGGAGAACGTTTGGTGTTCTCCATCTTTGATTAAAAAGAATTCGATCAGGATAGCTTACCCGATGCGTAATTTTTCAGCAACGCCGACTGGGAGGGCGCATACCGAGAAGCGTAAGCTCCATCTGCCAGAGCAGCCTTGGCAACGTCCTGAAGGCTTCTTGCGTTGCTCGGAGCATACGCCGCGTAGATGCGATATGCTTTTCCGCCTACGGTAATCTCGTAAAAGCCCACGCCGCTATATTTCTCGGTTGCGCTGGTGATGTCGGTTTGATAGGCGTAATATCCCGTCCATGCGCCGTTCCATTCGTCCTCTCGCGCCGCAAGCAGGTCGCTCACAGAGCCTGTCGTTTCCACAGCACCCGTGACCCGATCCTTGGTAAAGATATTTCCTGCCGCCGCCACGTCCTCGGCTTTCGCCCAAAGCACGCCAAGCCGCACGTTGTCCGCACCGTATTTTTCTACAAGGGTCTGCAAAAGCGCTTGATCCACCAACACGCGATACCGAAGCGCCGCGGATTCCGTCGGTACGATCCGAACGCCTGCTCCCATACCCATGGTCATACGAGGCAGGACAACCCCCGTTCCGCCAAGATCCAAGCAATTGATCTCGGTCGCTCCAATCGAGGCAGCAGAACCGACCATGCCTTCGTTATCGGTTTGCTGATCTCCGTTGTGATCGTAGGTATTCAGACAGTCGCGTAGGGTAACGCTTCCCGTAAGCTTTCCAACGATCATGCCGTACTCGCCCGCCGTAGCAGAACCGCCAATGACCGCGCCCGTATTCAGACAGTTCGTCAAGTTGACGTTTGCCGCATCGAGAATCACGCCGACGATGCCGCCCGTTCCCATTGCCATCGAATCCAGCGATCCGCCGTTCACGCTATTATGAATTTCCACGCGTCCCGTGGTGTTGCAGTATCCAAGGATACCGCCGACACCGCTTCGATCCTCACCCGCGGTCGTAGCCGCAACGGACAAGCCGCCATAGCAACCCGAAGCGGTAAGAGACGAGCCGCCACTCAGCTTACCTACAATGCCGCCGATGGCATGGTTGCCCGTGCTTTGATTGGAAACGATACGCCCGAAAACCGAGCTATCAAACACCGTCAAGGCAGAAGGGTCACCGCCAACGTCTTCCACCTTGGCAACCAGTCCTACGTTGGCGTTACTTGCGCAGCCGCTGACGTCAATATCCACGTGCGCCGTCACGCTCTCTATGATCCCTCTTTCCACGACCTGACGTGCCACGATGCCTACGTTGATGCCGCCGTTTATTTGGGCGACGACAGAAATCGCCTGCCCCTCTTTTCCAAAGGTCAGATTTTTCACGGTTCCACTCAATTTTTCAAACAAAACGCCATGACTGCCGTCAAAAGACGCCCGTACGCCCGTTCCAAAGAGAATAGAATGTCCCTTTCCGTCGAATACGCCCCCAAAGCTTACCCCCGAAAGCGAATTGTTCAGAATAGTGGTGTTCGTGGATTGATCGTAAGCGATCTGCTCAATGACGGCGGGCTGGCTTTCGCTGTTGGAAATGACGATATCGTTCAACAGCTCGTAAGAGCCGTTCTCCTCAATTACGTCAAAATCCTTCAGTCTGGCAAGAAGATACGTGACGTCACGGATCGCTCCCGTGTCATTGAAGGAAAAGCGAGTAACGAAGGATCGGGCGGGATAGACCGTAACCGTACCTTTGTTGTACCAGACGGTGTTTACGTTGGAAGCCGACCCCATCTTTGAGTTAAATCCACCGGTACTTGTAGGAAACAGAAGGTACGCGGGGTCCGCGTTGGTATACAGAGTGTTCAAAGAGGGATAACTGTTATGACAGTGGTGAGGCGCTTGCACGAAATCGCTGTCCAGATCCGTACCGTACAGTGAGTTCGTGATTTGCATCGGTACGTCGGTGGTGTCTCCCGTCATGATCACGGAAGGGCCGCCGCGCCAAAGCGTGACCTGTGTAATGAGAGAAAGGGCGTTGGTATCCGATTTTTTAATGAGTTCGCCACGAAGATCGTTGGTATAGAGTACCTCTATGGTCGCGTCGGCAAAATAATACTTCTGCCCCGCGTGCGCCTTGTAAACGAACACGCCGTTCTCCGCCAAGGTGTCCAGATACCTATGATAATGCACAAGCTTCGTCGGTGGCAGATCGTCGTCGTTCGTCTCCACCTGCTTGGTTTGCAGGTAATCGTTGGCATTGACGATAAACCGTTCCAAAAGAACCTTCTGCTGTCTCAAAACGTAGGAATTGATAAACGCCTGACAGGCGCCCATGTGATCCGTGTGGGTATGAGTAATCGTCCACGCGGCAATGGTGATCTTGGGCAGAACGTTATATTGCGTCAGTATCTGATAAATCCGCCCCGCCAGCTGGGTATCCAAGGACTTTGTTCCATCAATGGTCTTTCCGCCGCCGTCATAGATCAAAAAGCGACCGTCCGAAAGGCGGTAAATATAGCACATTCCGCTTGTCGTGTCGGATATTTCCGCGTCGGTGCCAAGCTGGAACATCAATGGCTCGCAAAGCGCATCGCCCGTCCCGTAATTCGGCTCGGAAAACACCGAAAGGTAGTCTGCCTGCTTCGCCTCGGGCAGCGGCTCTACCGTAACGGTGAGAAAAGAGCGTGAGACGTCATAAAACAGGTTGACCAGATACTTGTCGTTGACGTACATCTGGTGGCGGCTGTTGTTGGAATCGGTGCTGCTGAGCACATAGTTCCACGCCGCGGGGCTTCCCGCCTTGTCCGAGGCGACACAGGGGCGAAATCCACTCACGCCCGTACCGTCGTCCGCGCAAAAGATGGCGCGGCGGTAGGAGTTTACCTGCGAGCCCATGTTTTTTGAGCCAATGTTTTTTCCTTTGATCTGCAAAAGATAGCAATCGTCCCCCGTATAGATCACGGTCTGATCGGAGTCCGCGTAGCTTCCCTCACCGTAGGTTTGATTGGCAAAATCAACGAAGCTGAAGTTCAGACCTTCCGCGTTTGCTTCTCCCTTCAGAATCTTTTGAATCTCCAAGCCCTTCGCCGTGGGGGTATTGGCATCGGCGGCAGAGACGGAAAAACAGAGCGAAGCAATTACGGTAGCAATGATCAATACGGTAGCTACCGTTCGTTTCATCAGTTTCATGGTTGATTCCTTCCTTTCAAGAGTTGTTTTCCTTATCAAACCCATCCTTAAATTTTATTATATCACAAGCTACCGTCAAGCGCAATAGCATTTTTCAAAAAATATCGAAGGATGAAGGAATATCTTTTGCGTGGAGCAATAGAGGCGGATTCGCCCGCGAAAGCAAGAAAGAATGTATCAACAACGCGGTTCTTGACAGAGACCGTCGCCCTTACGATATTCGAGAAGATTTCGTTCTTTTGGTTGTAGCCGAAAGATTTTTTAAGGCAAGATATGCAAAAACGATTTTCTGAATCTGGCAGGGAAGGGCGTAAGCTTACCGTTTTTGAAAAAGAAAGGTTCTATAATAAATGTTGGGGTGAAACCAACAGATATAGCAAACAAAAAGTAAAAAAGCAAAAAAAGAAGAGCATATCTGAAAAAAATCTGATAAAATGTTAATTGACGAGAAAAACATTATCGGAGGTTTCAGATATGC
>JAFVQC010000036.1 GCA_017504995.1 Clostridia bacterium
CCCTTCAAGAACTTGCTGACAATTTCTTGAATTGCATATTGCACTTGTTCGTCCTTTGTGGGTAACCGAATATGATCGTTTGGGGTCTTTGGTAAAAATTCGTCTGACCCTACGTCCGAACGGATTTGGATGCGAGGACGCGGGACGCGTTGAGGGAAACTTCTTTCGAGAAGTTTCCCTCAAACTCCCTTCAAGAACTTGCTGACAATTTCTTGAATTGCATATTGCACTTGTTCGTCCTTTGTGGGTAACCGAATATGATCGTTTGGGGTCTTTGGTAAAAATTCGTCTGACCCTACGTCCGAACGGACTTGGATGCGAGGACGCGGGATGCGTTGAGGGGAACTTCTTTCGAGAAGTTCCCCTCGCGCATCCTATTCTATATTCTTCTCAAAATAAACCTTCATCACACGGGAGACGGCGTAGGCGGCGCGCGCACCGACAGCACCTTCCTCCAGAATACAGGAGATCACAAGCTCCGGCTTTTCCGAGGGCGCGAAGCCGCAAAAGACGGCGTAATCGGTCTTTCCCGTGACCTGCGCCGTACCCGTTTTTCCGCCCACGGTCACGGGCACGTCACGGAAGTAGGATTGCAGAGTAAAGTTATGGGATACCACCTGCTCCATGGCATCGATCAGCAGCTCGTAGGTCGCGTCGGAAAAGTCCACGGTATCCAAGACTTCGGGTTCGGTCTGTTGCAGAACCTCTGCCGTATAAAATTCTCTGACCGACTCCAACAGATGGGCGCGGTATCGCGTGCCGTCGTTGACCACGGTGGACATATACACGCTTAATTGCAGAGGGGTATAGCCGTGATCCGACTGCCCGATGGCGGCGGAGAGATTGTCACCCACCTGCCACGCGCTAAGCCCATGCTCCTGTCGGTAAGCGGGACCTGCCACGATCCCCGATTTTTCCGACAGCTCTATGCCCGTGGGCACGCCAAGTCCGAGACGGGCGGTATAGGCGGTCATGGCGTCCGCGCCCATGGCTTCGCCCAGATAGTAAAAGAACACGTTGCAGGACTCGCGGATCGCGTCGGTTACGGTGATCGTGCCGTGCTCGCCAAGACAGGAGGGATTGTTATAATAGGGATACGCGCCAAAGCAATCCTTCGTATCGGTTGCCGTCACCGCGCCCGTCTCCAGCGCCGCCAGCGCCGCCCCGATCTTGTAGGTCGAGCCGGGGGCGTACACCCCTTGCAGGGCGCGGTTGTAGAGGGGCAGATTGCCGTTGGCAAGCAGGGAAGCGTAGTAGTCTGCGCTATCAAATTGAGTTAAGTCGTAGGTAGGATAAGAGGCAATGGCAAGGATCTCTCCCGTGTCGGGATCGAGGACGGTGATCGCGCCGGCGTCCGAGCCGTCCACCATGCTTACGTTTTCCTTGAGTCCTTCCTCGGCAGCGATCTGTAGATCGAGATCGATGGTCAGATAGACGTCGTTGCCGCCCTTTGGTTCGGTGACGTAATATTTTTCGATCATGTTGCCGTCGTCGTCGTAGCGGATCGCCATCACGCCGTCGGTACCCCGCAGAATTTCCTCAAACGCCGCCTCACAGCCCGACGTGCCGACCAGCGCGTCCAGCGGATAGTCCAGCGCGAGATAATAGTCGGCGGTTTCGGCGGTGATCCTTCCCAGTCTGCCCAGAATGTGAGACGCGATACCGGGGTAGGAGTAGATCCGTTCATTGTGCAGGGAGAGATTTACGCCCTCCACGTTGGATTCCTCCAGCGAGGTGATCAGATCCATATTCACCCCCGAGGCAATGGTGTAAGAGGCGTATTGCCCGAAATCCACTCGTTCCATTTCGTAGTAGAACCGCATAAGAGTGGTGATTTCATCATTGGAATACAAGGACTCGGCAAGCTGGTAGCGCTTGGTGAAGTATTTCATGATCTTTTCCGAATCCACCTCGCCCTTTTTCCATTCCTGACGGGCAAGAAACTTTTCGTACGCCTTGGCATGGGCGGATTCCTTGTCGCGGAGCGTCGCCGTCAGCTTCATGTTGGGATACGTGCCCTCCAAGGGGAACAGATCCTGTGCGAGCTTGTCGCCGTTGCCCGTGCGTAGGATCGCCTCGTGGATCGCAAGCAGGGATTGATTCACCTCCCGCCGCGTGTCGGGCATCGCGCCGTATTCGTAGATCAGATCGTAGCTCGTGGAATTTCCAACCAACAGCCGCCCCTCGCGGTCAAAGATCTCTCCCCGCGCGCCGGGGACGGTGTAGGTGCGGAGATACCCCTCCTCCTGATCCTTGCCGAAGCGTTGCGGTCCGCGGATCTGGGTCACACCGAGGGCGATCACAAAGGCAAGACAAAGCACGACAAGGACAAGACCCAACACGAGGTATCTTGCCGAAATATGCGCCGTTCGTTTCTGCCGTGCCATACGTGTTCCTCCGAATCGATATTCTTACTTTTCTTTCGTGAAAGAAAGCAAAACAAGGGTATTTTTCTAAATATTGTTTTCTCGTTTTTTGCGGGCGATTCTTGAATCGCCCTACGAATTTTTGTGGTTTTTCGTTTTTCGGCTAGCCGTTTGATTGCGGTTAGCTTTTGTTTCTCTTGGACCGTCGAGGACGCCGGTCCCTACAGAGTTTGAGAGAATTTCATTGTTTTTATCGTAGTCATAAAGATTTTCTTTTATTTTATGGCGAGAAATATAGAAACAATTTTTTTGAAACCTGTAGGGACCGGCGTCCTCGACGGTCCATTCGCGTCCAAAACCTTCGGTACGCAGTGTCCGAAGGTTTTTTACATTAGAGGGAAACAAACGGATTTGGTTATGCACAATGGGAGAACCTGATTGCTATAAAACTCAATCCAAGAACTTGTTTCAAGTTCTTGGAAGGGGCAAATTTGCTGTCTTTGCCATAGCAAAGCTTCGGCTTTGCCGAAGAAGCAAAGTTGCCTTTTGAAACATGGCAGTGCCATGTTTCAAAAAGGTTTAGAGGGAAACCTTCTCGAAAAAAGGTTTCCCCTAACGCATCCTAACGCGTCCTAACGCATCCTTATTCCTCGCTTTCGCCGAGGGTGCCTTCCATGACGCGGCGGGAGTATTCCTCGGCAGAGAGGAGCACGCGGCGGGGCTTATTGCCGTCGGGCTTGGAGACGTAGCCCATTTGTTCCATGGTATCGATGATCTTGGCGGCTCTGCCGTAGCCAACGCCGAGGCGGCGTTGCATGAGAGAGGTGGAAATCTTTCCTTCCTCCACGGCAAGCTTGACCGCGTCGCGGAATTTGGAATCTCCGCCCTCGCTTTCGGGAAGGGGATCGGACATGCTTCCGCCACCGCCCTTTTTCGATCCGCACTTGGCGGCTTCTTCCTCGATGCGGTTGACGAACTCGCTGTTGTATTTCGCCTTGGTGTTGTTTTCCTTGATAAAGGTTACGATATCCTCCACCTCTTTTTCGGTGACGAACGCGCCTTGCACACGGAGGGGCTTTGCCGCGCCCACGGGGGCGAAGAGCATGTCGCCTCGACCGATGAGCTTTTCCGCGCCCGCGATATCGATGATGGTACGGGAGTCTACCTGAGAGGCAACGGTACAAGCGATACGGGAGGGGATATTCGCCTTGATCAGACCCGTAATGACGTCAACCGAGGGACGCTGCGTACCGATGATGATGTGAATACCCGCGGCGCGCGCTTTTTGCGCCAGACGGCAGATAGCGGATTCCACCTCGTCGGGGGCGGTCATCATCAGGTCGGCAAGCTCGTCGATGATAATGACCATATGGGGCATATGCTCCTTGTAGGGATCGTTCTCGGTGGCGGCGTTGTAGGACGCGATATCCCGCACGCCTACCTCCTCGATCATCTCAAAGCGGCGTTCCATTTCGGCAACGGCAGAGGCGAGCGCGCCTGCCGCCTTCTTCGGCTCGCTGACGATGGGAGCGTAGAGGTGAGGAATGTCACGATAGAGGGCAAACTCTACCTTCTTGGGGTCAATGAGGATCAGCTTCACGTCCTCGGGACGCGCCTTGTAGAGAATACTCATAATGATACAGTTGATGCAGACCGACTTACCCATACCCGTTGCGCCCGCGATGATCATGTGGGGCATTTTTGTGATATCAAAATAAATGGGATTGCCGCCCACGTCCATACCGAGGGAGGCGGTCAGCTTGCTTTTCGCCTCGCCAAACTGGGGATTGTCAATGAGATCTCGCAGATACACGGTGGCGCGGTTGCGGTTGGGCACCTCGATGCCCACGGCGGGCTTGCCGGGGATCGGCGCTTCGATGCGCACGCCCGAGGTCGCCAGACTCAGGGCAATGTCGTCCACCAGATTGGCAATGGAGCGCACGCGGACACCTGCCTCGGGCTTCAGCTCGTAGCGAGTGATCGTAGGGCCGCGGGAGTAGTTGATCTCCTTGATGTTGATCTTGAAGCTCTTGAGGGTGGAGAGCAGCTGACGGGCGTTTTCCTGCAGCTCGGCGGTGTGATCCTGCTCGTCCTTATTTTTGTTGGGGGTCAAAAGATCAATGGGAGGGAATACGTAGGGCAGAGCAGGCTCTTCTTCCTCCTCCTCGCCTTCCTCGGGAAGCACCTCTGCAACGTCGGAAAGCAGCTCGTCCGTGCCAAGCTCGCTCAGATCCAAGGGAGTCAGCTCGGCGGAGCTTGCCTCGGCGGGGGCTTGATTGAGGGTCTTGAAGAAGTCCTCCAGATTGCTGTATTCGTCGCTGTCAAAGCCCGCCTCACCGCCGTAGTCACGCGCCTCCTCCGCATCGGACTTGGCGTCGTTTTGACGGTTGATCATATCGACGACGGGATCGACCGCAGGCTCTGCCGTCTTTTCCTCCTCGGTATCACGGGCAGGACCGATGTAGATCTCCTCCTCGTTGTTCTCGTCGGCAGTAAGCTCGGCGATCTGCTCGGCAGACATGCTCTTCGCCGCCTTTGCTTCTTCCTTCTTGGCGAGGGCAGCCGCGGCGGCAGCCTGCTTTTTCTGCTCGGCAAGCTGTCTCTTTTGTTCCTCCTCACGGAGCTTTTGCTCTTCTATGCGCGCCTGCTCGGCAAGATACGCGCGCTCCTCGCGGCGGATCGCCTGCTTTTCCTGAATCTTCGTAATGATATAATCGGGGGTCAGACCGATCATGAGAATGACGAAAAGTACCAGCAGAATGATGAGCAGTACCATGGAGATGACCGTCTCAAAGGCGGCAACCATCAAGCAACCCAGACCGCTTCCGATCAAACCGCCGCCGACGAATAGCTCCTCCGCGCCGTCAGTCCACATTTCCTCAAGGTCGAAATCGCCGTAATCGGCAATGACACCGAAGATCATGGAGACGGTCAGAACCGTAAGACACGCCATGATGCTTTGGAGCAACAGACGGCGCTTGGCGCGGCGATAGTCCTCGTAGTAAGCGGAGGAGGGAATCATATCGGCTTCCTTCCACTTGACGTTATATAAGCACCATTTCAGACCGATGAAGCCGAAAAGGGCAGGGAGCAGAACCGACGCGCCGCCAAACAGACCGCCCATCAGCCATTGAATGCCGTAGCCAACCGCCCCCGCGCCGTCGTCCATGCCGACGATGTGAACGATAACCAGACAGATGGCGAGGACCAAGGCAAAGACGAGAAAGACGTAGGGCAGGATCTTCGCCGCCATTCCTCTGCGCGGCGCGGCGCTTGCCTTCCTTTCATTTTGCCCGAATTCGGCGGAAACCGACTTGACCGCCTTTTTCGCGCCCTTCTTCACGGCTTTTTTCGCCGTTTTTTTGGCAACGGATTTGCCTTTCTTTTGCAGTTCCTTTTGCAATTTTTCGTTTGCCATAAAATCTATCGTACCTCCCATGAGAAAAAAGGATAAAATTTGAATCGGTGGGTCATACTATTTCGGAACGGAACATAAACCCAAGTTACATTATACCACAAATTGGCGCGGCTTGCAAGCGGTTTTGGGTGTTTTTACGAAAAATAGGAAGAAAAAAGGAGAGGGCGCATGGGCATAGGATCAAGGGCGGAGAGCAAAGGACGGTGGGCGTACGCCTATCTGGCGGTGGGAGGCTTGCTTGCGGGCTTCGTGAACGGCTTGCTTGGCGCGGGCGGGGGGATCCTCGCGGTCTTTGCGCTGTCCTCGGCAAAGCCCGCGGAGCTTGGCGAGCCGTCGGATCTGTATGCCAACGCCCTTTGCGTGATGCTCCCTATTTCAGCGCTCTCTTGCCTGCGGTATGCCATTGCGGGGAATCTTGTTACCGAGGGCTTTGGGGTGTACGCCCTGCCCGCCGTTGCGGGAGGACTTCTTGGGGGACTTTTTTTGGGAAAGCTGAAGGCAGGGGCGCTCCGCAAGCTGTTTGCCGCCCTTGTGATCTGGGCGGGAATCGCGTTGATGATTCGATGAAGAAAGGAAGGAAAATTGTATGACGGTTGTATTCCATATGCTGATCGCGCTTTTGATCTCTGCCCTGTCGGGTATGGGCGTAGGTGGCGGCGGCTTGTTTACGGTCTATCTTTCGTTTTTTGAAGGGATTCCCCAGCTCAAGGCGCAGGGCATGAACCTGCTGTTCTTCCTGTTTTCGGCAGGGGCAGCGGTGCTGGTGCATATTCGGAAAAGGAAGCTGTTGCCCATGGCGATCCTTTGGATGACCGCGGCGGGGATCGTGGGCGCTCTGTGCGGAACGGCGCTGACTCCCCACGTCAACGGCGACCTGCTCCGTAAGATCTTCGGCGCGATGCTCGTGCTTTGCGGCATCTTGTCCCTGCAAAAAAAGAGCAGAGAGGGGACGTGAGGGACGCGAGGACGCGAGGACGCGAGGATGCGAGGACGCGATGAGGGAAACTTCTTTCGAGAAGTTTCCCTCAAACTCCCTTCAAGAACTTGCGCGCAATTTCTTGGATTGAGTTTTATAGCAATCAAGCTCTCCCATTGTGCATAACCAAGTCCGTTTGTTTCCCTCTAATGTAAAAAACCTTCGGACACTATGTACCGAAGGTTTTGGACGCGAATGGACCGTCGAGGACGCCGGTCCCTACAAGATTAAAAAAACGATCGAACACCGTTCTTTTGAAACAAAGGGCGAGTCAATGAACAATAAAATTCATGTAAAACCCGTAGGGACCGGCGTCCTCGACGGTCCAAAAAACCAAACAAATTTCCACAATCAATCGGCGAACAAGAAAGGCATCATTTCCCGCAAGGTTCGTCTGCGGGTCATTCGTGAATGACCCCTACAAAAGATAACACGATCCTTGGTAGGGGCGATTCAAGAATCGCCCGCAAAAAACGAAAAATTTGCGAACGAAAACGGGAGCACCAAGGCGCTCCCCTACCGTCTCTTGAAGAATATTATTTTTCGGTAGCCGTGATGATTTTCATTGACCGTTGTTTCAAAAGGACTGTGTCCGATGGTTTCCCTCAATCTTGGTAGGGGAGCGCCTTGGTGCTCCCGAAAAAACAACCGAATTTCCACAATCAAACGGCGAACAGGAAAGGCATCGCTTACCGTAAGGCTCGCCCGCGGGTCATTCGTGAATGACCCCTACAAAAGATAACACGATCATCGTAGGGGCGCTTCATGAAGCGCCCGCGAAAAAACGAACAAATTTTGTGATCAATCGGCGAACCGAGAAGGTTTCGTCCGACAAAAGGGCGGTTTCAATCCCTTTTTCCGTAATTTCCCGTGGGAAAGGGGCGTTCTCGTTGTCACCTCGCCCCAAAAGAGGGGGGAAGCCGTCGAACGAATTTTGGAATACTTACGAAGGGAGCGACGGAATCCGACAGGACTTTTTCTTCTTTTTTGATACAATCACGGTGAGAACATCGGACGTCCTCGGGACGTCGGAAAGGAAAGGATATGGACGGAAAACGAAACAAAGCCGAGGGAGCAGAACGCCTTCCCGAATCGGTACGGACGAGGGAGAAGGAAGAAGCGAAGGAAGAAGCGAAGGAAGGCAAACGGACGGGGACAAGCACCCTGCCAAAAGCCCTGTTTTTTGGGGCGGTGTACGCCCTTTGGGGATATCTTGCGGGCGGGGTGGCGTTGCCCTTTGCCGCAAAGCCCTTTGGGGTCGCCTTGCTCTGCGCCTCTGACCGTCGGGTCCTTTGGATCTTGGCGGGGCTGTGTGCCTCGGCGTGGTTTGACGAAAGACGGCTCTTTTTGCTGATCGTGTACGGCGGCGCGGTGCTGTGCCGTCTGCTGGTTCGCTTTGCGCTGGATGCGCCCTGGTCCGAGGAGGAGAACGCCGAGGCGGGGGAAAAGCGCATCAGCGAGGTCTGGCATCTGTTCTTCTCGGAGCATATCAGCCTTCGGGCGGCAACGGCGGCGATCGCCGTCTTTGCGGTGGGACTGGATCGCCTGATCCGCGGCGGATTTTTGTATTACGATCTGTACGGAACGATGCTTTCGGTAATTGCCGCGCCCACGGCGGTCTTGCTGTTCAGCGGATTTTTCAGCGACACCGCGGCAGGGTATTGGAGACGGCAGGCAGGGCTTCTTTCCATCGCCTTCGTCCTGCTTTTGGCGGCGAAGGGAATGACACTGTACGGCGTGAGCCTCGGCGCGCTCGGGTGCATGCTTCTGACCCTGTATCTGACCAGAAAGCAGGGGATCTTGTCGGGTGTGATCGGCGGTACGGTCACGGGACTTGCCCTGTCGGTCTCCCTTGCGCCCCTCTTTGCCTTCTCGGCGCTGGCGGCGGGACTGCTGTACGCCGTCGCCCCCGTCCTTGCGCTGACTGCCGCTTGCTCGGTATCGATCGCGTGGGGCTTTTACACCCAAGGCATTGGCGCGCTGACAGGACTTGCCCCCGCCCTCTTTGGGGCGTGCGTGCTGTTTGGCGTGCTGGACAAGCTGTTTTTTTCGGCAAAGGCGAAGGAAGCCGAAGCAACAGAAGAATCCGCAAAGGCAATTCCACGGGAGGAGACGGTCGCCCTTGTGGTGGAAGCGTCGGGTGCGCAGACGTTGCGGCTTGCCGATACCCATCGGCGGATCAAGCTGCTCTGCGAGGGATTTTCCTCTCTTTCCGAGGTCTTTTGGGGCTTGAGTCGGCGGATGCAATCACCCACCGAGGCAGATCTGCGGCAGATCTGCGACCGCGCCTTTGAGGACTCCTGCGCTACATGCGCGGAGCGTAGCGCCTGCTGGGGGGAGCGATATCATCTGAGCGCGGGAGAGCTGAATACCCTCAGCGCCATTCTGCATCGGAACGGACACCTGACGACGTCCGACGCGCCAAGGGATCTGTCTGCCCGATGTGACAGACTGCCCGATATTTTAGAGGAGATCAATCACCGAGCCACAAGGCGGGCAGGGGAGCTGTTGCAGGGGGATCGGACCGAGGTCTTTGCGCAGGACTACGAATCGATCTCGGAAATTCTCGCCGCGGCGATGGTCGAGCAGACGGGGGAATACGAGATCGACGAGGACACGTCTCGACGGCTTTGCGAGGCACTCAGTGATCCAGCCCTTGGCGTTTGCGGCGTGTGCGCCCTCGGTAAGGGACGGCGGCGGATCGCGCTGTCGCTGTCGCGCACGCAGGGAATCGATCGGGATCGGATCTGTCGCAAGGCAGAGGCGATTTTGGGCGTTCCCTTGCGGATCGGCGAAGGCTCGGAGGAGACGACCCTCGTGCTGGAGGAGGCGCAGACCCTTGCGGTAAGCTGCGCCAAGCGAACCCTTTGCGCCGAGGGGGAGGAGCAATATTGCGGCGACACGGTGAACCTGTTCCGTGATCCCGACGGAACGTTTTACGCGCTCATCAATGACGGGATGGGATCGGGCAGGGAGGCGGCGATGACCTCGGGGATCAGCGGACTCTTCCTGCGCCGCATGATCGGCGCGGGGATCCCCTGCGAGACGGCGCTGAAAATGCTCAACGGTTTTTTGCGTAACCGCGGCAGCGGAAGCCTGCACGAATGCTCCTCTACGGTGGATCTGATGGAGCTGGATCTTCTGCGCGGCAGGGCTTCCTTTTACAAAAGCGGCGCGGCGCCCACCTACGTGTTCCGAAGCGGCAGTCTGTTTAAGCTTCGCTCCCACACCGTTCCCGTGGGGATCATCAAGCAGACCGATATGAAGCGGATCCGCTTTGAGGTGGCGGCGGGAGACGTGGTGGTGATGATCAGCGACGGCGTAACGGGGGGCAGAGAGGAATGTCCGTGGCTCTTTGATCTGCTTCGCAGTCAGGGAGATTCCGCCTCGGCGGAGAGATTGGCGGATCTGATCGTGAAATACGCCAAGGGCGAGGGCTGTCGGGACGATCTGTCGGTGCTGATCGTGAAGATCAAGGAAGCGGGAAGGAGAGAATCGTGAATCAAGAAAAAAAGGAAGAGCAAAAAGAGAATATTCGCCTCGGCGATCTGCTTTTGATCGTCCTTGTCTCGTTCTTGCTCCTTGCCGTTGGGGTCGCTCTGTGTCTTTTGCCCCCGTCGGAGCTTTCCGAGCGTGAGAATCGGCGCTTGCAGCCGTGGACCGTTCCCACGGCGGAGAGCCTGCTTTCGGGTCGGTACGCCGAGGAGCTTCGCCTCGCGTGCGTGGATCAGTTCCCCTTGCGAGAGCAGATCGTCACGTGGAAGGCGACGGCAGAGAAAGCCCTTGGGTTCGGAGAAAATCACGGTGTGCTGTTCGGCAAGGACGGGTATCTCATTCCGAGATATAAAACCAATGATGAAAGTGTTTTGGAGAAAAATATAGAGGCGATGGACGGCTTTTCGGAAACGATAGCAGAGCAGGGGATTCCCACCTTCGGTCTGTTCGCGCCGAGAAGCGCGGATATCATGACGGAGCGTCTGCCTGCGCTATATCGGCGCGTTGCCGATCTTGAGGCAGAGGAACGGCTTTTGGCGACGATCCAAAACCGCCCCTTTGAGGCGGTTCTGCCGAGGGAGCTTTTACGGCAGGCGGCAGAGGGCAGACAGACCCAGTATCGGACCGATCACCATTGGACGACCTACGGCGCGTATCTTTCCTATTGCGCGCTGATGGAGCAAATGGGGATCGAGCCATACGAGGAGTCTTTCTTTCGGATCGAGAGGGTCAGCGACGACTTTCTCGGGTCGTTTTACGCAAAGGCAGGCGGCGTGGCGGATCGGACCGATACCGTAGCGCTTTACCGTTACGAGGGAGACGGTGGCTTCGTGATCCGAAACGAGGAAACGGGGGAGCGACTTGACGGCTTTTACGACGAAAGCGCCCTTTCGGGATCGGATCACTATCGGGTGTTCCTCGGCGGAAATTACGGTCGGATCACGATTTGCGATCCCTCCGCGGAGCGTCCCCGTCTCCTGCTGATCAAGGATAGCTACGCCAATTGCCTGATTCCGTTCCTTGCCCTGCATTTCGATCTGGACGTGATCGACCTGCGCTACTATCCCAAATCCCTTTCCGCCCTTCTTGAAGAAAATGACTATGACCTCGCCCTCTTTGTTCAGGGCGTAAGCACCCTTCTTGACGACCCCGCCCTCGCGAGGTTGCGGGGGACGCGATAAGGGACGCGCCAAAGGAAACTTTCTTTCGAGAAAGTTTCCTCTGGACTCCTTCAAAGAACTTGAAACAAGTTCTTTGGGTTCGTATTGTTCTTCTTTGCCCCTTGTGGATAACCGCAAGGGGTTGATTCGTGTCTGTGGTAAAAATCCGTTGGACCCAACAACTTTGATGTCCTTGCGTTGTCGCAAGGTTTCGGCTTTGCCGAAAAATCAAAGTTGTCTTTTCCGAATATGCCTGTGGCATATTTGGAAAAAGGCGTTCCGACGGATTTGGACGCGAATTGGACCGCCGAGGACGTCGGTCCCTACAGGATTCAAAAAAAACGATCGAACACCGTTCTTTTGAACCAATCGACGAGCCGAAGAACAATAAAATTCATGTAAAACCCGTAGGGACCGGCGTCCTCGACGGTCCAAAAAACCAAACAAATTTCCACAAT
The DNA here is from genome assembly GCA_017504995.1 of Clostridia bacterium. Classification (GTDB taxonomy): domain Bacteria; phylum Bacillota; class Clostridia; order Oscillospirales; family CAG-272; genus HGM12713. The sequence goes on from JAFVQC010000036.1 coordinate 11,874, forward strand.
CAATCGGCGAACAGGAACGGCATCGTTTCCCGCAAGATTCACCGCGGGTCAGTCGTGAATGACCCCTACAAAAGATAACACGATCATCGTAGGGGCAATTCATGAATCGCCCGCAATGAACGAAAAATTTGCAAACGAAAACGGGAGCACCAAGGCGCTCCCCTACCGTCTCTTGAAGAATATTGTTTTCGGTAGCCGTGATGATTTTCATTGACCATTGTTTCAAAAGGAAGGTGTCCGATGGTTTTCTTCAATCTTGGTAGGGGAGCGCCTTGGTGCTCCCGAAAAAACAACCGAATTTTCACAATCAAACGGCGAACCGAGAACAATAAAATTTAATGAAACACGGTAGGGGTCGGCGCCTCGACGACCCAAGGAAGGCAAACGAAAACCGAGGCGAAGGGCGAAGGACGCACTCTTACCCGTGGCGTGGTTAAAAAAGATTTACGGTGATTTCCGATATTTTTGCGAATCGATTGACAAAACGAAGAAACCGTGTTATAATAATAAATTGATAGTATGTAACTTATCTTTTGCAAAAAGGAACGGATAACCATGAAAAGAGATTTTGTAAGATCCATTTATGAAGCCCCCCAAGCCTTCGGCGGCAAGGAAGTCACCGTTGGCGGTTGGGTACGGAATCTGCGCGACAGCAAGGCGTTCGGCTTTATCGACCTGAACGACGGAAGCTGCTTCAAGAGCGTGCAGGTGGTATTTGAGAGGGAAAAGATTGCCAACTATGACGAGATCGCTCACCAGAGCATCGGCGCGTCCCTCGTGGTCAAGGGTGTTATTGAGCTGACCCCCAACGCCAAGCAGCCCTTCGAGCTGAAGGCGACCGAGATCGCCGTAGAGGGTACGTCCACCCCCGACTATCCTCTCCAGCCCAAGAGACATTCGGTGGAATTTTTGCGGGAGCAGGCGTATCTGCGTCCCAGAACCAATCTGTTCTCCGCCGCCTTCCGCGTGCGGAGCGAAGCGGCGTTTGCCATTCACGAATTCTTCCATCAGCGCGGATTCGTTTACGTGCATACGCCCATCATCACCGCGTCCGACGCCGAGGGCGCGGGCGAGATGTTCCGCGTCACCACGCTGGACGTGAACGATCCCCCTCGCAACGGGGACGGCTCGGTGAATTTCTCCGAGGATTTCTTCGGCAAGGCTGCCAACCTGACCGTGTCGGGTCAGCTGGAAGCCGAGACCTTCGCGCTGGCGTACGGTAAGGTCTATACCTTCGGTCCTACCTTCCGCGCGGAAAACTCCAACACCGCAAGACACGCGGCGGAGTTCTGGATGATCGAGCCGGAGATCGCCTTTGCCGACCTGAACGACAATATGCAGCTTGCTTGGGATATGATCCAATTCATCATTCGCCACGTGCTGACCCATTGCAAGCAGGAGCTGGAGTTCTTCAACAGCTTCGTTCAGAAGGGTCTGCTTGACCGCCTGAATACCCTCGCCAACAGCGAGTACAAAAAGGTGACCTACACCGAGGCGGTGGAGATTCTCAAAAAAAGCGGCGCGGATTTCAAGTTCCCCGTGGAATGGGGCATCGATCTGCAAACCGAGCACGAGCGCTATTTGACCGAGCAGGTATTCAAGTGCCCCGTGTTCGTTATCGACTACCCCAAGGAGATCAAGGCGTTTTATATGCGCCTGAACGACGACGGCAAGACCGTCGCGGCAATGGATCTTCTCGTTCCGGGCGTGGGCGAGATCATCGGCGGCTCTCAGCGTGAGGAGCGTATGGACGTGCTGACGGCAAGAATGGCGGAGTGCGGACTTTCCGAGGAGGATTACTGGTGGTATCTCAATCTCCGCAAATACGGCGGAACCAAGCACGCGGGCTACGGTCTGGGCTTTGAGCGAATCATCATGTACCTGACGGGCATCTCCAATATCCGCGACGTGCTCCCCTATCCCAGAACGGTGGGCAACGCCGAATATTGATGTAAATTCAAAACAACAAAGCTCCCCGAACTGTCATACTTGACGGGTTCGGGGAGCTTTGAATTATGAATATATTTATTTTAAAAATCAATTTGGAAAAGCAAAAATGAAAACTTTTCAAGAGCGAATATATGTTTCAGAGTGCCGTCCGCGCGAGTTTCGCAACAAGCTTCGCCGGTCTGCTCAATACTCTTTCCGTTGCATTTTTTTCCCGTAACACAGTTATTATGGCTTGAATCACAAAGGAAGCGGCGAACGGTGTGAGCTCCCGCGGGCATTCCCGCAATCTCAAGCTCTCCGAAAATCGACTCGCCCGATGCGTTGACGCAAAGGACGGAGATCCCCTCCTCGTCCTCAACGGCAAGGGCGCAATAGTCACCGTCGCGGGAAAGAGCCTCGCTTACCGAAACGCCCAGCTTTTCGCCCTTCAAATTGTGCAGCATTTTGATAGCAACGCCGTTAGGTGTCATCGCATAGCTTCCGTCCTCGCGAAGAAGGAACTGCGTGAACGATATCTGAAGGTCGGGATTATGAAAGGTGCACCAAGGGAAGGGATACATTTCCGGCTCGTCGCCGCAAGCGAAAAAAATGAGAAGGGATATCAGCCCGGCGGCGTTATAAATCGCGTCGCCGTCAACGCCCGTCGTGCGGGAATAACCGACCTCATTCAGGAACACCTTCTTTTTCGGCAGGTCAAATTCGTGAAGCATATCGTTATGGAGCGCAGTAAGATGACGAAGCTTCTCCACGGGCGAAAGCTTGGCTTCATCATATTTTTTGCTGCCGACGAGACCGATTGTGGCAGATAACGCATAGAAGTGGTAGGAATAGAAATCCATCTCTATTCCTTCCGCCTTCAGCCCCTTGACCACGTCGTGCACAAGATCCCAGAACTGTATCGGCTTTGCCGCGGCAAAGCCGCCAAGTTCAAGCGGGATCTCATACGAATGCTTTTCATTCAATCTCTTGATCGCGCGGTGTGCACAAAGATATATCTTTACGTATTCCTCAGCGGAAAGCTGTCCGAAGGGACGGACCTCTATCTCGTTACAGCACTCGATATATCGGATATTCGGCGCAAGCTCCTTGCAATATTCCACAGCCTTTTCAAATATACGCTCGTATTCTTCGTACGTTATAATACCGTCCGAGACCTCACGCTCGAATCGGCGCACGTTAAGCAGAACCTCATCCGCCTGCTTGGCGTGGGACGTCAGATAAGCAACGAATCGCGTGCCCGAGGGCGCGGGAACAATGGTGCTCCAATCGTACGGATAGTGAAGCTCCTCTATCGGATAGCGCGCAACGCCGATATCGTAATCGGGATAAAATTCACCCGTTCGGTAATCGTAATACTCGTCAAGGGTGATCCACGTACGCATAATTTTAGCTCTTCCGATCTCCTTTGCCATATGCTCTGGGAAATCCTCGGGTGGCGAATATCTTAAGGTGGAGTTTTGCCAGCGCGTGATGTCATGGTATTTCCCAAGCTTTTCGGATCTGTTTACGCTGATTTTCATCTTTTCTTTCCTTTCAAAATTTATACTGTAAATCATATCATGAAACGAATCGGTTAACATAAACCATTGCCGTTTACTTTGATATGTCAATTATACCACAAACCTGATTGCTTTTCAATTTGATATTATGTCATAAATACATGTTTTTTTGGCAAAAAGATACGATTTTTGTTCATCTTATTTGCATTTGATTTTTTGTATGCTGCGAATGAACTGTTTGGAAACAAAAAGCAAACCTTCCCGAACTTTGTCCGAGAAGGTTTTTGTGCTGTACCGCCAATTTAGATGCCGACATATAAAAACCAAGTGATCAGTTTATTACAAGTTGGGAATGACAGTTGTGCCATAATCGGTGAATTTTACGGTGTTGTCAAAATCCATATCCAAACCACTGTCCTCGTCCTTCGTCGTGTACGAATACTTCATTTCGACAAGCTTACCATTTTCGAATCTGATCGTTGCATCAGTCGGTTCAGAGTCGTCCCACGGAATAGAAATTTTTCCCTTTGCACGATACAGTTTTGCCTCTGCATCATAGGTGAAATTATCGTAATCAAACATAGCAACTATGTCGGCTGCTAAATCCATAGAAGAGCTTTCATATGTGTCTTCACTGGTCTGACCTGCTGACTGTGCATACATATAGGTAGCGTCTTCTGTGAATTTGAATATCAAGCTTGAATTAAACTGCGCGTCTATACTCGGAGTGACGATGAGCATTTTCATATCCAAGGTGTAGTTTTTGAAATTGTTGGGGTGGATTATTAAATTCCACTCGTCCTTGGTCATTCCCGCAAAGGAGACCGACTCCGTCTTGGTATGTGAACAAACCGAGCACGTATATGTTTTCACTCCGTCTGCTTCTTGAGTTGCTTTGGTCGTAATCTCTCCGTCGTTCCATGTGTGAGAGGCTTTTTCGGATATCTCAACGCAATCCTCTCCAACGCAAGCGCGCCAGTGGTTGGTGTCATCGTGTGACCATTCTGTTGCAAAGGTACACTCGTGCTTGTTACATGACGAAAGCACGGCAAGTGTTGAAAACAGCAGCGTAAGAGTGAGTAAAAGTACTAATGTTCTTTTCATAAATTGATCTCCTGTTTTGCATTTATTGAAAAGGATTGAGAGTTGCAATCTTTTCATTATCCATTGTAACACAGATCGGTGAAAAAGTCAAGGTGAACTCGATAATTTGTAACGTAACATATAATACAAAACCTCACGGTAATTCGTTACAGTAGGGTGGAGGCTTGCTCTCGGCGTTTTCTGTGAAATTTGAAAATTATACTCGAATTTTGTAGGGACAAGGCGTCCTCCACGGTCCGTTTAGGTGTTTTTTACGAGGTGAGGTTGTGACGAAGGGCTTTGACCTCTTTTACGAATTTTTCGGATTCTTTTCTGTCGGCGGCGGTTCTGCCCCACCATTCCCAGCCTTCCATTACGCGGAGATGATCGATCATCTCCAAAACGTGGGGCTTGTATATTCGTTGCGTCCGAATATTTTCAATTAAATGTATCGGTATGGATTCCAAAACCATTCGACCGAATCGGTTTCTTCCAATCACACAAATATCGGTTCTCGTATGATCCCAATGCTTGCCATCGAGGTAAACCTTAGTGCCGGAAGTGAAGGCTTTCGTTCCATAATATACGTTCCCACTGTCGTCCGTGTGCTCGGAAATGATATTTCCAACCACCCCAAATCTCCATTTCGATTCTTCCATAGTCATCTTCCTGTTCTCTTTCATCTTTTAATTTTTGCCGTGTAAGCAATCGGTGTTCTCTCTGTCTCCCGCGGCTTTGTCAGGCAAAAATCGGGGGTTATATATGCGAGAAAACGTCGGCGTATTTTTTCTTATATGCGGAAGGAGAAAGCCCCGTGTGCTTTTTGAAAAGACGGGCAAAATAATTTGCGTCTGCAAGTCCTACCATAGAAGAAATTTCAGTGATAGAAAATTGATTTTGACAAATGAGCTTTTTGGCATACTCCATTTTCAAGAGGTTGATGTATTTTATCGGAGATACGCCGTATCGGTTCTTGAACTGTTGGCGGAAATATCCGTCCGAAAACTCTTCGATTTTTGCCAGCTTGCCGATATCAACGTATTCATCGCAAAAATGATCTTGTATATATCGCTCCACCTTGTTCATTTTGTCGCTTTTCAGATCCAGCTCGTCACGAAGCAGGCTCAACAGGTCGTAAAACGCTTGCATATGATCGATTCCGCTTGCGCCGCCAAAATTGTGAAAAAGCTTATTCAGCAACGCGAATTTATATTTCACCGCGTCGCTGCAATGAAACACGCACATGCTATCGCTCAATTGATTTGCCGAATCAAAAAAGATGCATACGCCGTCTCCCTGCTCAAGGATCTGCCTTCTGTAGGGAACGTCGGAACGGCGCTCCTTGGGAATATATACCACGTCGTTCGGCTCAAACCGATACTCCTTGCCGTCGTAATGAAAAAGCGCTTTCCCGCTGAATTTAATTGCGAGCTGATAATATTTCTGAGAACCGAACGTATCAATCACCGTTCCGCTTTCAGCGGAATGGACGAAAATGACGTTTCGTACCGTCAGCGAACTCCAATCATAAGTATGAAACATTTTATCCACCTTCGTTTTGTGCTGATTATGAAATATTTACTATTGACTGCCGTGCAATTATATTATACAATAATATTACAAAAATTTCAATACGGAGGCAGTTAAAAATGAAAAATTTAGAAAAAGAACTACAAAATCTTTTTGACCAAAAGGCGATATCGAATGCTTTTATTCGGGTGGGTCGATACGACGACGTGCTTTTGGAATATTCAAAAAGTACTAATCTCGCGCTTGATGAATATACGTTGTTCGATATGGCGTCTGTGTCTAAGCTCTTTTCGGTTACGCAGCTCTCCTTGATCGCGTTGGACAGAAAAATGTTGGCTCTCGACGATAAGGTCAGCAAATTTTATGACTGTGATGAGGAATTGGAGATCAGGCATTTGTTGACGCATACCTGGGGCATCGGTCATAAAAATCTGTGCCAGGAAAACAATACGTACGACAATATCGGCGAATATATTTTGTCGATTCCCAAGGATTTTCCCATTGGCTCAAGAGTGAAATACAGTTGTCCCGGCTTTATCCTGCTTGGAAAGATTCTTGAGAAGGTGTACGGAGACAGATTGGACGTGCTGTTCCAAAAATACGTCGCTACCCCCCTTGGACTTACCAAAACCACGTATTGTCCGGACGTAAAGAGCAATACGGTCGTGAACGCAAACGATACCGAGGAAGAACGCGGAATCGTAAACGATTATAATTGCAGATTCCTTGGAGGGATCGCGGGGAACGCGGGACTGTTTTCTTGCGCCGCGGATTTGCAGCGCCTTTGTCAGGCACTCTTGCATTACGGAGAAGGCTTGTACTCAAAAGAAACGTTCCTGATGGCGGCGCAAAACTATACGCCCGAAATGACCGAATCCCGTGGCTTGGGCTGCGTTTACGTGGACTCCAAATATATTCGTACCGGCGATCTGTTCCCGGAGGGAAGCATCGGTCACGGAGGACATACGGGACAATTGCTGTACGTGGATTATAAGTCGGGACTTTACGCGATCATTCTGACCGACCTGACGAAGCACAATAAGAACTTCAAAGAGATCAAATACTTATTGAGAGGGATTTCCAACGCGATAAAGAAGGACATTGAGGCTGAAAAAGCAGCAGAATGATGAAACGAAAATATTCTTGTGTAGCGTATAATGAAGAACAATTTTATCGTTCAGGAGAATGGATATGAACATCGAAAACATAGTTACCCCTGCGTTGATCGTGCAAAAATCAACCTTTGAAAGCAATGCCGAACGAATGTCAGCTCTTTTGGCAGGAAGCTCCTTGAAATTGCGTCCCCACTATAAATCCCATAAGTGCGCGGCGATTGCGCATCAACAGATCCAAAGCGGCGCAATCGGAATGACTTGCGCCAAGCTGGAGGAAGCGCTGGATCTTGCCGATAGCGGAATTCAAGACATACTCATCGCCAATCAAATAACCGATGCGAGTAAGATTTCTCGCTTGGCGTATTTGGCGAAGGCTTGCCGCCTGACCGTTTGCGTAGACAACGAGGACAATGTTGCTGAGCTGGAGAAGGCAGCCGCGCTGGCAGATTCCACTGTTTACTGCCTTGTGGAATATGAAATCGGTATGGAGCGATGCGGCGTTTCGAGCAAAGAAGCCGTGCTTTCTCTCGCCAAGCGGATCGATGGGTGTCCTCATTTGGTTTTTGACGGAATACAAGCGTATGCAGGTCATATTTCCCACATGGTTTCCGAGGAGGAAAGAGCGCAAGAAACACAAAAGAACAAGGAAAAAATTCAAGAGCTGATACGGTATTTGAAAGAGAATCACGTCTTGCCCCGCGTTCTGTCGGGAGGAAGCACGGGAACGTCCGTCATCAAAGCCAAGGAAGCGCTTTATACCGAGCTTCAAGCAGGCAGCTACCTGTTTATGGATGCTACGTACAGCGCGCTGGAGCTTCCTTTTGAATCATCGCTGTTCATTCTTTGCACCGTGGTCAGCGTAAGCGATACGATCATTGTCGTGGATGCCGGAGTCAAATCTTGCGGCGTAGATCAAGGTATGCCCGTTCCCTACGGATTTTCCGTATCGAAGATCGTTGCCAGCGAGGAGCATCTCCAATTGCATATGCCCTCCAAGCAATTGAAGGTTGGAGAAAAGGTATTACTCATTCCCGCCCATTGCTGCTCCACGGTCAACCTTCACGACCGAATCTATCTTTTAGACGGAGATCAGGTCGTTGACAGATTTTTAATAACCGCGAGAGGCGCTTTCCATTAACCGAAAACAAAGTGGCTGTCTCAAATGTATTTTATGAGCATTTGAGACAGCCCCTTCTTGTATTATCTTGACAGAACAGATGCCCTCGTCAAAGCAAAACCGTATATACCTCCTCGCCACCGTTGACAAAAACTTCAACCAGATATCCGTCTCTAGGGAGCTTTAAGTCAGTAAGCGTTCCGTTATAGATGACAGGCTCCCGTCCTGATCTTTCGATGATGAATCCGCTATCCGTCCTCCTGACCGCGAACAGATGCGTATACTAAGTACAGCTTCTCATCCTTTACGATTGCGGTTCCCGACCAACATCCGTTGCTATCGTATTCGTGATCGGGATATAGCGCAACAGGAAGCTCTTCCCATACAAGAAAATCCCTTGTTCGCGCGTGTCCCCAATGCATCGGCTGTTTCTACGGAACCTCATAATCGGGTGCGTGTTGATAAAAAACATGATAGTATCCCTTAAAATAAACCAATCCGTTTGGATCGTTCCCCCATCCCTTTGACGGTTTGTAGTGATATTTTAATTCTTGCAAATAGTTCATGGAGTACCTCATTTTTGAGTTTGTTAAGGTTAATTTGGCTTGGTTATATGGCTTCAAGTCTATCATTTCCGCACTCCTTTCGGGTGGTAATACACATTATACCGAAAGATTGCGAGAAGTCCAGAGGTTTGGGGGAATTTATTTGGTTTCCGCGGAAGATTTTGTTATATGTTCATTTGATGATTGCATTAAAAACATAGATCTTATTCTTGCAAACATAAATGTTGTAAATATCAACATTCCAAAGAAAAGCATAAGGTACTGGCAAACAGAGAAATATATATACCAATTTCCCGAAATCACACGAACAACAGCGCCGTGATTCACGATACAATATTCTTCACCAACAAGCTCCGGACCTCCACCGGCGATAAAAAGCGAACCCGTTCCGATTCCCATACCGAATGCAGATAAAATTTTAGAAATTAAAACCATACAGTCGAGCCACGTTTTATTTGCGGATTTTTCAAGTGTAAAATCATTGTTTGAAAATGCTCCTGAGAAAATCCCTTGTAGAACAACCGATACAAACAAAAGAACAAATGATAGTGCAAACATATCAACAAAGAGATTAATAATGATGAAAGCCATATTTGCAAGCCACGTATACAATGAAAAAATATATAACCATTTGCTGATTTTTTTCATCACATTCCCTCCTTTTACCTTGATAATCCAATTATACCATAAAACCTATTACTTTTCAACATAAAACAAAAAATGCTTTTCGACCAACGGGAGAAAAGCCACCTTTTCTTTTCTCTCGTCTCTCTTATCTCTTCTCTGGAAAAGTCGCGTGGTGATTTAGAGAAAAGTGAAGAGTGAAAAGAGAAGAGTGAAGAGTACAAAAAGAAAAAGCCGCTTACGCGACTTTTCTTTTTGTGTTGTGCTGCCAATTTAGATGCCACGGCGAGAAAGTCAATAAAATCAAGGCTTTTTTGACTTTTTATGCGGTTTTAAGTGCTTCCAAAATAGATGCCAATTGAAAATCAACTTGATTTTTATAATTTATTTGGAAAGCTCTTGACAAACAACCTATCATAGTTTATAATAATGATGATGAAATATGATAGGTGGTGTTGCTATGAAAGTTTTAATTAAAAAAATGCGTGAACTCACAGGCATGAGCCAAGAGCAGTTCGCAAAAGAGTTAGGAACCTCCGTTGTTTCAATCAATCGTTGGGAGAACGGCAAGTCCTTGCCGAATCCTATGGCGCAACAGCAGCTTTACTCGTTTTGCGAAAAGCACAACGTAGATATCGCTGATGTTATCGTTGACAAGTATCGCTACGAGCATGACGATGACCGTCTGATTCTTTACCACGGTTCCAAGCAGGGACTCGTTGGAGATATTCAACCAAAGAGCCGGAAGGATTGTGATTTCGGTTGCGGTTTTTATACCGGAACCGATACCATTCAGCCGCTTACTTTGGTCTGCGGAGAACCGAATCCGAAGTTTTATGTAGTTGACCTTGACCTTTCAGGACTCAAAACTCTTGATATGGAGCTCGGTCTTGAATGGGCTATGGTTGTTGCATATCACCGCGGATATATGGATATAATCAAAGGGACGGAGATGTACGAGAAGTACGCTCATTTCCTTGACGGTTACGATATGGTCATCGGCTATATTGCTAATGACCGTCTTTACACCGAGCTCACTCGTTTCTTCAACGGAGATATAACCGATGTAGCTCTTATGCATTGTTTGGTTGCTCTTGATCTTGGCAAGCAGTATGTTGCTAAAACACAAAAAGGCTGCGATGCTTTCAAGATTGTTACCGAGTCTGATATTTATCAGATGGAGCTCTTGGCTCTCCGTGAAAAGAGTGTGATTCGCCGTAAAGAGAGTTATGCTATTGCTTCCGAGATTGAGAAGAAATTCAGACGCGAAGGAAAGTATTTTGACGAGATATTGAGAGGTGAATAAAATGCTTGATGTATTTGAGATGACCTTATGCGATATGCAAGGTAAGCTTTTTGAGATGTCTGCATCCGAAGGCTATTCAAGCGAAGCGTTTATAAAAACGTTTATGCAATCTCAAACCGCCGCAGATCTCGATATGGTGTTTAATCACATGCAATGGGCAGGTCAAGGATATATCATCGACCGCCTGAAAGAAGAAAACGCATCTACGCTTGTGATGGATGACAAGCTGTTTGATAACGAAACTCTATATTGGTCGGGTTATCTTTACCGCTATTGGCATTTCTACACAGGCGAGAGTAGCAAGGAGATTTACAAGCAAGCTCCGGCTAATGTGATGCGTTCCATGTACTTGATGTATCACACGATGAGTCCCGAGATGGCGATTGATAGGCTAAAGGATACTTACAAGAGAAAAAAGGCTAAATGATTTGTTGAGAGGAAGGCTGTGTGTCCTTCCTCTTCTGTTATTTGAAAATTATTAACTTTTTTGTTGTATAATATTGATATTTCTAAAAAAGGAGAATATTATGCAGAAAAAAGTTTATCCACAAAGTTTTAAGGATGAGGTCGTAAAATTTTATTCGACCAATCACACGATTGCAGAAACCATTCGAAAATTCGGGATTGCGGAAAGCACCTTGTTCGAATGGCGCAAGCGTTACAATGAGCAACATTATCTATCAACGAGCACATTGCCGCGCTTAAAGCATTGGCGGCAAAAGGAATTGCATTTATCCAAGATCGAACAAAAATTAGAGGTGCTTGGCAAATGCTCGTGCGGCGTGAACGCTTCTATTGATGAAAAAATGGCGGCAATTGCGGTACTTGAGGGACAGTATTCCATTCACGTGTTATGTGAATCTCTAAATCTTTCCCGCGGAACGTATTACAACCGCAAGCGGAAGGCGAATAATAAAACGTCCTATGAGAAAAGCGACGAGGAGATCAAGCCACTTATTGAAAAGATTTTTTATGACAGCAAGGAGCGTTTTGGTAGAAAGCCGATACATCACAAATTATCAGAGCTTGGCTACCGTGTGTCCGAAAAACGTGTTGCGCGGCTTATGCAAGAAATGGGGTTAGAGGTGAAAATGCCTCCGTTTCTTGCTCAGCATAAAAAGTCAATTCCACGACCTATTTTCAAAAATCTTTTGGGGCGGCAGTTTGATCAAATGCAGCCGAATTTGGTGTGGGTAAGTGATATTACCTACGCAAAGGTTGGCGAAACGTATTATTTTATATGTGTCATAATAGATTTGTTTTCCCGCAGGCTGTTGTCATATGGAATATCAGATCTTATCGATACAACTCTTGTGATGAAAACCTTCGACGATGCGTATAATTCCCGAGGAAAGCCGAGCGGGCTGATGTTTCACAGCGACCAAGGTACTCAATATACATCGTCGGTTTTTCGCAAAAGATTGAGGGAAGCCCATATCACTCAATCATTTTCCACACCATGCAGTCCATACGATAACTCGGTGTGCGAATCATTTTTTCACACTTTGAAAAAAGAGGCGATTTATCACCATCTTTATGAGGGACCGCAAGAATTGGATGAGGTGATGAGAGAATATTTTCACTTTTACAACGCCGAGCGACCGCATAGAAAATTGAACATGAAAACTCCGCTTGAGTTTGAAACGGAGTTTTTTAAACACGCTTGAAAATAGAAGAAGATTCCCACTTTTGACTCCGGTTGTTACGGGGTTCTAAAGTGGGAACCTATTCAATGGTTGCGGAGGTGGGATTTGAACCTCACGACCTCCGGGTTATGAGCCCGACGAGCTACCAAGCTGCTCTACTCCGCGATATCAAGTTGTTTTCTTTTAACCGAATGGTGCCGGTGACCGGGATCGAACCGGTACGATACTTTCGCATCACGGGATTTTAAGTCCCGGGCGTCTGCCAGTTCCGCCACACCGGCATGGTTTTCCGGAGACTTTCCTGCTTTCCTTCGGTCAGCATAAATTATTATACCACGCTTCTTTCCTTTTGTCAACCCAATTTATAAAATTTTAAAAGGATTTTTGAAAAACTTTTCGCGCGTCTTTCCTTTTTTCGTGTTTTTTCGCTTTTCTCCGTTGGGGCGTCACGCTTTCTGACGCCCCTATTTTATACTCCTCCGTATTCCTGCCGAATCCGATCCAACGACTGACACAAGTATTCCACGTCCCTTGCTTGGTTATACATGCCGAAGCTCACCCGAACCGCGCCGTGGGGGGGAGTGCCAAGGGCGCGATGCCCCAGCGCGGCGCAATGATGACCGCTTCGGACACAGATTCCGTCCTCGTTCAAAAGCGATCCCACCTGCTCCGAGGTCAGTCCGTCCACGTTGAACAGCAGCGTTGCGCCCTCGTATTCGGGGGCGTAAAGCGTAATGCCCCGCCGTTCGCTCAATTGCTCTCTTGCCAGTCGGTACAAGGCTTTTTCGTGGTCGAAAACCGTCTCGAGCCCAACGCCTTGCACCGATCGAATGCCCTCGCACAGCCCCGCGATGGCAACGGCGGGCAGAGTCCCCGCCTCGTAGCGTTCGGGTGGGAGATCGGGCATTTCTCCCTCCAAGGAGTGCGCGCCGCTTCCGCCCTCGATCAAGGTTTGCGGCAGGACGTTTTTCCCCAATAGCACCATGCCGCAGCCCTGCGGACCGTACAGTCCCTTATGCCCGGGTACGCACAGCGCGTCGATCCCCATTTCGTCCACGGAAATGGGTAAATGCCCCGCGGATTGCGCCGCGTCTACCACGAACAGCAGTCCGTGGCGATGGCAAAACTCGCCGATCTGGCGAATGGGAAGGGTTGCCGAGCAAAGATTGGAGGCGTGGGTGCATACCACCAGCTTGGTTTCGGGTTGCAGACGGCGGGCAATTCCCGCGCAGATGCGAACGGCGTTTTGGCGCGGATCGCCCGTCATGCTTGGGAAACAGTCAAAGCGTATCGCCCCCTGCTTTGCCAGTCTGTACAAGGGACGAAAGACCGCGTTGTGCTCCAGATCGGATATCAGGACGTGATCGCCCTCACGAAGCAAGCCCTTGAGTACGATATTCAAGCCTTGGGTCGTATTCATCGTAAAAAATACCCGTTCGGGATCGGATACACCGAAGAATTCGGCGGCAAGGCAGCGGCACTCGAATATTTTTTCCGCTGCCGCCATGGCAAGCGTATGCCCTCCCCGTCCCGCGTTACCGCCGTATTGCGTCATGCACCTTACGACCTCATCGGTGACGGCGCGGGGCTTGGGGAAGGTGGTTGCCGCGTTGTCCAGATAAATCAATCGTTTTCTGTCCATTGCCTGACCGATATCCGCGCGGCTTCCAAAACCGTTCGCACGTTGTTCTTTTGTTGACACGAAAAACGGATGCCGTAGGTACACCCACGGTGTCGGGAGGATGTGTCCGACTTGATCACGGACGATGGGATCGCCGCGTTGCTGAGTATCCTTTGCGCCTTCATGGCGTAGGTTACCGAGCCGAGATCCGCAAAGCAATCCCTTGAAAGGTCTTTCATGATTCCACCTCCTTCAATGTCAGTCTATGAGGTCGGCTGTCGAATCGTGACCGATTTTCATTCAATTTCCCGACGAAAGAAAAAACAAGGACGAAACGGTTTCTTCGTCCTTGTTCTGTTGCTTTTGTATTCAGAATTCTTTTCTCATTTTTTCAACGCATGCGATGCAAACGCGTTTGTCTTTGAAATAAACGATACCGTTGACGTTGTTGCAAAAAATACAAGCAGGCTGATATTTTTGCAGAATGATCTTATCCTCCTCGACAAAGATCTCGATGGCGTCCTTTTGCTGAATGTCTAAGGTTTTCCGAATTTCGATGGGCAATACGATTCTTCCCAGCTCGTCAACCTTCCTTACGACTCCCGTGGATTTCATGGTTTTTCTCCTTTTTTATTTTTGCTCGAAGGACTTCTTCGTTGAAGCTATTCGGGCAGCATTTGGGGTTACCGTTTCGACGGGTTTCCGCCGAACATCCGTGGTTCATGCTCTTATTATAGTATACTTCGTCTGAATTGTCAAGAAAAAATTTCGAATTTTTTGCTTTTTTGTGAAAAACCGTCATTTTTTGTATGATTTTTTGAAAAAAAGCCGTTTTCTCTCTGCATTCTTAGCGGAGAATTAGCAGCACAAAAACTTCGGCAGAGAACTTGCTTTCTCTGCCGCAGCGTGTAGAAAAAGTCCCAAAAGAAAACAGGGTTTCAGCAATTTGAACAAAAGGAATTCCCGTATTAGCCTTCCCCAGCGGGGAAGGTGGCGGCGAAGCCGACGGATGAGGAGACTGCCGTTTGTGTATTGCGCTCAC
>JAFVQC010000037.1 GCA_017504995.1 Clostridia bacterium
GAACGAGTCGGCGGCGATGCCATCGACTTCGTCCGAAAGTATATGAACAAGAGCTATCCCGAAGCGATGGAATACCTGCTGGGCGGCAGCGGTATGGGTACGCTGACTACTGCACCGCCTGTGGTCAGAGAGCAAAAGCCCTTCGAGCTGCCACCGAAGAACGATAACAACCGCCGAGCCTATGCGTATCTCTTGAATAAGAGAGGCATCAACCGAGAGGTACTAAACGTCTTTTTTTATACCGGACTGATCTACGAATCGGCAGACTACCACAACGCCGTGTTCGTGGGCAAGAATCCGGAAGGAGTTGCCGTTCATGCTCATAAGCGCGGAACAGGCTCGGAGAGTACCTTCAAAGGAAACGTGGACAGCAGCGATCCGAGATACAGTTTTCACTGGATCGGACGAAGCAACCGAGTCTATCTTTTTGAAGCACCGATAGATATGCTGTCCTTTATTTCGCTTCACAGAAACGGCTGGCAGAACCACAGCTATGCCGCCGCCTGCGGTGTATCCGACCAAGTGATGTGGCAGATACTTGCCGATCATCCGCAGATCGATACGGTGTACCTCTGCCACGACAGCGATGTGGATGGACAGAAAGCTGCCGTTCGCATTGCGAATAAACTCACCGAACAAGGCATAAACGCAGAAATCCTCGTACCGATCCATAAGGACTGGAACGAGGATCTTTTATATCCACCCGACGAAACGGAGGAAGAAATATGTATCCAAACTATGTAAAGAAAGGAGGCGGTAGCTCATGACAGGAAATCCCTTGCTCCTTGTGATCGTCGCCGGAATCATGTTCGCTGTACTCGGCGGTGTGACATTGCTGTCCCACATCTACAGTCTGAACGGAATCAAATCCAAGACAGTCGGCGACGGTCAGCACGGCACGGCTCGATGGGCGACTAAGGCAGAGATAAAGAAGATCTACAAGCACGTGCCGTTTGATCCACAGCGTTGGCGTAAGCAGGCAGCCAAAGGACAAACTCCCACGGGTGATGACGGCAAGCCGTTGCCTCAAGGCATCGTGGTGGGATGCACCGGAAACACCACGGCGATGGTGGACACCGGCGACGTTCACGCTCTTATGATCGGTGCGGCAGGTGTTGGTAAGACTGCCTTTTGGTTGTACCCGTGTATCGAGTATGCCTGCGCATCGGGAATGTCGTGGCTCTCCACCGATACCAAAGGCGACGTCATGCGTAACTACGGACACATCGCCAAGCAGTACGGCTACAACGTATCGGTGATTGACCTGCGAAACCCGACTCGCAGTAACGGCAACAATCTCTTGCACCTCGTAAACAAATATATGGATCTGTATCAGCAGCATCCCGACACCCTGGTGTATAAGGCAAAAGCAGAAAAGTACGCCAAGATCATATCCAAGACCATCATCCTTTCCGGTATGGATGCCGCATCCTTTGGACAGAACGCCTACTTCTACGACGCAGCCGAAGGTCTGCTCACGGCGACGATCCTGCTCGTGGCAGAATTCTGTGAGCCGGAGAAACGGCACATCGTGTCGGTATTCAAGATCATTCAGGAACTGCTGGCACCCTCACAGAAGAAAGGCAAGAATCAGTTCCAACAGCTCATGGAGATGCTCCCCGATGACCACAAGGCAAAATGGTTTGCCGGAGCAGCTCTGAACACCGCAGAGCAGTCGATGGCATCGGTCATGTCAACAGCACTATCCCGGCTGAACTCCTTCCTCGACTCCGAGCTGGAACAGCTCCTGTGCTTTGACACCGAGATTGACGCGGAGAAGTTCTGCAACGAGAAGTCGGCTATCTTCGTAGTTATGCCCGAAGAAAACCCCAACACCTTCTTCATGATTTCGCTGATCATTCAGCATCTATACCGAGAGATACTTGCCGTAGCCGATGAGCATGGCGGTAAGCTGAAGAACCGCTGTGTCTTCTTCTGCGACGAGTTTGGTACGCTCCCCAAGATCGAATCCGCCGAGATGATGTTCTCGGCATCCCGTTCGAGAAGATTACAGATCGTTCCCATTATCCAGTCCTTCTCGCAGCTCGACAAGAACTACGGCAAGGAAGGCGCTGAGATCATCGTGGACAACACCCAGCTCACAATCTTCGGTGGATTCGCACCCAACAGCAGCTCGGCAGAGGTGCTATCCAAAGCCCTGGGCAGTCGTACCGTTATGTCGGGATCTGTGTCCCGCAGCCGAAACGATCCTTCCGAATCCTTGCAGATGATCGAGCGACCTCTGCTCACACCCGACGAGCTGAAATCGCTTCCTAAAGGTCAGTTCGTTGTCATGAAAACCGGTGTCCATCCCATGAGAGTCAAGCTGAAGCTGTTCTTCAAATGGGGCATCGAATTTGACGAGGACAATCCCTACGCCGTACCCGACCATGGCGGCCGAGAGGTACAGTACGCCGAGAAGAAGGAGATCATGGACGGTATCATCAAGAAATACCATCCCGACTGGATCGTCAAGGATAAGCCTGCCACGGACGGCGGTAACGGTATCGGCGGTCAGGATCAGACAGAGAGCGAGAGCCATGAGCCACAGCAGACACCGCCCAAGAAGCCCGGCGACAAGAAAGGCGGCGGTGGTATGAATCCCGTGCCTCCGAATCGCAGAACAGCACTAAAGCCTGCCCAGGAGGTGAAGCCGAATGAGCCGTCTTGATTTCCTTTACCGTCAGGAACTGCCGCACCGAGCCGTGTCGGTGTACACCTACCTTGCAGACCGAGCCAACAAGGATGGCGAATGTTGGCCTGCGATTCCAACCATTGCCTCGGAGCTGAAGCTGTCGCAGTCCACCGTGCGACGTGCGCTCCACGATCTGCGAAAAGCGGGACTACTCGAAACCGAACAGCGATATCGCACTAAAGGCGGTAAGAGCAGTCTGCTTTACAAAATACGCAGCGGATAACAACCGTAATTTTTAATATCACCTCCGCCGAGGGGGTACTATACCTTCTCGGTGGCAGGTGGTACCTGTCATGATGACAGGAGAAAGCGAACTTCCCACTCTAAGAGATACTACAGCAGAATAGAAAAGAGATAGTGTACAAAAGAAAGATGCCATCCCTTACGGAACGGCATCCACAGGTCTATTCAGTTGGCTTTGTATTTGTCCATCTCAAGAAGGATCTTGTAGAGCTGCTCCTGCTCCTCCTTGGATTTTGCAGAGAGGAACTCGTAGCAGGCAAGCGGAATATCTTTCTCTCCGCCGTTATCTTGACCGTCTAACTTTTCAAACAGCTTTGAAAGAGAAATGCCCAGGGCGGCGGTGATCCGTTCGATGCTTTCAAGCGTTGCGTTCTTTTCTCCACGCTCAAGCTGACCGATGTAGGTCGGATGACAACCGGAAAGCTCGGCGAGCTTCTCTTGGCTGAGTCCCTTTTTTGTTCTGTAGTTTCTGATACGCTGTCCAACAGCTTTTGCAATATCGCTCATAAGTTTAACCATCCTTTTCACACTATAAATAGTCTATAAATATTAAAACAGAT
>JAFVQC010000038.1 GCA_017504995.1 Clostridia bacterium
AGCATATCTGAAACCTCCGATAATGTTTTTCTCGTCAATTAACATTTTATCAGATTTTTTCAGATATGCTCTTCTTTTTTTGCTTTTTTACTTTTTGTTTGCTATATCTGTTGGTTTCACCCCAACATTTATTATAGAACCCTTTTTTCGTCTGCGAAGTCGAGATTTGATATTCGCGCCGTTTTGCGAAGCAAAAAGGCGCGGGTAGCGAAGTTCAAAACGATTGTGTATCGTTTTGAACGAGTGAAACCGCCCAAAGCAAGGAGTTGAAGGAGCGAGTGTATCGAGCGACGCACAACGACTATGCGACGGTGGCGGCATTTCAAATCTCTCCTTTTTTACCTCTTCACTTTTCGCTCTTCGCTCTCGAAACTTGTCGATCAAGTATCCAAACATCAAGCGGCGGATTGCTTATAAAAGGTTTCTTTTTCTGTAATTTGCGGGGGAAAGCCCCGTTTCCTTTTTGAAAAGACGGCTAAAATAATACGGATCGTCAAATCCGATTTTCGGCGCGATTTCACAAACGGATAGATTGGTGTTCAGGAGCAGATCCTTTGCCGCCGTCACGCGCAATTGATTGCGATATTGGTTTGGCGAAACACCTGACCACAGCTTGAACAGCTTATAGAAATAGCTTTTGTCCATATCGCACTGCTTGGCGTAATACTCCAGCTTCGTGTTTTCGTTCCATTCGTTGATCAAAAGTTCTACGCCTTTTTTGATGGGATAATAGTATCGGGAGTCATGGCTGATGAGCGATAATACCGTATCCAAAAAAGAATAAAAAAGCGACAAGAGCTTGATTTGATTATTTTCTCGGCAAAGATAAGCCTTAAAAAGCTCCTCCACGACGAAAAACAAAATGTTGTCAAAGGCATTTTTGAAAATTTGCATTTCTTCATTCAAGACGATCTCATAGCCAAAGGGATCATGAAGCAAAAAATTAACGGTGTAGGAATCGAATTGATTACTGGTGTTAAAAAAAGCAACCGAATAACACTGTCCTTTCGGAACAAATACGAGGTCGCCTTTTTGCGCGACGAAGCTCTTCTCGTTTGGAAGATAAAACTTCATCTTCATATCTGAGCATATTAAGATGAAGGCGTTGTTTGGACGAGGATTATGCTGATAGCTTGTCCATTCACTGTTATGCGTCCAGGCTTGTTTATGACATTCCAAAAAGCTGCAATGGAAATTCGTTTTTTCAAGGTGTGTAAAGTTCATTATTTATGCCTCCGTTTATTTCTGTATCGTTTATTATAACACATTTGTAGAAAAAAATCCATCTTTTCTGCAAAAAATCATTTTCTTTGTATAAAAAGCAGTATATAATAAAAGTAACAGATGCTTTTTTGTTAAAATTTATGGTTTGAAACGACAGAAGGAGGAAGTCGATGAAGGTAACACAGTATTTCACGAGTAAGGAGGCGGAATTTCTTCAAGTTCCCGTATTTCCGTCGGTCAAGCTGAACGGAGTAAAGGAATTTTACCGTTCGCAAGAGATTTTGACCGACGATTTTCTGGGATTCGGCGTGGCGATCACGGGAAGCTCGTGTTATAATTTGGCGAAAATGACGCCATCGGAAAGAGAGACGTTTTTGCAAAGCATATACGGAAAGAACGGCTTGGGGCTTCGCGTGGGCAGAGTTTCCATCGGCGCGAGCGATTATTCTGCTGAGCTTTATTCCTACGACGACGTGGATGGAGACGTGGAATTGAAGCATTTTTCGGTTGAACGGGACGAGGCGTACGTCATTCCGATGATAAAGGAGATCTTAAAAATCAAGCCCGACCTACATTTGCTTGCCTCGCCTTGGAGTCCGCCTGCATGGATGAAAACGGGAGGAAGCATGGGCGGCGGATATATGCGCCGAGAGTTTATCGATTGTTATGCGGAATATATCGTTCGCTTCCTTCAAGAATACGCCAAGCGCGGAATTACGATTTCCGCGTTGACGCCGCAAAATGAAGCCGATACCGATCAAAGAGGAAGAATGCCTGCTTGTATCTGGCATCCCGATATTGAAGCGGAATTTGTGATTACGCTGCGCAAGAAATTAAAAGAAAACGGCTTGGACGTTAAAATTTGGCTGTACGACCACGATTTCATTGGTTGGAAGAGAGTCAAATGGGCGTTGGATACCCACGAAGAATTGAGAAGCGCCTGCGACGGGCTTGCGTTCCACTATTACGCGGGCAGAATCGAGGATACGCTTCCGTTGCAAAAGGCTTACCCTGCATTGCCGATGCATTTTACGGAGGGAGGTCCCCGTCTGTATGACAATTACGGAACAGACTGGTGCAAATGGGGACTGATGATGTCCAAGGTGCTGAACTGCGGATACAAATCGTTTACGGGCTGGAATTTGATGTTGGATCAATTTGGCGGGCCGAACGTAGGACCGTTCTTCTGCGGCGGATTGGTTACGAGAAACAGTCAAACCAACGAGCTTTCGTATAGCGGGCAATACAAAACCTTTTCCCATATCGCAAGGTTTATGAAGGAAAACGCCGTCGTCTATCACGTGGATCAACAAACGAAGCCGATGGAGATGTCCCACTTTTCTATCCAAAAAGGAAAAAATCCCGTGCAGGTGAGCTGTATAGAAAACGAGGACGGTACGGTTTGTTATATCTTCGTTAACCCGAACACGGACAAAGAGCAGGTACAGATTTTGGAAAACGGTCAGTGGTACTACGTAGAATTGTTGCCCGAGACCCTCAATACCATCGTCTTTGACGCATCCAAGAATTGAAATCGGTTCACGAAACCAAGCGCAACAACGATCCCCCTTGTCATGCAGACAGATATAAAATAAAAATCAAGAAAGGAACTTTGGCAAAATGAAAACGACGAAAAAATTTTTAGCGATCCTTTTGACGGTTGCCATGCTGGTAACCACCTTGTGCTTGCCTGCCTTTACGGTGAATGCCGCGACGAACGGTGGCGCAACTGAAATTACCACGGCGGATCAGTTCCTCGCCATGGCGGCTGACGGCAACTACGTGCTTGCCGCCGACATTGCCCTGACCGCTTCATATGCCACTGTCTTTTCGGGCACGCTGGACGGCGCAAACCATACCGTCACGGTTACCAACGGCGCGGTGTTCACCTCGCTGAACGGCGCGACCGTGAAAAACCTGAAGGTAGGCGCGGAGGGCGCAGCCGTTTCCTTGACGTATGCGGGAACGGAAGAAATCAAGAAGGGCGTTCTTGCAGACTACGGCGCAGGCGCGACCTTGGAGAACGTACATCTGTGGGCGACGGTAGACTTTACGGGCGCAACGGGCGCGGTGCGTCTTGGCG
>JAFVQC010000086.1 GCA_017504995.1 Clostridia bacterium
CTATTTTGCTCACAATATGGTCTACGTACCCGCCCGCTTCGAGCAATTCTGCGCGAAAAACGGACTTTCGGTCGAGGAGCTGTGCCTTTCCAATAAAGGACGGAGCGTGCCCTTCGCGCGGTTCGGTAAGGGCGAGAAGAAAATCCTTCTGACCTCTCGCCACCACGCCTGCGAAAGCACGGGCACGCACGTGCTGGAGTCGGTATTCCAGTCCTTCATCGACGAGCCGCTGGAGGGCTACGAGATCGTCTGCGTACCCTTCGTGGATTACGACGGCGTGGTAGACGGAGATCAGGGCAAGCACCGCCTGCCTCACGACCACAACAGAGACTATCCTCGTGACGGAAGCGAAAGTCTGTATACCACCTGTGCCGCGATCCGTCGTTTGGCGGACGAGAATCCTGTGGAATTCGCATTCGACTTCCATTCCCCCAAGCATTTGGGAGGTATTCACGATAAGGAATCCGTCGTCTATAATACGGTAGAGAGTGAACCTCGTATGCAGCGATTCTCGAAAATTTTGCAAAGCAAGCTTGCCGCGTGCCCCATTACTTACGATCCCGCGAACGATATTCCCCCCAATACCGAGTGGAATAAGGATACCAACGCAGACTTCGCGCGTTATCTTTCCAAAAAGCCCCAAAACCAACTTGCCTTCACCTTGGAAACCCCCTATTTCGGAGAAGCGGACGGAAGCGTCGTGATCAATCTGGATAGTATGAAGGAGCTTGGCAAGTGCTTTGCCAATGCGGTCAGAGAATATATTAAAGGTATGTAAAAAAGGAACGTATGATGAAGATCGATAAGGAAATATTAGGCGGCAACATAGAGGTGTTGGAGATCGACGGCGACCGCGTCAGCCTTGCCAACGAGCTGCGGGATACCCGTCCCGACAGAGACTGGTTTTACTGGGCGTTCCGCGTTACGGGGGCGGCAGGCAGAACCGTTACCTTTGAGTTTCCCCACAAAAATCGGGTAGGCTATTGGGGCGCGGCGGTGTCTTGCGACCAGATCCATTGGAGCTGGACGGGGAACAGAAAGGTAAGCGTCCTTGAGGACGGAACGCCCTTGGAATCCTTTACGTATACCTTCGGCACGGAGGAAAACGAGGTCTATTTTGCTCACAATATGGTCTACGTACCCGCCCGCTTCGAGCAATTCTGCGCGAAAAACGGACTTTCGATTGAGGAGCTGTGCCGTTCCAATAAAGGACGGAGCGTGCCCTTCGCGCGGTTCGGTAAGGGCGAGAAGAAAATCCTTCTGACCTCTCGCCATCACGCCTGCGAAAGCACTGGCACCCACGTAATGGAAGCGGTGCTTCAGTCCTTCATCGACGAGCCGCTGGAGGGCTACGAGATCGTCTGCGTGCCCTTCGTGGATTACGACGGTGTCGTGGACGGAGATCAGGGCAAGCACCGCCTGCCTCACGACCACAACAGAGATTATCCTCGTGACGAAAGCGAAAGTTTATATAACACCTGCGCCGCGATCCGTCGGTATGCCGACGAAAATTCGGTCCTGTTCGCCTTTGACTTCCATTCCCCCAAGCATTTGGGCGGTCTTCACGATAAGGAATTTATTGTTTATAATACGAAAGAAAGTAAACTGCGTGTTCAGCGGTTCGCGAAAATTTTTCAGAGCAAAAATACCGATGGATCAATTACCTACGATCCCGTTAACGATGTGCTTCCCGATACCGAGTGGAATAAGGATACCACCGAAGACTTCGGGCACTATTTTGCAAGAAAGCCCGAAAACCGACTTACGGTTTCTTTGGAAACTCCCTATTTTGGAGAAGCGGACGGAAGCGTGGTGACCACGCTGGATTCCATGCGAAAGACCGGCAAGTGCTTTGCCAATGCGGTCAGAGAATATATGGAGAGCATGTAAGAAACGAGGACAGAGAAAGCATGAAGATCGACAAGCAATTTTTAGGTGGCAACATAGAGGTGTTGGAGATCGACGGCGACCGCGTCAGCCTTGCCAATGAGCTGCGGGATACCCGTCCCGACCGCGATTGGTTCTACTGGGCGTTCCGCGTTACGGGGGCGGCAGGCAGAACCGTTACCTTTGAGTTTCCCCACAAAAATCGGGTAGGCTATTGGGGCGCGGCGGTGTCTCGCGACCAGATCCATTGGAGCTGGACGGGGAACAGAAAAATAATCGCCCTTGAGGACGGAACACCCTTGGAATCCTTTACGTATACCTTCGGTGCGGAGGAAAACGAGGTCTATTTTGCTCACAATATGGTCTACGTACCCGCCCGCTTCGAGCAATTCTGCGCGAAAAACGGACTTTCGGTCGAGGAGCTGTGCCTTTCCAATAAAGGACGGAGCGTGCCCTTCGCGCGGTTC
>JAFVQC010000039.1 GCA_017504995.1 Clostridia bacterium
AGCCAAAAAACTTTCAAAGTCATTATGAAGCAAATAACATAATAATACATCCGCTAAATCAAATAACAAACAACCAATAACAATACCAATTGCCCATCGGAGAAATGTTTTATCAATCTTTTTCATCATCCACTCCTCACTTTGCATAGTAATTTACGGTTACGTATTCAGCGGTAAAAGCAGGTTCATTTGCAGAATATTTGGAAAGAGAGACTGTGTCAACAGAATCCAAATTCTCCAAGCAAACCGCCCTATCCGACAATCCCGTTGCGCTGTAATCCATTCGAATGGTGGACGTTTCGTCAAGGGAAACACTCGTTTTCCATCCCCCCATCGGTTGCCCGATGGGGGTGTGTTGCTTATACCGCCGCTTCTTCGGATTCAGCTACTTCTTTTTTCTTTTCCTTGCGACGCTGGAAATACCAAACAAGTCCTTCCGCAAGCCAAAGCATAACGATCAGACAAGCCGCAGGAATCAAAAGCCACGATTGGCATACAAAAATTACATCCTCTAAATCCATTACTATTACAAAAAAAGTTAGAATCAAATAAAGTGCCAAAAAAGTTTCTGCAATTTTAAAAGGTAGAATTGTTCTGTTTTTCTTTTGATCAATCAAAAATTTAACTAAAAATAATAATTCTTCAAAAGCAATTAACAACGGCACTAAAATAATAGGAAAAACCACAAATACGAAGCCCCCCCAAGCGCGATTAAGATCAATTATTCCCCAGATTAGGTAAACAAGAAGAAAAGCAATTACAATCAAAACAGAGAAAATATAGAAAATCCTGTTTGTCTTTTTCATACAATCTCCCCTCATTCCTTACAATAATTTACGTTTACGTATTCAGCGGAAAAAACAGGTTCGCTTGCGGAATGTTCTGATAGCGAAATAGTATCAATAGAATTTAAACTATTCAGACAAACTGCCCTATCCGATAATCCCGTTGCGCTGTAATCTATTCGAATTGTAGACATTTCGTCAAGGGAAATTATATTCTCCAGCGAATACTGATCCGATTCCAATAAATACTGATACGAATCGTTGCCCAAATCCCATGCAGAACCCACACAATGCTTAACACCTACATCATCCGTATAATATACCTTGCTTCCCTCTACGTACAATTCATATCCGCTACCGTTTACAATGGTAACAGACTGTACTTTTTTCGTAACGACAGTCACTTTTTCACTTTGCCTTGCTTGTATTTCCGCCACTTCCTCGCTTGATAGCGCATAACTCGAATTTGCCGTTCCGTTGATAATGCTCTTGATCAATTGGATACAGTCATTATTTTTGATTAAGCCCGTATGTGTATCCTGAATCATATAGGTTTTGGCTGATCCTTGTTCCGCATTATTCAGCGCACTGTAAAGCGGTACCGTTTGATCTCCGAGTTGAATCGTCAACGTATCAACAGAACCATTATTATCATAATTCACTCCGCTAATCGTTTCCTCTCCGTACCCCGCGATTTTGTAGCAATCCACGTCACTATGCTCGGTAATATGAACACCCGAATTGATCAAAGAAGCATGAAAATTCACCGCAGCGTCAAACATCGGCTTCGTAGACCCATCTGCTTTTTTTGCCCAGTCTAAGGTTTTCATAAAATTCCACGAGGAATCAAAGCCGTTGATCGCAGTTCCGTTGTTAATATACGACGTATATCTGTTAAAATATTGTTGGGAAGGAAGAAGCTCATAGACGGCAGGCATATTCAACGCATATTCTGACATATTGAACCAAAACTCAGCCCCTTCCATCAATTCTCCCGTCTCTATTACATACAATGCTTTCGGCGCACCCGTATACGGTGTTCCCACCGTGATCAATTTATCCACCTTCGCGCGGTTTGTAGCGGAACGATCTAAGTATGCGGAAGCTACTAATCCGCCCATACTATGCGCCACTAAAATATTATCCTCATAATTGGTTAGAACGATCTCCAATTGCGCTGCCGCAGAAGCGCAAGACATTCTCCAATCATAGGCAAAAAAGATAATATCATATTCCTCTTGATAAGTTCCCTTAAGTCCATTATAAATATTCTTATAATAATTGAGAATACCATAATTATCCGGATTATAAGGTATGATATCGGTTCTGATTGAACATCCGTTTTCGTCGCAGGCGATCTCGTCCAATCCATTCAAAGTAAATTTAGTATCATTAAACCAAATATGTGCTCCGTCATACGTTTGCAAATGACTGCAAGTAATTCCCGGTACGATGACGATGGCTTTATCATTTGCGCTGATTAAATTCCATTCGTCTCGATACGACGTATCCGACTCGTAGTTTTTTTGACGGATATTGGTTCCGCTACCAATTCCCGTACCAACCACTACGACCAACGAAGTTCCTTCTCTTGCTTTTGCCTGTATTTTATAGGAACCGGACGAAACCTCTGTCAATCTCCATATTTGCCGATCAAGCGTAGACGTTGAAAAGCCCTGTTCTATAATATTCGACCCACTCGTTGTATTATCGGGTGCCGTTAAATACAGTCTGCTATCAACATTGCGAATCGTATAATACCCATTTCCGTAATGTTCAACCAGCCAATTTTGTTTTGATGTTCCATCGTCACTATGCTGTTCCATGAAATGCTCATCACCGTTGTCGGGTTGCATATATAATCCCGTTTCTTTGTTTTTGAAATGGAAATTTCCTTCCATAGACTGCTCTACTGTGATATTGTAATACCAGATATACGGCGCGCCGTCAAAGGTCACGCTGATACGAACCAAGCCTGCGGAGTGCATCGTCACCACGCCAGTGGAAGCGTCGATGGTTGCCTTGTTGCTATCGGAATAATCCTCGTTCGCTACGCCATAAACGATAGGACCGTTTCTTCCTACCACCGAGCTATACATATACGCGTTGAAATCAAAGGTTTGTCCAGTGATCATCGTCGTGGGATAGGAGTCGGTAACGATGCCGTTGATTTCTGCTCCCGTATATGGAACAAGTCTCCAATACGAGCACGTTCCCGCACTGCTTTTTGTATAAACATCCGAACCGTCCAAACCGGTTATTGCCGCCGTCAAATATTGCGGATAGATTTCGGAGCTGTTCTGTATGGTATATGCGTCTTCACTCGGATCATAAACGAAGCTCCATTCATTGAGGGACGAAAATCGCCACATTTCATCCGTCGTCGGCACAGAATCTACGATCACCCGTTTGTTCCAAGCATTCTCGTCATTCGCATCCTCGGGGTGCGTTGCCAAGCCAACGCTACAGTTTAACAGCGAACGAACTGAATAATAGTTCTGCTGATAAAACGTTGGGCTCGTTGTCATGTAAGTAATTTTAAACAACTGGCTTCGATTCCCGTCCGTATCCGTTCCCGACCACTGATGTACCGTCGTGCCTGCCGTATGTACGCCGTACTGTACGTCCAAATACTTTCCCGTTTTCGTATTGATAATTTTGTATACGCCATTGGGAATAAGGGAATTTTCGCGGTAGGATATATGGAAATAGGGATAATCAGCCGCCATGGCATCGAAGGAGGTCAAAATCACCGAGCTGTTCATTCCCGAAAGATATTTGATTCCAAATCCGTAATTTTCCTCTCCCGCAAGCCAGTCGCCAACGAGCTCGGTTACGTCAAACGTCACAAAATCCAATATGTCTGTCGCATCAAAGTTAGCCGTGCCCAAGCAAATGGTATCCAATCCCATGTTGGCATTCTGATTTGCCGTGTTCCATGTCAATTGCCGCTGATCCCATGGTGCAACTGCCCGATAGATACCTGCGGTAAGGCTACCACTCGTTACGTAGTCGTAATAATGGTAATACAAGAATAAATTTGCCGAACAAAACGTCGTATTTTCGGGAAGGCTTGGCATATTCGAACGAATATATACCACCGTATGACTGCCAAGAACGATTTCCTCCTCAAAACCATAATTGGTATCGGGATTGTAAGATTCTACGTAGGTATCGAACACCACGTCTTTTTTTATCGTCGGGTCAACGGTCACGGGGAAGGCTCTGCCCTCGGCGTTGATCCAGTCGGGGTCGGCGATGACCTTCAGCCGATACGCGCCCCCTCCCGTTTGCGTGAGAGTATAGGAAACGTCCCAAGAATAATTGCCGTTCGCGTCGTACATATAGGGCGCGGGAATGACGTACTGCTCCGTTCCCGTGTCCGCGTCCGAAAGCTGAACCGAGCCGTCTGCCCGCAGGGTAGCGGTCAGTCCCGAAAGCGTCAGCGCGAAGTCGTAGGTATACGAAGTGCCCGCTTGCTTGACGATGATGTTTTCCTTGATGCTGTCACCCGTCAGCACGTACTCCAGATCGGTATTGGCTCTGACGTTGGTATAGGTGATCGAGCTTGCGTTCCGTACCGTCTGGGCTTCCTCTATGGTGCGGTAGGTGGAGCTTGCTTCTCGCGTCGGCGCGTTGGTCACCGTCGTCACCGACGCCGCCCCTTGCAGCTCTAATCCCGTTCCCGTACTCAAGGGCGCTCCCATCAGCTTCATTGCCACCGAATATCCGTCCTCGTTGAGGACAAACAACTGCTCATTGGGCAAATATTGCTTGGCAAAGATCAGGCGAAGGTCATCCGTAGCATAGGCGTTTTTGACCTTGCTGACGTTTGCCGATAAATTGTTGTTGATATCCTGCCATACTCCGTCTGTGTCCTTGCGGTGTACTGCCGTTCCGTAGACCACCGCCTGCACCGTTCCGTCGGGCATACGGAAATGCTTGACGTTCTTCTCCCGTCGGGATACGATCTCAAATATTTCTCCCTCGGTGTCCTGTTCCGCGTCGGGATTTTCCATCACCGAATCGGCGACGGTTTGAGCAGGAATTGTGGAATCTTTCGCGCTTTCTGCTCCCGATTCCACTGAAAAAATGGGAATCGGGAAATTACAAAGCAGTAAAACGAGCGTCAATAAGAGCGCGGTAATTTTCATTCTTTGCGTCCGTTTCATTTTCATAATCTCTCCTTTCTCGAATCTCTTTTTCGGACTTGTTTTCGTGATAAAGCTTTTTTGATCCCTCCTTTTTTGAATTAGGAAATTTCTTCCTGCTTTTATTATACAATAAGCCTATGAATTTGTCAATACTCCGATCTGATTTTCGTCAAATCGCATAAAAGAGAAGGGCGGCTGCCAAGACAGTCGCCGTTTGTTAGGTGCGAGAAGATGAAGCGCCTGCTCCCTTTCCGCCAAGCTTTTTTACAAATCCCCGTATTTCCTCGGGGGTTCCAATGGCGATGACCTGTCTCATCAGCGCCCGTTTGCGCGTATCGTCCAAGGAACGGAAATACGCCATTGCCGCCTCGTTTTCCATGAGCGCAAAGCCGAAGCCGAAGGGATAGATCATTTCATCGGACGGTTTGCTTTTTTGTATCGATTCCAAATTTTCAGCCTCCGTGTCTTTTTTTACAGTATGTCTCAAAATTCTTTTTCTTATGACCGATTCCTTGCTTTTTTTAAGAAATGTGGAAAAATGCCTTGATTTATGGTTCGGTTTATTGTATAATATTTATGTATGCGTTTTTGTCGCGATTTTCTATGATGGGAGAAATGAGGATGGCAAGAGTTTCAAAACATAATTATTATCTGGATATTGCCCAGACCGTGGCGGAACGGTCTACCTGTTTGCGGAAAATGTACGGCGCGATCATCGTGAAGGATGACGTGATCGTTTCCACGGGCTATAACGGCGCGCCCAGAGGAAGAAAAAATTGCAGTGATATCAATTATTGTATGCGCGACAAGCTGAACATTCCCCGCGGAGAGCGCTACGAGCTTTGCCGTTCGGTTCACGCTGAGGCGAACGCCATCATTGCGGCGGCGCGGGAACGGATGCTGGGCGCGACCTTGTATATGGTTTGTGTCGATCCCGCAAGCGGAGAGATCGTCGGCGGTACGTCCAGCTGTATGATGTGCAAGCGGTTGGTGATCAACGCGGGTATTTCTACCGTCATCGTACGGGATACGAAGGACGAGTTCCGCGTCATCAGCGTAGAGGATTGGATCGAAAACGACGATTCTCTGAGTGGAACCTTCGGGTATTGAGTGATGAAAATCAGCGTCGTCTCCCTTCTTCGGGAGCATCTTGGAGAGATCGCGGAGCTGGAACGGCTTTGCTTTTCGGAGCCGTGGTCGGAAAACAGTCTTTTGCTTCTGACCGAGGAGAACAACTTTGGCGCGGTGGCGCTTTCGGACGGACACGTCGTGGCGTACGGCGGTATGACGACGGTATTGGACGAGGGAAGCATCACCAACGTTGCCGTTTGCCCCGACTTTCAACGGCAGGGAATCGGCAGAGCAATTTTGACCGCTTTGCTGTCCGAGGCAAAGGCGAGGGGCATCGAATCGGTCTTTTTAGAGGTGCGGGAGTCCAACGCGCCTGCGCGAGGACTTTATCGCTCGGCAGGATTCTCCGAGGTGGGAATCCGAAAGAATTTTTACCGTCAGCCCACCGAGCATGGGATACAGATGGTGTGGACCAATCAAAAATAATGAAAAAGGAAGCTTCTTTGCGGCATCTTTTGTCATTGCCGCAAGAGAAAAGGGAGTTATGATCGTTCTTGGCATGGAAAGCTCCTGTGACGAAACCTCGGCGGCGGTGATCCGCTTCGAGGGGGGAAGGCGTGAAATCCTTTCCAACATCGTGGCGTCACAGATCGAAATACATCGGTTATACGGCGGTGTCGTGCCCGAGATCGCCAGCCGCGCCCATATTGAGGCGGTAAGCGGGATCACCTATCGCGCGCTGGAAGAAGCGGGTGTGACCCTTTCGGACGTTGGGTGTGTGGCGGTGACCTCTCACCCCGGCTTGATCGGCGCGCTTTTGGTAGGTGTGAATTTTGCGAAATCTCTGGCGTTTTCTCACGGCATTCCGCTTGTGGCGGTGAATCACGTCAAAGCCCACGTGGCGGCGGCGTATCTGGAAGAGCCGACCTTGGAGCCGCCCTTTTTGGCATTGGTGATCTCGGGTGGGCATACGTCCTTCTATCGCGTGGATTCCTACACCGACTTTTGCGAGATCGGCGGGACGAGAGACGACGCGGCAGGCGAAGCGTTCGATAAGATCGGACGGGTGATCGGCATGCCTTATCCCGCGGGCGCGGCAATGGACAAGCTGGCGTATGAGGGAAATCCAAGCGCCGTCAAGCTGCCTTCTCCCGCCCTTGTGGGGGAGACCCTTGATTTTTCCTTCAGCGGTCTGAAAACGTCGGCGCTGAATTATATCAACGGACAAAGACAAAAGGGGATCGAGCCGTCCCACGAGGATCTGACGGCGTCCTATACGAAGGTGATCGTGGACGCCATCGTAAAAAAGACCGACGCGGCGCTGAGGCAAACGGGTGCGAAAACCTTGGTGCTTGCAGGGGGCGTGGCGGCAAATTCTCATATCCGACACGGTCTTGAAGTGTTGTGCGAAAAGCACGGAGTGCGGTTTTGCAAGCCGTCTCTCTCGCTTTGCTCCGACAACGCGGCAATGGTAGCGGCGGCAGGTTATTTTGAATATTTGGACGGCAATTTTGCCGACACGTCTCTGAATGCATCCGCTTTGGATTGACGGAGACGACGGAAAGGCGGAACAATCAGTGACAGACTATGAATCGAAGGAAAAGGACGAAATGAGTGAGAGCGTACGTCAGGAGAACAAGGAAAAAGAAGTGCTCCGACCGACGGTCTCCCCTGCGGTAATCAACCGATTGCCTCGGTATTTTCGGTATTTGCGGGAATTGATCCGTATGGGAAAGACTCGCGTCAGCTCCTTGGAGCTTTCCAAAATGATGAACGTAACGGCGTCCCAGATCCGTCAGGATCTGAACTGCTTCGGCGGCTTTGGGCAGCAGGGGTACGGATATAACGTCAATTATTTATATACGAAAATTTGTGAGATCTTGGGCGTTGGCATCGGTTTTCGCGCGGCGGTGATCGGCGCGGGAAATCTGGGAAGCGCGCTTGTGCGCTGTCCTGTATTTGAGCAGCGCGGTGTGGACGTGGTTGCCATGTTTGACGTAGACAAGACGGTCGTAGGGAAAAAGATCGGAAACGTTCGCGTGTATCACATGAACGAGCTTGAAAAACGAATCAAGAGTCTTTCGGTGGATATGGTGATCTTTACGATGCCGAAGGACTGTATCGACGAGATCGTTGCCCGTTTGCAGAAAACGAGCGTGTACGGAATCTGGAATTTCACGGGGACTGAGCTGGAATCGGACAGCCTTGTGGTAGAAAACATTCACATTGGCGATTCGTTGATGGCGCTTTGCTTTGAGGTGGCGCAACGAATGGAACAGGAAAAAAGAAAGAACGGTAAAGACGGGAAAAAACCATGGGAAAAGTAACGAAGGTTACAATCAAATATGGGAATGGCGGTCTGCCCCAAGGAATCGGGGACGTGTTTGAGAATGCGGACAAGACCGATCTTTGCGTATTGGCGGCGGTATTGATGCTCACGCGATCGTCTGATGCCTGTACGGCAACGGAGCTTGCCGCGTCTTTGGGACTTGCGCAGAGCGAGGTGGACGCATCCTTGAAATTCTGGCGCGGCGCGGGGCTTTTGGGAACGGCAAAGTCCGACGGCGGTACGAAAACCGCGTCGAAGAAAGCCGATCCCGTCAAGCACGAGACGTCAAAGATGCCGTCGGCGCATCGGAACGGCGCATTGGAGCGAAGCGGCGCGTTGGAGAACTACACCTCGGCAGAGCTTGCCGATCTGTTGGAAAAGCGCAAGGTTTCCGCGTGGTTTATCGACGAAGCGCAGAGAATTCTCGGCAAGGTGTTCCGCACCTACGACACGGGAATTCTGGTGGGGATCGTCGATCAGCTTGGCTTTGAGGAGGAGGCGGCGCTTGCCATTCTCGCGTATATTGCGGGAAAAGGCAAAAAGACCCTTCGGTATGCGGAGCAGGTGGCGCTGACGCTGCACGATGCGGGGATCACCGAAACCGAGGCGGTATTGGACCGTATCAACCGTATGGAGCGCTCGGGCGAGGTGATCGCAAAGATTCGCAGTATGTTTGGCGCTTCCGATCGGGAGATGACCGCAACCGAAAAACGGTTGTTTACGACGTGGACTGAAACCTATGCGTACGACGTTGAGGTGATTCGGTTGGCGTACGATATTACCGTTGACAGTATTCAGAAGCCCGTACCGAAGTATACCAACAGCATTCTGGAAAAATGGTATACGGAGGGCTTGCGGACGGCGGATGAGGTCGAACGGTATTTGCGTGAGCAAAAGGACCGCAAGGGAGAAGGGGACTCCTTGGCAAAAAGCTATGATATTGACGATTTCTTTGAGGCGGCGTTGCAGCGAAGCTTTGAGGAAAACTGAGTATAGAGAGGCGAGTTGGTATGAGCTACAACAAAGAGGATTACGTTCGCATCAAGACGGAATTTTCTCAAAAATACATACGGGCAAGAGAGAGGGCGCAGGCACGAAGAAACGAGCTTCACGCCAAGATCCCCGAGGTGTGGGAGATCGACCGCCTGTTATCGAAAACAGGCATGGAGATCATGGAAGCCATCACCAAGGGAGGCGTGGATACCGAGAGCAGAATTGCCGCGATCCGTAAGAGGAACGAAGCGCTTCAAGCCAAGCGAGGCGAGCTGCTTCGCGCGGGCGGTTATCCCGAAACCTATTCGGACGTTCAGTACGAGTGTCGGCGGTGCGGTGACACGGGCTACGTGGATACCGTGATGTGCGAGTGCATGAAGCGTGCCTTGGTTTTGGCGGGGTACGAATCCTCGGGACTCGGCGGGCTGATCCGAACCCAATCCTTTGACAATTTTTCCTTGGAATATTACCGTTCTTCCGATCCTCGGGAATACGAGGCAATGCAACGGTACGTGACGTGGCTGCAACAGTTTGCGGAGCGTTTTGAAAAGGATACCTATCAGAATTGGTTGCTGGTGGGAGCTACGGGCTTGGGTAAGACCCATTTGTCTACGGCAGTTGCCAAAACCGTGATCGAGAGGGGCTTTGACGTGCTTTACGTCACGGCGGTGGGAATGCTTGGCGACTTTGAGGCGAAGCGTTTCGGAAACGGCGTGGAGGCGAAGCATGATCTTTCCCGTTATGCCGAGGCGGAGCTTCTTATTATTGACGATCTCGGAACGGAAATGACCAATCAGTTTACGCTGTCCTGTCTTTACGATGTGATCAATCAGCGGATCAATCAAAGGCGTTGTACCGTTATCAATACCAATTTGTCCTATAAGGAGCTGGAGGCGCGATATAGCGAGAGAATCACCAGCCGCCTGCTGGGTGAATACCGACCCTTGATCTTTAAGGGAACGGATGTTCGCAGACAGAAGATTAAAAAAGGATAAGAAAACAGCTTTCCGATTTCTTCGGGAAGCTGTTTTTTGAAACAGATCGCTTGACAAAAAAAGGGATTTGCGGTACAATAGGATTATGGTATCGAGTGAAAGGAAAGTAGCATGAAAAAGACGGTTTATACCCTGCCGCAGGGTAGGTTCCCAAAGCCTCTTCGTATGGCGCTGGTATCCGATCTCCACGGAGGCGATCCCGCGCCCGTATTGCGGGTGTTGGAGGAGGAAAAGCCCGACTATATTCTGATGCCGGGGGATATTTTTGAGCGACTGGACGGGGCGGAGGACGAAGAACACGAGAATGCCTTGGCGTTGCTTCGGGGGGCGGCGCGGATCGCGCCTACCTTTTATTCCACGGGCAATCACGAGGACGGCGGCGTGCGGTCCTGGAGTCCCGTGTGGCGCATCGCGGTGAAAAAAAGAGAATATGCGAAAAAGGATCTGAACGCAATCGCGCAAGCGGGTGTTACCTTCCTTGAGGATTCCTTCGTTTTGAAGGACGGGCTTGCCTTTGGCGGACTTTGCTCGGGCTTGATCAACGAGGGCAGAGCGCCCAAGGTAGAGTGGCTTACGGAGTTTTGTCGGGTAGACGCGCCTCGGATTCTGCTGTGCCATCACCCCGAATATTACGAGCCGTATCTGAGGGAGCTGCCCATCGATCTGATCGTCAGCGGTCACGCCCACGGCGGTCAATGGCGATTGTTCGGACGGGGTGTATTTGCGCCTGGGCAGGGGATATTCCCCAAATATACCGCGGGCGTGGCGGAGGATCGCTTCGTGATCAGCACGGGCTTGAAAAAATCGGGGAAAATTCCTCGGATCTTCAACGAGCCGGAGATCGTAATCATTCAAATAAAAAACGAAAAGCAATAAAGGAGCCTCGACATGAAGGAATGGAAGTTAGGGATCAATATCGGCGGCGGTCTTGCCGCTACCGAAAAGGAAATGATCCGTTACGCGGCGGCGGCAGGCTTTGACGCTTGCTTTACCAATTGGAAGCCCGATTTTGACGCAGAGGGGCTTGCCGAGGAGATCGCCAAGGCGGGTCTTATCTATCAGTCGATTCACGGACCCTTTCGTTCGGTAGAGAAGCTGTGGGACGAAGGAGACGAGGGCGACGCGTATACAGACGTGCTTCTTCAGTGCTTGCGGGATTGCAAGGCATCTGACGTGCCGATCATGATCGTTCACCCGATCAAGGGAATGGATCGTCACACCCCGCGCGAGCCGGGGCTTGTTCGCTTTGCCCGTTTGGTGGAGGAAGCGGAAAGGCTTGGTGTGAAGCTTGCCTTTGAAAACGTGGAGGGGATCGAATATCTTCACACCGTGATGGAACGCTTCGGCGATTCCTCTGCCGTCGGCTTTTGCTGGGATACGGGACACGAGATGTGCTATAATTTCAGTGAGGACGTGATGGCGCGCTACGGCAACAAGCTGATCGCGACGCATTTCAACGATAACCTCGGCATGACCGATCCCAAGGAGGTAACCTGGCTTGACGACGCTCATTTGTTTCCCTTTGACGGCATTGCCGATTGGCAGGGGATCATGGATCGCATTGCCCGTGACGGCTACGACGGGATTCTTACCTTTGAGTTGACATCAAAGAGTAAACCCGGCAAGAACACCCACGATCAGTACGCCGCGTGGACGCCCGAGGAATATTTCCGACAGGCCTACGAGCGTGCGCGCCGCGTTGCCGCGCTGTCGAAATAAAAGAAAAAGGGCTATTGATATTGGATCAAACGATAAAAATACGGCATCCTGCTTTTAGGATGCCGTGTTTTTATTGTGAAACGAAAACCACCAGCAGTGCTGGTGGTTCGGGAAAGCTTTAGCTTTGCTCGGATTATTTATCCGAGCGAAGCGAGGAATCAAGTAGCCTTCCCCAGCGGGGTCTTGCCACAAGTGGCGTCGAGTTTTGCAAGCAAAACATCGAGGGGGACCGCTTGCGGTGGATGAGGAGAAGGGGAGCTTGATACACAAACGGTGATCTCCTCATCCGTCGGCTTCGCCGCCACCTTCCCCATGGGGGAAGGCTTAAAGTTAGTTGCCACATCTGTGGCGGTAGGGCGACTGCCGCAAGTGGCAGAAAATTCGACGAGCCTATAGGCTCAGCGTGTGGAATGCCCCAAGGGGGCTTGTGCAAGCCACCAGCACGGCTGGGGGTCATGACTTGAGTTCATTGCGATTGGGTTTTGCGGAAAGCATCACCGCGATCTGCGTAAGGAAACAGATCGTTGCCACGGTTACGATCAACGCTCCGTGGACGGGGAGCAGTCCCGCGTGCCAAAGATAGAGCGTATATCCAAACGGAATCAAAGAAAGAATTGCCGTGAGGAAGGGAAGCTCTTTGAGGAGCAATGCGAGAATGGCAAGAACGCCAAAGAAAATGGCAACCCGAAGAAAGACATCGGTATCCGCATCCTTCGGCATGGAGTAGACGATGACCTTTTCAAAGTAATTCAAGGTCTCTTCTTTCGACCGCGCCGCAAGCGCGCCGATGGAACGGAAGATATACAGAGGAACGGCGCTTGCCATCAGCGAGGAGAAGAAGGCGGCAAGGGCGCTTTGCCACCGCGCGCCTCGCTTGTCCGCAAGCATACAGTCAGCCAGCGAGCCGATGGCGTGTAACGCTCCGAGAACGACGTACATCATCGGATACTCGTAGAGCTGCTTTGCCATGAGTTGATGGATCGTTGCCAGTACGGGCAGGATCGACACCGCAAAGGAAATCGCGGGAAGCTTTTTGAATAGCAACGAGACGGCAAAGGAGACGGCGAAGAAAAGCCCCAAGGTCAGATACATGGAATAATCGCGCTGGGAATCTCCTTTTAAGAAAAGTTTGAGCTTTTCGGTCAGGGAAATATCGTTTGATGGGGTGAAAGCCATCAATTGAATCAAGGCGTAGAGCCATGCCGAAAGGGCGGCAAAGATCGCGCAGCCGTTGGTAAATCGTTTGAAATAACTCACGAGATGCTCCTTTTTGAGGGATAAGTCGGGGATCGTATCGATCCGTATTTTATTATAGTATATTTTTTGATTTTTTTCAAGGGAAACACACAAAAAAATGTAAATAAATTCAAAAAAGCTCTTGCAGTTGTCACGGGGAAATGTTATAATAAGAGCATGAAGCTTGATTTCTTTGGAGGTCCATATTATGAATACGAAACAGTTGAAGGCGCATATCGCCGCAGGCGGCTTGAATGACGTTTTTACTCATCTTTACGGTGAGACGGCAGTGGAGTCGCAAAAGACTCGTTACAGCAAGGCAATCGACGAATTTGCTACCCTTTACGGCGAAGATCGAGAGATCACGCTGTATTCCGTAGCGGGGCGAAGCGAGCTTTCGGGTAACCATACCGATCACAATCACGGCTGCGTGATCGCCGCGTCCATCGATCTGGATATCATTGCGGTTGCGGCAAAGCGGAACGACACCACGATTCGTATCAAGAGTGAGGGCTTTCCCGAGGATTCGGTGAACTATGAGGCTTACGACTCGCCCATTTCCGAAAAATTCGGTACGTCCGAATCCATCGTTGCGGGTATGTGCGCGGGATTCCGTAAGGACGGTTATTCCGTCGGCGGCTTTGATGCCTATACTACCTCAAGCGTCCTGAAGGGATCGGGACTTTCTTCCTCGGCGGCGTTTGAGGATATGGTGGGAAATATTCTGAGTCATTTATATAACGGCGGCAAGGTGGATAACGTCAAGATCGCTATGCTTGCGCAGTACGCCGAGAACGTATTCTTCGGCAAGCCCTGTGGACTGATGGATCAGGTGGCTTGCGCGGTCGGGGGCATCGTTGCCATTGATTTCAAGGACCCCCAAGCACCCGTGATCGACAAGGTGGATTTTGATATTACCGAGCAGGGATACAACCTCTGTATTGTCAATACGGGGGGCAACCATGCGGATCTGACCGACGATTACGCTTCCGTTCCCGCGGAAATGAAGGCGGTTGCGGCGCATTTCGGCAAGGCGGTCCTGCGGGAGATAGAGGAGAGCGCATTGATAGAAGCGATCCCCGCGCTTCGCGAGACGGTAGGAGATCGGGCTGTGCTTCGCGCCCTTCATTTCATGAATGAAAACAAGAGAGTGGCAAAGCAGAAGGACGCGCTGACAAGGGGCGACTTGGACGGCTTCTTCTCGGAGGTTCTGGCATCGGGCAGATCCTCGTTCTGCTATCTGCAAAACGTATATACCACCAAAAACCTTTCCGAGCAGGGACTGTCGCTGGCGCTTTGTCTGGCGGACGGTTATCTCGCGGGCAAACGGGCGGCGTGGCGTGTCCACGGCGGCGGCTTTGCCGGAACGATTCAGGCGTTCGTTCCTACCGCCGAGGTGGACGGCTTCCGTCGGGTTATGGATTCGGTATTCGGAGAAGGAAAGTGTATCGTGCTTCGGATTCGTCCCGAAGGCGCGCTGAAAATCTTTTGACGGAGGAGACGTGTGAAAAATCTTCAAACCCAAGGCGAGGGAAATGAGCAGAAGAAGCCAAGCCGCAAAGCGGTCGTTCGTTTGATTTTACTTATCGTCGTGACTGCGACCGTGTTCGGCGTATATCGGTTTTTGATGGGCTATCCTTATTTTGAGGTCGTCCTCGCCGTTTACATGATTTTGGCGACCGCGTTTTTGTTGTCGTACGTGATCTATAATCGCGGACTGTCGAGAAAGGGAATTACGGCGGATATGCTGCCTGTGGAGTGGAGCGACGAGGAGAAAAAAGAATTTATCGCCGACGGTAAGCGGCGGCAGGATCGCTCACGGTGGTTGCTCATTCCGATCTTTGCCTTCTTTTTCACCTTCGCCATGGATATTATGGAGTTGTTCGTGATCCCGTTTTTTGCGGAACTGTTTACGAAGTAGGAAAACGAATGAAACATTGCAGAATTGTAGCACTATATTCGGGGTCGGGAGGAAATTCCGTCTATATCCGAGTGGGGGAGACCGCCATTTTGATCGACGCGGGCAAAAGCACGAGAACCCTTTGCCATTCCTTGACCGAGATCGGCGCGGACCTCTCGGAGATCGACGCGATCTTCGTGACTCACGATCACCACGATCACGTGTCGGCGCTGGAGGTTCTTTCCAAAAAAAGACCGATCCCCATTCATATGACGAATACGTCCGCGGCGGTGTTTGACCGTTACTGTGACAGTCCCGTTCATCAAAGTCTCGTCCGTCACGACACCGAATACGAGGTGACGGTGGGGGAGATGACCGTTCGTTCCTTCCGCACGCCTCACGACAGCCGTATGAGCGTTGGATATCGGATCGAGTTTTCGGATGAGGACGGGATTCACGCCTTTGGGGTGGCAACCGATATCGGATACGTGTCGGAGAAAATACGGCAGGGGCTTTTCGGTTGCGAGGCGGTGGTGCTGGAATCCAACCACGACGAGGAAATGCTGATGAAGGGTCCCTATCCCTACGAGCTGAAAAAGCGGATTCGCTCCAATCGCGGGCATTTGTCCAACGCGGACAGTGCGGCGTTTGCGGCGGAGCTGGCGCAGGGAGGTACAAGAGCCTTTCTCTTGGCGCACCTGAGCGAGGAAAACAATGAGCCGACGCTGGCGCTGGAGGAAGCAACGTGTGCCGTTTCCGATCCTACGGTTCGGATCGTGGTGGCGTCCCCCGATTGTCCCACCGAGCTGTTATAGACGGAAAAGGAGAAGAAAAATGATCGGAGTGAAGCTGATTACCCTCGGCACGCTGAAGGAAGCCTATTGGCGGGACGCGGCGGCAGAGTATGAAAAGCGGCTGGGCGCGTTTTGCCGATTGGAGATCGTTCAACTGAAGGAAGAACGGTTGTCGGAAAATCCCACGGAGGGAGAGATCCGTCAAGCGCTGGAAAGGGAAGCGGAGAAGATCTTCGCGCAGATCCCCCCCAAGGCGTATCGCATCGCTCTGTGCGTGGAGGGGAAACAGCTTTCCTCGGAGGAATTGGCAGAACGGCTGGATCGGATCGGGGAATCCCACGGAGAGGTTTGCCTCATCATCGGAAGCTCCTTTGGACTTTCGGATTCGGTGAAGCAGGCGTGTCAAATGAAATTGTCCGTGTCAAGGCTGACCTTTCCTCACCAGCTGATGCGCGTGCTTCTCTTGGAAACGGTGTATCGGAGCTTCCATATTTTGAGGGGAACGAGATACCATAAGTAAAAAACGTGAAAAAATTTACATTTTCGGACGACAGTAGCCGTACGCTTTTGTCGAATACGGAAAAAATGCAAAAAAATTGAAGAAGTAAGAAAAAAACTCTTGCCGTTTTTTGCGGATTGTGATAAAATATTTGGTGTAAAATAGAATTGCGGCATGAAATTTTAAAAAATCAGGAGGATCCATTATGGATAACAACAGACGACCCGAAACGATGGAGCGCATCACGAACAAGGCTCTTGCCGATGCGTTTATCGAGGAGCAGATCGCGCAGGTTCGCGCGCAGGTAGGAAACAAAAAGGTATTGCTGGCTCTGTCAGGAGGCGTTGACTCCTCTGTCGTTGCCGCATTGCTGATCAAAGCCATCGGTAAGCAGCTGGTATGCGTACACGTCAACCACGGTCTCATGCGGAAAAATGAGTCCGAAAACGTGGTGGAGCTGTTCCGTAATCAGTTGGATGCCAATTTGATCTACGTAGACGCCACCGACCGTTTCCTGAATCTGCTGGCAGGGGTTTCCGATCCCGAAAGCAAGAGAAAGATCATCGGTAAGGAATTTATCAACGTCTTTGCGGATGAAGCAAGAAAGCTGGAGGGCGTGTCTTTCTTGGCACAGGGAACGATCTATCCCGATATTCTGGAAAGCATCAAGCAGGCAGAGGGCAAAAAGGCAGTCAAGTCTCACCATAACGTGGGCGGACTTCCCGAGGATCTGCAGTTTGAGCTGGTAGAGCCTCTGAAGCTGCTCTTCAAGGACGAGGTTCGCGTGGTGGGCGAAGCGCTTGGCTTGCCTCACGAGATGGTTTACCGTCAGCCGTTCCCCGGTCCGGGACTTGGCGTGCGTTGTCTTGGCGCGATCACCCGTGACCGTCTGCACGCGCTCCGCGAGGCAGACGCGATCCTGCGGGAGGAATTTGCCAACAACGGTCTTGCGGGCAAGGTATGGCAGTATTTTGTCGTCGTTCCCGACGTCAAGAGCGTGGGCGTCAAGGACGAAAGCCGTTACGAGGGGTGGCCCGCCATCATTCGCGCGGTCAATACCACCGACGCTATGAGTGCGACCATCGAGGAGATCCCCTACGCGCTGCTTCACAAGATCACCAATAGAATTACCACCGAGGTGGAAGGAATCAACCGCGTGCTGTACGACCTGACTCCCAAGCCCGTTGGGACGATCGAATGGGAATGAGCTTTTGCTCATTCCCATTCGATCAGTTATGATCGCCTTCGGCAAGTTTAGAGTTATGATACGCTTCGCGTAGTTATGATGCGCCTGCGGCGCAGTTGGAAGTTACAGGGCGATCATATCATAACGAGTGCGAAGCACTCTCATAACTGCAACGAAGTTGCATCATACCTCTAAACTCATAACTTGAAACGGAAGGAGTTCGTTATGGCAGACAGCATATTGAGGAAAAAATCCAAAGCATTTGCCAAAGACATAGTGTTCCTTTGTAGAAAAATGAAACAAAACGGTGTTGAAGGCGCTTTAATCAATCAACTTTTGCGTTGCGGCACTTCGGTTGGAGCAAATATCCACGAAGCACAGTACGCACAAGGAACAAAGGACTTTATTTCGAAGTTTGAA
Organism: Clostridia bacterium; assembly: GCA_017504995.1. Taxonomy (GTDB): domain Bacteria; phylum Bacillota; class Clostridia; order Oscillospirales; family CAG-272; genus HGM12713. Next base: position 18,082 of record JAFVQC010000039.1, read on the forward strand.
ATTGCACTCAAAGAATGTAACGAGAGCGAATATTGGCTTGAGCTATTGTATGAAACAGATAGCATAAGTGAAATGGATTTCAAAAAATTTCAAAAGGAATGCATAGAACTTCGCCGTATGCTCGTTTCAACGGTTACAACATTAAAGAACAAACAAATTTGATCAATTTTAATGGTTTGATATTTTTCGTTTCAGCAGGGTTGGAGGATTTATTGTATGAATGGAAAGAAGTTTATTTGTAATGATGTTATAGGCACGTTCTTCAAAAAACATAAATGTGTTGATTGCAAAGTAAAACTCAAACGAAAAAAAGTTTCAAAAATTATCAATACCAAATCAAAAGAAGCCAAGAATTACAGTTTTCACATTAATAGGAATACTATAACAGGAGATGTCGAAATTTCTTGGTATGAGTTTGAATGTCCGGTTTGTAAAAAAAGTTTTACGGTGGAAGAATTGGAAGAAATGAATGACAAAAATACGTAACTACAACCGATGCAGTGTGACAACACTTTGACGGTTGAATGGATAGAATTGGTATTATAATTTTTTGCCGACATTGTTATCAATCAAAATACCCAAAGACCTGCAAAGCCAATTTGTCGGTCTTTTCTTTTTAAAAAATATAAATTTTCAAAACCTCAATTCTAAACACCGTACAGAATATTTGATTTTGTCTTTTTACGCTGTTTGTCTTGTTAAAAACGCATAGCGAAAAGTAACCGTGAGTGCCTGTAGCTGAACGCTCGGGCGCAATAAGAGACCTTTGACAAAAGGTTGGCGTAAATAACAAGGATAAGTTTTTCTGTGAAAAAAGTGTTATCCTCTTGAAAACGCAGGAATAATATGGTATAATGTAAAAAAGCTCAATCGTGTCGAGCTTTTTGATAAGGTCTTTGATATGATCAGGAGGAACATTTTATGGAAAACGAAAGAATTGCTTTGTGTGATGGTACTGTTTGCTCAAATTGCAACAGTGAGATAAATGGCTCGTATTGCTTTTGTCCTGTATGCGGAGCCGGCGTTAAAAACGAGGCTCGCTCGGATGGAAGAAGAAAAAAACAGGCTCGCGGAGGTTTGTTCGCGGCAGAGGTGGTAAAGCGCTCTTTTATCCTTGCGTTGAGTATTCTGCTTGTGGTCTCGGCATTTCTCCCGATGTTCACTGTAAAAGCCGACATGTATGATTTTGGGATGGATGTTGAGGTGGATGTTGAGTTTGACGCTATTGACGGTGTTGTTATGGCAGTTGATGCTATGCATATGCTTAATGACGAGGAGATGGAGGAGTCCGAGCTGGTATCTACCTCTGATGAGGATATATATCGGGTGGTAATGATGCTTCTTTCGGGAAAGAGGGTCGATAAGTTGATTTCCGACGAGTGTAAGTCACAGATAAGACTTGATCTGCGTTCAGAGGATACTCCTTTTGAGCCTGCCTATATCGGTGTTGCGCTGCTCTGCATCGTGTATATGCTTTCGGCGGTATGCGCGCTTATCTTTTCTGCTTTGGCATTTGTTTCGCTCTTTACCGATAAGATACGCGATCTTCATAAGGTCAGCGTGAAGACGTTGATAGCCGTACCCCTTCTGCTTGTACTTGCTTCGATGTCCTTTGTTAGCGCATACGGGCTTACATTTCCGGATTTATCAATGGCGCTCACTGCGTTTCAAACAGTAGTTCTGTGTATCGTTTTTGCCGTTGCGCTTGGCTTGGTGCTTTACAGAATATTTGCGGAGGGAGTAAAATATTCTGTTGGCTTTGTAATGAAGCGGTGTTGCTCGCTTGTTTTGGCTACCGTTGTTTTGGTGGCGGCATTCTTGCCTGTTATCGTTACTACCGTTGATACCGTCTTCGATCAGAAGGAGAAGAAGGTCGAGGCACATACCGCCGTATCCTCTGCGATATTTTCCGAATTGAATTTGTCTGAGGATGAGGCAAAGGCGATAGTAGAGACCGGAAAGACAAAAAATGCGATAGATCAAGAAATAAAGGCAATGTACTCGAATATCTCTATTTATAAAAAGATAAACTATGAGAGAGGCGAGGTATATGAAAACGTCAGTATCCTGTCACGTCTTGTTCTTGGATACGGTCTTTATGAGATATCGTGGTTATTTGGCATGGGAGGTCTTTGCGTTATTCTTGCGGCGCTTGGCGCTACAATAGTTATCTGGCAAAATCTTGTTGCTCTTATGTGTGAGTATTCTCCGCGCAAGCGTTGGACCATACCCGCAAAGGTTATCGCGGTGTTGGGGGCAGTTGTCGTACTTGCTCTTTCTATAATGGTAGCATATGTTGCCAGCTTTAATGCGGATTCTATAGATCTGCAGTACAGTGTATCCGTGGGAGTTGCTCCTGTGATTGCTGTTGTGGCGGCTATCGCGGTCGCTTGCATTCCTATGGGATCGCCCCGCCGCAGAAGAAGCGCTGAGCAGATATATGCTGAGCCATCGGTAGCGGCGCAGGACGCAGGCATCGAGGAATAATCGTTATGTAGCCAAAGGACTGTTCGGGTGCGTTTCCGCCCCGACAGTCCTGACGTGCTTATAGCGGTTATGCTTGGAACAGAGCAACTCAAAACAGTCGGAAAACAAATCGAATATTCTCAAATAGAGAAAATAGCCTTGTGAATTACCTTTCACAGGGCTTTTTCTTTGAATTTTGTCACAAATTTTCAAAAAAACCTTGAAAAGCCTATACTTCGTGATACGACGTATGTCGTGAAAGGGCATTGTATGGACGGTCAATTAAAGAGAGGTCTTTTTGGCGTGATAACTCTATAATATTATCCGAAATTCCTATTATCGCACGAATATTTTGATTTACGTGTTGATTTTTGGAATATTATGTGATATAATATAAATTGCAATAATGTAATTTTTTGAGGTGACTTATGGCTGCAAGTTATAAACCCTTATTCAAACTTCTGATTGACCGAAATATGAAGAAAAAAGAGCTCGCGGAGCGCGCAGGACTCAGCCTTGCTACCATTACGAAAATGGGCAAGGAAGGTACGGTTGTTACAACCGACGTTCTCGTAAAGATATGTGTAGCTCTGACCTGTGAGATCGGGGATATTGTCGAGATCGTTCCCGATGAGAACGCATAATGTGGAGGTCTTACGATGATTGATTTTACTAACATAGAAAAATACAAAGAGAATAACCGCATTGAAGCGAAAAAGGCAATCGGCGGTCTGCCCCGTAGCATTTGGGAAACCTATTCCGCGTTTGCCAACACTCTCGGCGGTATCATTCTGCTCGGTGTTGAGGAACACGCGGACAAGTCCTTGCACCCCGTTGACTTACCCGATCCCGAAAAGCTGATAAAAGATTTTTGGGATATTGTCAACAACGCGAACAAGGTCAGTGCCAATATTCTCTCCGATAAGGACGTAACCATCGAGGATATCGACGGAAAGCATATTGTAGCTATCCGTGTACCCCGCGCACAGCGTAGCGATAAGCCCGTATATATCGACGGCAATCCTCTTTCGGGAAGCTACCGCCGCAACGGTGAGGGCGACTACAAGTGTACCAAAGAAGAAGTTGGGGCGATGATGCGCGATGCCGCAATCAAGACGCAGGATATGCTCGTGCTTGAAAACATGGATCTTGATGTTTTCGATTACGACAGTGTGAAGCGTTACCGTATCCGTATGAAGACCTACCGTCCGGGACACGTTTGGGAGGAGCTTGAAGACGTAGAGTTCCTTTACAAGCTCGGTGCGGTTGGAAGATCAAGCGACGGAAAGATGCACCCTACCGCCGCAGGACTTCTGATGTTTGGCTATGAATACGAGATCGTAAAAGAATTTCCCGCGTATTTCCTTGACTATCAAGAGCAGTTTGATCCCAACACACGTTGGACAGACCGTATCGTATCCTCGTCGGGCGATTGGAGTGGAAACGTTTACGATTTCTATTTCCGCGTTTACAACAAGATCACGCAGGATATTAAAGTTCCGTTCAAGCTCGAAGGCGGCGACCGCATTGACGATACACCCGTACACAAGGCTCTTCGAGAAGCTCTTGCAAACTGCTTGATAAACGCCGATTATTACGGCAGACAAGGTCTTGTTATCATAAAGAAGAAGGATATTATCACTCTTTCCAACCCAGGCGGTTTCCGTATCGACGTGGAGGCGGCAAAGAGTGGAGGCGTTTCCGACCCTCGTAACAGCACGCTTATCAAGATGTTCAACCTTATCGATGTCGGTGAGCGCGCGGGTAGCGGTATACCGAACATTTTCAGCGTTTGGAAAAAGCAAGGTTGGTCTGCTCCTATTATTAACGAAAGCTTTGAGCCCGATAGAATTATTTTATCGCTGATAATTGGCAAAAGCGACGATAAAAAAGCGGCGATAAAAAACGGCGATAAAAAAGCGGCGGCAAAAACCGTCGCACATAAGCAAGCAATTATTTCCTATCTTACCGAAAATATTTCCGCCAAGAGTACCGAAATTGCCGATCTTCTCGGCTTGAAGCCTACGAGAGCAAAAGAGATTCTTGCCGAAATGGTGGATGATGAAATCATTATTGCCGAGGGTGGCAATAAGAATCGCGTTTATAAGCTGAAAGCGTAAACCTTAAAACAATATTAGCCATTAAGAAAATAGTTATCGCAGATGTAGTCCATTATAGCAGTCAAAAAATCAATGCAACTAAAATAATTGGAAAAGATTGTTAGCTGAATTGTCTAAACGAAATTGTTTAGGTGAAGAAAGTTAGAAGCGAGTGGGAATGAGCTTTTTGTCCAAGCCCAATCGATAACAGCTTAAAAAGCCAAAATCGAATATTCTCATCAAGAGAAAAAATAGCCTTGTGAATTACCTTTCACAGGGCTTTTTCTTTGAATTTTGTCACAAATTTTCAAAAAAACCTTGACAAAGCCTATACTTCGTGATATGATGTATATCGTGAAAGGGGGCATTGTATGGACGGTCAATTAAAGAGAGGTCTTTTGGACGTTTGCGTGCTGGCGGCAATCAAAAACGAAGATTCCTACGGCTACAAGATCATCAAGGATATGAAGCCCTACGTGGTGTTGTCGGAATCCACGCTATATACGATCCTCAAGCGCTTGGAGCTTGCCAATATGCTGACGGTGCGTACGGCAGAGCACGACGGCAGGCTGCGGAAATATTATCGCATTACCCAAGCGGGCATTTGCCGCTTGGAGGCGTTTCGAGAGGAATGGCGCGAGGTAATGGCGATCTATCAATTTGTAACGAGGGAGGACGAGAAGAATGACTAAACGGGAATTTATCCACGCGTTGCGGGCGAAGCTTGCGGGCTTGCCGCCGAAGGAAGCGTGGGAAAGATTGGATTTTTACACCGAAGCGATCGAAGATCGGATCGAGGAAGGGTGTTCGGAAGAAGAAGCGGTGGCGGAGCTGGGTTCTGTGGACGAGATCGCGGCGCAGATCCTTGCGGACATTCCTCTGTCGGCGTTGGTGAAGGAGAAGGTCAAGCCCCGCAGAAGGCTTCGGGCGTGGGAGATCGTGCTTCTTGCGGTGGGATCGCCCATTTGGGCGTCGCTTCTGATCGCCGCCTTTGCGGTGCTGATCTCGCTGTATGCGGTGCTGTGGTCGGTGATCGTTGCCATTTGGGCGGTAGACGTGTCTCTTGGCGCGTGTTTCCTTGGTGGGATTGCCGCGGGCGTGCTATTTTTCGTTGTCGGGAATTCCGTATCGGGACTGTTGATGATCGGCGTGGGGCTGGTTTCGGCAGGGCTGTCGATCTTCCTGTTCTTTGGTTGCTTGGAAGCGACGAAGGGAACGCTGTGGCTGACGGGGAAGATCGTCCTTGGCATCAAGCGGTGCTTTGTGAGAAAGGAGAAGGAAGATGAGTAAGAAAGTGACGGTATGGCTGATCGTAGCGGCTTCCCTCGTGGTAGCGGGAGGAATGATTTTCGTGGGGGTGATGACGGTTTTGAATTGGGATTTCAGAAAGCTGACCACGGCTCGGTATGAAACCAACGATTACGTGATCGAAGAAGAATTCAAAGGCATTTCCATCGTGACTGATACTGCCGATATCGATCTGATCGTTTCGGATTCCGAGACGAGCAAGGTCGTGTGCTACGAGCGAGAAAACGAGAAGCACGAGGTGTCGGTGAAGGACGGCACGCTGACGATTCACGTGGCAAACACGAAAAAATGGTACGAGCATATCGGCATCAATATGGGCGCGCCCAAAATAACGGTTTCGATCCCCGCGGGGGCATACGGCGCGCTTACGGTAAAAACCGACACGGGCGACCTGACCGTGCCCGAGCAATTCTCTTTTGAGCGTATGGACGTATCGGGCAGTACGGGAGACGTAAAGTGCTATGCGTCGGTTACGGGAGTGGCAAAGATCGGATTGAGCACGGGACACGTTACCGTGGAAAACGTCTCGGTAGGACGGCTTGACTGTTCGGTTTCCACGGGAGACGTTGCGCTCTCGTCGGTGAATTGCGCGGGTGACGTGACGGTAAGGGTTTCCACGGGAAAGGCAAGGCTTGCCGACGTGAGCTGTGAAAATCTGATCTCAAGCGGTGACACGGGAGATCTTTCCCTTGTCCGCGTGATGGCGTCGGGTCGGTTTGAGATCGAAAGAAGCACGGGTGACGTGAGCTTAGAGCGCTGTGACGCGGCGGAGCTTTCCATCGTAACCGACACGGGAGACGTAACGGGCACGCTTTGCTCGGAAAAGATCTTTTTTGCCGAAAGTGACACGGGGCGCGTTGAAGTGCCCCAAACCATGAGTGGCGGCAGATGCGAGGTCAAGACCGACACGGGAAAGATCATTCTTTCCATCGGCTGAATTTCGAAGGATACCGTAAACGTTTTTGGCGTTTTACGGTGTCCTTTTTCGCGTTTTCTATTGAAAATATCGCGGTTTTATGGTATGATAAATAGAATGAAATCAATGGGTCAAAAATCAACGAAGGGGGCGGAGAAATGTACGCGAAGGCTTACGTGGAGATCACGAATATTTGTAATATGCGCTGTTCCTTTTGCCACGGACATCACCGTGCCCCACGTCGCATGACCGAGGCGGAGTTTGCCCGTGTTTTGGAGCAGCTGAAGCCGCAAACGGGATATCTTTACTATCACCTGATGGGCGAGCCGTTGACTCATCCCCATCTGCCCTTGTTTTTGCGTATGGCGGAAGCGGCGGGCCTTCGATCGATCCTGACCACCAACGGCACGCTGTTGCGCGCAAGAGAATCCGAACTTCTTAACGCCCCCTTGCACAAGGTCAGCATTTCGGTACACAGCTTTGAGACGGGGAGTGACGAAGCGTTGCTTTCGTATCTTGGCGAGATCGTCGCCTTTGCCGAAAAAGCCTCTGCCAAGGGGACGATCGTAGTGCTTCGCCTTTGGAATCGGGGTTTCGACGAAGGCAAAAACGATCGGATTTTCCAATATCTGCGCTCTCACCTTGCGGGAGAGTGGGCAGAAAACACCAGAGGGATTCGCATTCACGATAAGCTTCATCTGGAATGGGGGGATCGGTTTGAATGGCCCGATCTTACCGCGCCCATTGGGGACGGGAAGGTCACCTGTTACGGACTGATCGATCATTTCGGCGTTCTCGCGGACGGAACGGTCGTGCCTTGCTGTATGGACAGCGAGGGCGTGATCTCCTTGGGGAATCTGTTCGAGACAGAGCTTGCCGAGATCCTTTCTTCCCCCCGTGCTCGGACCATCGCGGAGGGCTTCCGTTGCCACCGCGCCGCAGAGGAGCTTTGCCGACGGTGCGGCTACGCGAAACGGTTTTTACGATACAATAACGAAAAAGAGGAAACGAATCCATGAAACTGAAAAATCCTTTTCGCGACCTGACAAAATTTGAGCTTGCGCTATGGCTTTGCTCTGTTGTTGTGGTGTTTTTATCCTTTTGTCTGTCCCCCGACGGAAGTGTGGTGAGCTTGCTTGCCTCGCTGGTGGGGGTGACGGCTTTGATCTTTGTGGCGAAGGGATACGTGTTCGGGCAGGTGCTTTGTATCTTTTTTGCCATTCTGTACGGCATCGTTTCCTTTTGGCAGCAGTATTACGGGGAAATGATCACCTATCTCGGTATGTCTGCCCCCGCCGCCCTTGCCGCGGTGATCGCGTGGATCCGCAACCCTTCGGGAAACGGATCGACGGTCAAGGTGCGGAAAGCATTGGGTGCAAAGGAATGTCTGTTGACGTGTCTCGTAACCGCAGGCGTAACGGTTGGATTTTATTTTTTGCTGAGGGCGTTGTATACCGCAAACCTCGGCTTTAGCACGCTGTCGGTGGCAACCAGCTTTCTTGCGTCGGCGCTGACCTTTTTGCGAAGCCCCTATTACGCCCTTGCTTATGCCGCAAACGATCTGGTGTTGATCGTGCTTTGGGTCTTGGCAACGATGAGGGATATTTCCTATCTTCCCATGATCTTCTGCTTCGTGATGTTTCTTGCCAACGATCTCTACGGCTTTTACAATTGGCAGAAAATGAAGCGCTTGCAGGAAAGTATGGCGCGTATGTAATACATAGAAACCGATACTCAAAAAAGTCACAAAAACCGAAAAGCTGTTGAAATGTTTGATAAATTATGCTATAATAGATTCGAGGACGATTGTCCTGAAAAAGGTCTTGTGGGAGGCATTATGAATTTTGCGAATGTTTTTATGAAAAGCTATGGAAGTATTCTTCATTTCGTTGCCGAATTTACCGTATATACTCTTGAATTGGTAGGTATATTGATCATCATTATCGGTTCACTCAGGGCGTTGATTCAACTTCTTTCCAATTTGAAGAATAAGCATAAAACCAATATCGTTATCAATCTTGGAAATACTCTCGCTCTCGCGCTTGAATTTAAAATGGGCGCGGAGATCGTAAATACCGTAATCGTAAGAGAGCTTGCAGAGCTTGGAACGCTTGCCATCGTCATTGTGCTTCGCGCAATTCTTTCTTTCATCATTCATTGGGAGATCAAAAACGAAAAGCGGCGCGGAATGGACGAGGCTCTTGAGGAAAAGAAACGGAACGGCGACGGCAAGGAAGAGTCGTAATTCTCTAACTGTAAAAAAACAATGCAGCAGGATCATTTTCTTACGGCTGCGTTGTTTTTTATTTCGGCAAAAAGCGGTTAAATTTTTAATTTTTTATCGAAAAAGTGTGCAAGAAAAAGAAAAATGTGGTATAATAACTGATATAGAACGGCAAAGGGGGGGGCGGACGTGGGAAAACGCAGGGAACGGGTCAAGCAGGCATTTGAGGACAAGACACTGCAGGATCGGGGGCATTATTCCAGAAAAGTCGCGGGGGCGATCCTTTCTTTGGTTTCGATTGCGGCGGTGATTTTGACTGTGATCGGCGTATGGTTTTTGAAGAAGGAATTCAGCGAAAGCAACACCGATCTGATTCGGGCGTGGGCGGACGAGCACCCCGTGATAGGAGCAATCGTTATGGTTGCCGTGTGCGCGGTGCAGGTCATCGTGGCGTTCGTTCCCGGAGAAATGGTGGAAATCGCCTGCGGATATATCTTCGGCGCGGTATTCGGTACGCTTGTCTGTCTTGTGGGAATCCTTCTTGGAAGCGTTTGCTCTATTTTTCTTGCCAGACGGTTCGGACGAAAGCTGGTGGAATCCTTCTATCCCAGAGAAAAGCTGGAATCTCTGCCCATTCTGAACGATCCCTCCAAGCGAAATTTGGCTACGGCGATCCTCTTTTTGATCCCAGGTACGCCGAAGGATCTGATGACCTATATCATCGGCTTGACCGATATGAGTATCCCCATGTATCTGCTTCTGACGGGGCTTTGCCGTCTGCCGTCGGTGCTGATCTCTACCGTGGGGGGAGACGCCCTTGGACAAAACCGCTGGGTGCAGACCATCGTATTCTTTGCCATCTCCGCCGTCGTCAGTCTCGTCGGATATTTCATCTACCAGATCGTTCAAAAACGAATGGCGTCTGCAAAAAAGAAGGAGACAGATGAGAACTCTTGAGTAGACGGCTACAATGCGCTTGTCTGTTTTGCACAAAAAATAAAAATATTTTTTGTGCAGTTTTACAAACTGTCAATGATTTCGTCATATGTTGTTCAAAAATAAATTGTAAAATAATACAAACGAAGAAAATTCGTGCAATGTTTTTGAAAGGAATGGTAATTCAACAATGAGCGAGAAGAATGAAAGCGTAAGAAAATATGTATATCGTGTGGAAATTGATACGATGGCAGACGCCAAGGAGCTGGTTGCCATTTCCACCAAGCTGAAGGGACAGATCACGTTGCAGAGTGGCAATAAATTTGCGGTGAACGCAAAGAGCCTGCTGGGTGTGGTTCTGGCGAAGAAGCTGAACTGGGACGATTTGAGAATCGTTATGGATAACGACTACTATCACGAGTACGATAAATTCATCAAGAGCTGATCCGATTTGGGTGAAGCGTCTTACAAAACAAGGAGAACCGACATCCTCAGGGGTGTCGGTTCTCCGTTTTGTGAAGGATTTGATTTTGACGGACGATGATGCGGCAGAGGGCGGCGGTGCTGCCAAGGAGCGCGGGAAAACGGCGCGGCTCGCGCAGTGCGCGCCAGAGCCATTCCAAGCCGTAGCGTTGAAGAATTCGGGGGGCGCGGCGGCGCTTCCCCGACCACACGTCGAACGCGCCCCCAAGCCCCATGCAAAGGCGCAGAGAGGGGATCCCATGCGCGTTTTCGGCGATCCATCTTTCCTGTGCGGGGAAGCCGAAGCAGACGAAAAGGAGATCGGGGGCGGCTTGACGGAGCTTGGTAAGCAGGCGTTTGTTTTCCTCGCTATCCTTCGTTTTGTCGAAATAGCCGTGGTGCGTACCGCAGATCCGCAGAGAAGGAAAGCGCGCCTGAAGCTGCTCTGCCGTCCGTTCTGCCACGGTGGGGGCGGCGCCCAGAAGAAAGAGGGAAAGTCCGTGGGCGGCGGCGTAGGAAAGCAGCCATTCTGCCGTGTCGATGCCCGTCAGCCGCGCCTTGAGGGGCGTTCCGCAAAGCCGCGCCGCCAGCGTGAGCCCCACTCCGTCGGGGAGCAGGAGATCGGCAGTACGGAGCAGGGCGGCAAGAGAAGGGTCTTTTTGCGCCTTTGCCAGAAACTGAGGATTGGGGGTAAAGACCGTTGCGGAATGGCGGTGAAGCAAAAGGGAAGCGATCCGTTCTCTTGCCTCGGCTTGGGATAGATTTTCAAAGGGGATTCCACAGAGGGTAACGGTTTTTGCGGGTGCTTGCATACGCGCCTCCTATCGTTTGCGTAATACGGATAGTTTGCCCGTTTTTTTGCAAAAATATGGTGCTTTTGAGGAAATTATCGCGCTTGCCGTCTTGACAATTGCGAAAAAATGTTTTATAATTATATATTATAATGGAGAACTATGAAAACCCGAAAGGACTGAATTATGGCAAACGATAAGAAAATGGTTGAGCAGATCACCTCGATGGATACGGATTTTGCTCAGTGGTATACCGACGTAGTAAAGAAAGCGGAGCTGGTGGATTATTCCGGTGTGAAGGGCTGTATGATCATTCGCCCTTACGGCTACGCGATCTGGGAGAATATCCAGCACGATCTGGACGCTCGCTTTAAGAGACTGGGACACGAGAACGTGTACATGCCCATGTTCATTCCCGAAAGTCTGTTGCAGAAGGAGAAGGATCACGTGGCGGGCTTTGCGCCCGAATGCGCCATCGTGACCATCGGCGGACAGAACAGGCTCTCCGAGCGTCTCATCGTCCGTCCTACCTCCGAGACACTGTTCTGTGATCACTATAAGAATATTATTCACTCCTACCGCGATCTGCCAAAGCTGTATAATCAGTGGTGCAACGTGGTCAGATGGGAAAAGACCACCCGTCCTTTCCTTCGCACCTCGGAATTCTTGTGGCAGGAAGGTCACACCATGCACGAAAACGAGGAGCAGGCAAGGGAAGAGACCTTGCAGATGCTGAAGTGCTACGAGGACTTCTACCGTGAGACCTTGGCGATCCCCGCCGTGACGGGACGAAAGACCGAGAAGGAAAAGTTCGCGGGCGCGATGGAGACCTATACCATCGAGCCGATGATGCACAACGGCGTGGCGTTGCAGGGCGGTACGTCCCACTATTTCGGCGACGGCTTTGCCAGAGCCTTTGACATTACCTATACCGACCGTGAAAACAAGGTGTGCTATCCTCACCAGACCTCTTGGGGCGTGTCCACCCGTATGATCGGTGCGATCATCATGACTCACGGCGACGATAACGGCTTGATTTTGCCTCCCAAGGTAGCGCCCATTCAGGTGGCGATCATTCCCGTAGCGCAGCACAAGGAAGGCGTGCTGGAGAAGGCAAACGAGCTGAAGGCGCGTCTTGGCGAGCAGTTCCGCGTGAAGCTGGACGACAGCGACAACTCCACGGGCTGGAAGTACAGCCAGTACGAGATGAAGGGTGTTCCGCTTCGTTTGGAGCTTGGTCCCCGTGACATTGAGAACAATTCCTGCGTGCTGGTCAGCCGCGTGAGCCGTCAGAAGACCTTTGTTTCCTTGGACAACATTGAGGAAGAGGTGGCAAAGGCGTTGCAGGCGGTGCATGACGAGCTGTACGCGAGAGCCTTGAAGAATCTTGAGGAAAAGATGAGCGAGGCGCGTACTCACGAGGAGTTTTTGGATATTGCCGAGAACCATCCGGGCTTTATCAAGGCGATGTGGTGCGGCGACAGCGCTTGTGAGGATCAGCTGAAGGAAGAAACGGGCGGCGTGAAGTCCCGTTGCATTCCCTTCGTCGAGGAGCATTTGTCCGACGTATGCGTTTGCTGTGGCAAGCCCGCAAAGCATATGGTCGTGTTCGGCAGACAGTATTGATCGTTTTTTCGGTGTGCTTTCGTGCGGAAAGTTTTCGCTCAAGCCTTTTTCAAAAGGCTTGTCGGAGCCGCCGCGATCGGCGGTCGTCGCCCGCAGGCGACGAAATTCCCAATCGTCAATAAGCGCCCGAAGGGTGAATTTTTCGCCGTTTAGACGGCGAAAAAGAGGGGAACCACAAGTGGGGTTCCCCTTTTATTCCATGGAAGATAGGGAAGGGGGGAATTTATGCGAATCTTCGGTGTGTCCTTGAAGGACAGAATCAAGCGGATCGACCCGATCTTGTTCGGGGCGGCTACCTTTTTGTCCTTCGTGAGTATTCTGACCATCTTCGGCGCGGTGGATAATTTCGGGCAGAGCAAGCTGAAAATGCAGATCGCTATGACCGTTTTGGGTATAGCGGTATCGTTTGTGCTGGCAAATCTGGACTACCGCTTTTTCGTGGATCGGTTCTCCGTGGTTTTTCTGATTGGTTCGGCGCTTCTCCTTGCTATCACGCTTCTGTTCGGAAGCAACGGTGAGAATATTGAGACTGCCAACAAAAGCTGGCTGCATCTTCCCGTGGTGGGCATTGCCATTCAGCCCTCGGAATTTGTGAAATTCACCTTTCTTTGTACCTTCTCAAGACATATTGACCTTGTAAAGGACAAGATCAACCGTCCCTTGACGGTTCTCGGCTTGGCGGTACACGCGGGCTTGATCGTGGGACTCATCCTCGCCTCGGGCGACCTTGGCGTTGCTTTGGTTTATTTTGGGATCATCGCCATCATGCTGTTTTGCGCGGGGCTTTCGGTGTGGTACTTCGTGGGGGCGTTGGTTCTTCTGGTGATCGCTTTTCCGCTTCTTTGGAATTTCCTTGCGCCGTATCAGCAAAATCGAATCCTGTTCGGATTCCAGCCCGAGCTTGATCCCAAGGACGTGGGCAGACAGCCCTTGATGAGCCGTGACGCCATTGCGGCAGGGGGACTGTTTGGCGTTGGATTGATGGAAGGCGGGATCTACGAGGATCTCGTGGCTTCCCATACCGACTTTATTTTTGCCACGGTTTGCGAGAAGTTCGGTTTTGTGGGGGGCTTTCTCGTGGTCGCGGCGTTGGTGGTGCTTTCCTGCCGTCTGCTTTGGATCGCGTACCGTTGCCGCGATACGGTGGGACGCCTCATTTGCAGTGGGATCGCCGCCGTTATCATTCTGCAAACCTTGGAAAATCTCTGGATGTGTCTTGCCACCGTGCCCGTGGTGGGCATTACCTTGCCCTTTATGAGCTGCGGCGGCTCGTCGGTTTTGGCGCTGTATATGCTGATCGGCTTGGCGTACAGCGTGTCTGCCCGTGAAAAACGCTTTTATTTTCGCTCACAGAGCATGCCATATTGATTTTTTTGAAAATAGCATATTGATCCTCCCGTCCTAATATAATGCAGTAGAAACTATTACGGATCGGGAGGATTCTTTATGTTTATTTATTCCTTACGGGCGAGCACGTTGAAATTTTTCGCGGTGATCTGCGTGGCTCTCGTTACCTTGATTACCCTGATCGCCTTCGTCCCCGCGTACGGGGAAAGCGCCTCGGTGTCAAAGGATGCCGAAATCAAATACGATGACGTGAAAACGGCGGAGGATCGGATCGAATTCCTTCGACAGTTCGGCTGGGAGGTCAAGAGTGAACCTGTGGAGACGGCTGAGGTGACGATCCCCGCGGAATTTGACAAGATCTTTACGGGCTATAACGAGATCCAAAAGCGGCAGGGGTTGGATCTTTCCGATTACAAAAAGAAAAAGGTCATGCGATATACATACGAGGTCACCAATTACGAGGGTGCAGAGGGGACGGTCTATGCCAACATTCTCGTTTACCGCAATCGGGTGATCGGCGGCGACGTTTGCTCCGCCGACGTGACGGGATTTATTCACGGGTTGGAGAAATAATAATAGCAGAATCGGTTATGAGATTTTTCACAAGAATATTGTGATTTCGTAGGGGCGATTCAAGAATCGCCCGCGGGTCATTCGTGAATGACCCCTACAAAGAATACATAACCTATCGTGGGGGCGCCCATTGATCAGCAAAACAAAAAGAAAGTTTGAAAACCAAAACAGAGCGTAATTGCCCCGACAGGCAAACGAATATATAAAAAATCGGCAGAAGGATTGCTCCTCTGCCGATTTTGTGGTATAATGGGGTGGGTGATGGAAATGGAAGAACGAAAATACAGAAAGACAACGAGATTAAAGATCGCAGATTATAACAGTAATCAAGTTATATTTTTGACGATCTGCACCGAGAAACGGCGCTGTATTCTTTCTCGTATTGTAGGGACCGACGTCCTCGGCGGTCCAAAAATCGAATTAACCGAATATGGAAAAATTGCAGAGAAATATATCAATCAATTAAATAATTTTTATAATGATCTTTCGGTGGAGAGTTACGTGATCATGCCCAATCACATTCATATTTTGTTATGGGTAAAGGGCAATGAAAATGGACCGTCGAGGACGCCGGTCCCTACAGTTCAGAATACAATTCCCGCGAAGTTTTTATCAACTTTTAAAAGATTTTGCAATAAAGAATGTGGGAAGAACATTTGGCAATATCGCTCCAACGATCATATTATTCGCAATCGCGAGGATTACGAAGAACATTTGCGATATATCTACGAAAATCCTACTCGTTGGTGCTATGATGAATTGTATGTCGAAAAATAGAGAGAAGGGCTTATTTATCCTACACATTCGTTATAGAAAAGGAGATCAAAATGAACCATAGAGATTATATTGACTTTTTGAATATGATAGAAAAATTAAAATGCAATACTCGTCATTCTTGGACTTCAAGTGGCAGACAAGAGTCGGTTGCGGAGCATTCGTGGAGACTTGCTGTTATGGCTATGTTGTGTGCAGACGAATATCCGACATTGGATATCAACAAAGTGATTAAAATGTGTTTAGTCCACGATTTTGGAGAGGCAATAACGGGAGATATTCCGGCTTTCTTAAAAAACGAAGCGGACGAAGAAAATGAAGAAGTTGCCATAAGAAGTCTGATTTCCTTTTTGCCGACCACCACAAAAGAGGAACTATTTGTTCTTTTTGAGGAAATGAAAGCGATGGATACGGATGAGGCAAAATTATATAAGTCACTTGATAATATGGAAGCATTGATCGCTCATAATGAAGCGGATATTTCAACTTGGATTCCGAGAGAGTACGAGGAAAATCTTACATATGGTCAAAAAAACGCGGAATGGTCCGAATGGACAAAGGAGTTGAGAAAGGTTATTCGACAAGATAGTATGGACAAGATAAATGGAGTAGGAGAATAAGCATTAAAAAACGGCAGAGTTTTTTTCTGCCGTTTTTTTTGTGTGTGAAATCAATCTTTTTTCACGGGCTTTTTGATCTTATTGAGCTTTTTGTTCATTTTCAAAAGCTCTTCCTTGGTAAAGGAAATATTCATCATGCCCATCATGCTGGTCAAGCGAAGCACGGTAAAGCCGCCCATCATCTGCATCAGACCGCCGTCGGCTTTCAGATCCACCTCGAAGCCGCCCGATTTCTTGCCTTCCGCCTTGTCCTTTTTGTTGGCGTCCATCTTTTTCTTGATCTTCAGTCCAACGCCGACGAACCACATCTTTCCGCGCTTGGATTGCATGATATCCGAGATCTTGTCGTTCAGGGAGAAGCGACCCTCGGGGGCATCGATGTCAAACCAGTTAAGGACCGCGCCCTTTTCCACCAGAACGTAATCCATATTCATTTCGGCAACCTTGCGGATTTTTCCTTCGTCGGAAAGCTCGCCCGCCTTGGCAACGATCACGCTTTCGCCCTCGTTCTTTACGTCGAAATAGAAGAAGTGATCCTCGGCAGTCTTTTTGCCGATGCTCTCGCCGTTTACGAACAGCTCGACCTCGGGCAGGTTGGAATAAACGGTGACCTTGGTGACGTCCTCTACGCGGTCAATATATCGCTTGCCGCACAGGTGAACGAAGGGATCGACCTCGGGAGAAACCAGCCATGCCTTATAGGCGTAGAAGGCATCCTTCTTATAGGTTCTGTCCATGGTAACCAGACCCTTGTGATTCTGTCCGTTCTCTCCGCCCTCTGCTCTTGCGTCCGCGCCGAAATCGAACATATTCCAAACGTGGGTTGCCCAGATATATTTTCTGGTGAAGAGCTGCTTGATCAGCTCCTCGTGATAGTAAGCCTGATATTCCTCGGTGTAGTCCCCCTGCTTCGGGTCGCTGGTATGCCAGTTGAGCGCCTCGCAACCGTATTCGGAGCAACCGATGGGAATGCTCGGATGGGTTTCGTGGAACTTGTCGAACCAAGGACCGTTCATTGCCGTTTCTCCGCCGTACCAGCCGAAATAGTGGTTATAGGATACCACGTCGGGGATCAGCAGATAGGGATCGTCCATCTTGCACATGGAAACGGCGGCGATGGTGGTCAGACGGGTCTTATCCATTTCGTGAACCAGATCGTTCAGGATACGGTGGTTTTCCAGCAGATCGTCGTTTGAGCCGCCGATGGAGATCTCGTTGGAAAGTCCCCAAACCACGATGGAGGGGTGATTGTAGTTCTGGGAGATCAGCTCGGTCATCTGAGAGACGGTGTTTTCCCGTCCGCCCGTCATGTGTTTGGAAATATAGGGGATCTCTGCCCAAATGACCAGACCGCGCTCGTCACAGAGGTCATAGAAATACCGGTCGTGCTGATAGTGCGCCAGACGAATGGTGGTTGCGCCCACCTCGCAGATCAGATCGATATCCTCCTCGTGATGGGCGGGGAGCAGTGCGTTGCCCACGCCCCATCTGTCCTGATGACGGGAAACGCCGCGAAGCGGATATTCCTCGCCGTTGAGGATAAAGCCGCGGTCGGGATCGATACGGAAGGTACGGCAGCCGAAGCGGTTGCAAACGTTGTCAAGCACCTCGCCGTTCTCCATGATTTCTACCTCGCAACAGTAGAGGTAAGGATCCTTCCGTCCGTTCCAAAGGTGAACGTCCTTGATCTCAAAGGTAACCTTCATCTCGGTGGATTCGATCTTTTCAAGTTCGTTTTCATCCTTGTCATAGATGGTATAAACGAGAGATTGACCTTCCTTGAGATTTTTCACAAACGCTTCGACCTCAACGGTAGCGTCCGTTCCGTTTACGTTGGGGGTGATCTTGATACCCGGTGCGCCGTAGTAGTCCAGATCGAAGTGGGCTTCGTTGACACAGATCAGATCGACGTCTCGGTAAAGACCGCCGTAGAAGGTGAAGTCCGCCATCTGAGGATAAACCGTTTCGTTGGGGGCGTTATCCACGATCACCGCGATCTCGGTTTTTTCACAGAGCGCATCGGTAATATTGACGCGCCAAGTGGAATAACCGCCGTCGTGGTGCGCCAGCTTTTTACCGCCCACGTAGACGTCGGCGGAAGAGTTTGCTCCTTTGAATTCAAGATAATAGAGGTCTGCCTTGGGAAGGTCAGCCGCCTTTAGCTCCTTGACGTAAAGGCAAGAGCCGCGGAAGTAATCGTTTCCGCCGTCAAAGCCGTCCTCGGCGTTCCAGGTGTGGGGCAGGTTGACCGTTACGCCCTCGCGCACGGTTACGTCTGCCGTGTTCTTGGCAAACAGCCAGTTTTCATTTAAATTTACAATATTTCTCACGAAAATTCTCCTTGCTTTTTAGCGTAAAAAATTCTTTTGTTTTTAAGGAAGGTGTCCGACATATTACGGTCGGACACCCAAAGGTCAAAAATCAAGCGACGGTATCAGGGGTATCTTCGGTTGCCACGTCTCTGCCCAGATCCTTGTTCATTTGAGCCAAGGTCTTTTTGTCAAGATTGTAGATTACCGCAATTCCGATAAACTGAAGCACTGCACTGAACATATAGAGTCCCGCAACCAGCCAACACATATTATGTGCAGTTTGGGCTGATTGTCCGATGGTTCCATAGGACGACTGATATCCAAGCCAACCCATAAGGAGAAGAACCATAGAGGGACCAATTCCTTGAGCAAGCTTACGGAAGAAGGAATGGAGCGAGTATACAGTTCCTTCCTCACGTGTTCCGAATTTCCATTCGTTATAATCGATTGCATCGCCCATCATTGCCCAGGATACACAGGTATAGAAGCCCATGCCGATACCAAATACCACAAGACCGAGCAGATATACGATAAGCGCGGTAGTTACATCCTTTATCAGTGGGAAGATCAGCATAATCACACCGCCGACGAGGGAAACCATCGTGCCGAATACAGAGGCTTCTTTTTTACCGAATTTCTTGACGATCTTGGTAATGAAGGGCATAAACAGGAACATGGGCAAGAATCCAACCATCTGGACGATACCCGACAGCGACGCCATATTGAAATAGGTTGCAAACATGATTGTTGTCGCGGTTGAGGCGGCATTCATTCCAAGGAACATACCCATTGCCGCAAGGGTCGCGCCAACGGCGGGGCGGTTTTTCATGAACTTTCCAAACGCCTTGATCACGTTGAATTTTTCGCCGCCCTCGCTTGTCTTGACGGTATTCTCGTCAACGCGAATGGTAATGGTTTTGAGCATGAAGAGGAAGGACATAAATCCGATCACACCCATGATCAGAGCTGCCCAAAATACTCGTTCGCCTAAAAGAATTTCAAGCTGCTTACCCGTCAAAGGACTGAGTACGGCATCTCCAATTTCGTAGGCTTCGCCCGTCAAGGGATTGCTGTGAAAATTCTCGGCGCTGAACTTCTCTGCGGCATCCTTCGGAATTTCAATTTTGCTCAAAAAGTCGGTCGTGCCATCGTAGGTGACCTTTCGCCAGATCAGAATGGGAAGGATCATGCTCGGAAGCATATTTCCGATCATCGAACCGATGGATCTCCAAGTGGAAAGCTGTGCGCGCTCACCGACGTCCTCGGTGACAACAGAAAGCATCGAACCGTAGGGCACGTTTGCGACGGTATAAAACGCGTCCCAAACGATATATCCGAGAATGAAAAGGACAGCCTTCAGAACTACGGGTGCATTAGGGAATGGGAGAAATACCGCGGCACCGCCGACGAGAAGACCGCAAGCGCCGATCAAGATGTAGGTCTTGAACTTGCCCATCTTGTATTTTCTCTTATCGTTGTCGATCAGAGAACCGATCAAGGGGTCGTTTACCGCATCCCATATCTGAACGAGAAGGAGAAGAATGGAGAGAAGTCCTGTTTCGAGCATCATGAACACAAGCCAGAAGGTCTGAACCGTGTTTTTGAGGGAAAAGCTCATATTACAGCCGATGTCTCCCGCGGCATAAGCAAGCTTGTCCCGTATGCCAAACTTGCGATGCCCGTTTGCATCTAAGGATTTTTCCTTTTTCATA
Organism: Clostridia bacterium; assembly: GCA_017504995.1. GTDB lineage: Bacteria > Bacillota > Clostridia > Oscillospirales > CAG-272 > HGM12713. Next base: position 38,248 of record JAFVQC010000039.1, read on the forward strand.
AAAAGCCTCCTTTTTGTTGACAATAAGATAGTTATATTATACACGAAAAAAAGAGGGAAGTCAAGCCGATTTGTTAAATATGTTAAAATTGCAAAAAAACGAAGGATCTGACACCGCGCGGTGTCAGATCCTTCCCAAATAAGATAAAGTATCCAACTGAATGATATCGCAAAAGAAAAATATTTTTAAGAAATTTTACGAATTAAACCCGTCTTTTGAAGTTTCCAAACACTTCATTGACCTGTTCAAAGCTGGCAAAGGTGTCGGGATAGGACTTGATGATCTTCATCATTTCGCCGATCTGTCTTTTGTTGATAATACAAATCAGCATATATTTATCGGTGTCCGAAAACATGCCGTGCACTTGGATCTTCGTGACGCCATGCCGCAGGCGGGTCATCAATTCCTCGGATAATTCATTTGGACGGTTTGTAATAATTTCAAACTTATATCCGTTTTTCATTCCGCTTAATCCTCGATCCACAAGGATATTTGCCACAAACAGGTTCAGCAGCGTGCAGATCACGGGGGTTATTTTCATTCCATACACGAAAAAGGCGATGAATACTACGCTTGCATCCATAATAAAGGAAATATAAGCAATATTCATATCGGGCTTTGCTTTTTTTATAAGAGCAGAGATACCGTAAGTGCCACCGCTTGCTCCAAATCTTCGCAACATGAGAGAAAAACCAAATCCGGAAATGACACCCGTGGCAATGCAGGCGAAGACGATATTGAAATCGTCTTGGTTATTTGCCAAGCTATACGGTTTTGCGCCGATCAGCTCGTAAAGGCGGGGCGTAAAGGATTGTACGACCATATAAAGGCTCAACAGCGCCCCGAGCTTTTTGTCAACGAATGCGCTGAGCAGAATGAAAATAGGCAAATTAAACGCAATCATTAAAATGGACCAACTTACCTTGCCCGCGAACAGATGGTGCGTAATGGTAGCAAGTCCGCCGACTCCGCCGGGAGCAAAGCCGTTGCTATTCTGAAAGAAATGATAGGCAGTGCCTACGATGATTCCCGCAACGATAGCGCACAAAATATCTTGCGTAAATTTTTTGATGTTTTTTTGGTTTTTCATGATTCCACTCCGAAGAAAAATTATTTTGACAAAAAATTCACTTTACTATTATAGCACGGGGAGATTCGTTTGTAAAGAGTTTTAAATAAAATTATAATCAAAAAGAAGGAGGCACGCGAGGTGTTTCCTTCTTAATTGTGAAGCGCGGACGAAAAAGATATTTTTCGACAGACTGTCGCCTTTGTATTACAAAGGCATCGGGCAAAGCCCATGTCCCTATTCTTCTGCATATAATTCGTCGTAATACCATCGAACAGGGTTTTCGTAGATATATTTTGATCTGGTTTCAAAATCCTGTTTGTTTCTGATTACATGTTCCACGAAAGATTTCTGCCAAATAGGACGTCCTATCTTTTTGGTGACAGCTCCCTTAAATTGCTTTACCATCCTATCTACCGTAGGGGCGACCTGTGGTCGCCCGTATTTATCGGCAGAAATGAAAACCATAATATGCAAATGATTAGGCATGATAACGTATGAACACAATGCTACCCCGCCGTATGTTTTATGCCATTTTTCCAATTCCGCCATTACAACATTTCCAATATCAGACAACGGGAGATTTTGCGGGCGAACACAGTTCGCCCCTACGGAGTGCCATTCAAACGTTTGCAGATTCAGCGTATCACTCCAGAAGTAATTCTTTCTGTTTTCAGTACAGATTGTTATAAAATATGCACCGGGAGAACTATAGTCAAAGTTTTTTAAACGGATATCTTTTCTTTTTGGTAATTCTTTTTCTTTATCCATTTCTATCACCCTACCCATTATAACACAAATCGGCAGAGAAAACAAGTTCTCTGCCGAAACTTTTGTGACTGTCATTTCTCCGCTGAGAATGCAGAGAAGAGGCGTATCCTTCCTTTGTTTGACGCGGGGAAAAGAACTTGAAGCTTTACCGAGAACGATAGATAAAAGGGTTTAGGCAATAATTACTTGTGTTTGAAGTTAAGAAGTCCTTAATAGCAAATTTTTCCCGGATTCAATATGTTTTTCTCGTCAAACGTCTTTTTGATCCCCTGCATCAGCAGGATCGGAGTAGGACCGTATTGCTTCTTCAAAAATTCCTTTTTTGCGTATCCGATGCCGTGTTCGCCCGAAACGAGACCTCCAAGCTGCTCTGCTTTTTGATACATACGGTCAAAGCACTGCGCCAACGTGGTTTCCCACTCCTGATCCGAAAGCGCGTCACGGCAAACGTATACGTGCAAATTGCCATCTCCCGCATGCCCAAAGCTGGGGATACGGACGTTAAGCTCGGATGCCAAATCATGGGTGAATTTGATAAACGCGTCTACCTTATCGACGGGAACGACCACGTCGCATTCATCCATCTCCGTGGTAGAAGCCTTGATTGCCTCCAGAAAGGCGCCGCGTGCCGACCAAACGGATTTTTTGCGCTCCTCGGTATCGACGATATAAGCGTCGATCGCGCCCAATTCCAAGCAAAGATCAGCAACCGTATTCATATCCTGCTCCACCTGCGCGTCACTGTTGCCGTCGAAGGTCAAAAGGATATAGGCATCGTGCTTCGTGTCGGGAAATTTCTTTCCCAAATAATCCTCGGAAAAAAGGATCGTATCGCGGGACATATATTCGATTGCCGTAGGAATTACTTTTGAGAGAATAATTTTCGGAACGGCCTCAATGGCGCTCTTCATATCACAAAACGGAACGAGGAGACTGACGGATACTTTCGGCAACGGAAGAAGCTTGAGAACAGCCTCGCAAATGACGCACAAGGTTCCCTCCGAGCCGATCACAAGATCCTTCAAACTGTAACCGGAGCTGTTTTTTGCTACGGTAGCGCCTAAGGTAAGGATTTCTCCGTTGGGCATGACAACCGTCAATGACCTTACGTAATCTCGCGTCACTCCGTATTTGACGGCTCTCATTCCACCCGCGTTGGTGGAAATGTTGCCGCCGATCGTAGCCGATTTTTCACCCGGATCGGGCGGATAAAGAAAATCGTTTTCCTCGGCGAAGGCGGCAAGCTCCATCAGCAAAACACCCGGTTGAACCGTAACGGTCAAGGTGTTTTTGTCCAAGGACAAAATCTGATTCATCTTTGTCATTTCAAGAAGGATTCCGCCCTCTATCGGTACGGCAGATCCCACAAGACCCGTGCCGCTTCCTCGGACGGTTACGGGAATATTTCTTTCCCACGCGTGCTTCATCACCGCGGAAACCTCCTCGGTCGTATGTACACGCACCAAAGCCTCGGGCATTTTTTCGATGGTGCCAAGCTCGTCGTGGGCATAATCCGAGCTGATCCCGTCGCCGTATAAAACGTCGGCAACGCCCACGATTGCTTGTAAAGCGGATATATCTTTTGTAGTTACCTTGTTATACATTACCGTTTCCCCTTTATATTGTCAATCAATGTCGGTATGATCTCATTGACGTCGCCTACGATGCAATAGTGCGCAACGTCGAAGATCGGAGCAGATGCGTCCGTGTTTATTGCCACGATACAATCCGAGGCTTTCATGCCTGCGGCAAACTGTACCGCGCCTGAAATGCCCAAGCAGAGGATCAATTTAGGCTTTACCGTTCTGCCGGAAAGACCGATTTGGTGTTTTGCGTCAAATACGTTTCCCTCTACCAAGGGTCTCGTGCAGGCAACCATTCCTCCGAGAAGCTCGGCAAGCTCCTCGGCGTATGTCCGCATGGTTTCGCTCGCCGCGCCTCTTCCGACGGCGACGATCACGTCTGCTTCCGCGATATCGATATCCTTCGGCTTGTCAACCGTTTCGATCACGTCGATTGCCGAGGAAAGCATTTTTTCGGTAATCTCCATACGTTCGATTTCACCCAAGGGCTGCTCCGTCGGTATCGGCTCGTCGAAGATCTTATATCGAACGGTACAGAACTGAGGTCTTGTATTGGGGGTGATGATCTGCGCCATGATATTTCCGCCGAACGCGGGCCGAATCTGAACGAGATCGGTATTTTCCTTCATTTCAAGCATCGTACAGTCAGCGGTCAACCCCGTACGGCAGCGCGCCGCAACTCTGGGGGCAAGCTGACGTCCGAGATTGGTAGCGCCGATCAAAACGGAGGAGGGGTGATGCTTTTCGATAAAATCGCAAAATGCGGCGGTATACGGCTCTATCTTAAAGTCAAGAAATGCCGGATGGTCATACAAAAAGACCTTATCCACGCCGTAATGGAGAAGCTTTTTTGCCTTTTCCTCGAGGTTGTGTCCGATCATAATCGCGAAAACGGGATGATTGGTTACGCTTGCCAGCTTTTTTGCCTTGCCGCAAAGCTCGTACGTAACGCGGTGTATCTGATCGCCCGAGCAATCCGCATAAACGCAGATGCCGCGCCACAGAGACTTGTCAAGCTCCGTTGTCTTTGCTTCCTCGACGTATTCGACGATGCCGCCACTCTTGCGCGCGCATAATTTACACATTTTACAAGCGGAGGATATCTCCAACATACCGTTCGTATAGCTGATCGCGCCAAAGGGACAAAGCTTCACGATGGCAGGGGCGTTTTCAGGGGTAACGGCTTTTTGATTGATTACAAGCTTACTCATGCGTCAATTCTCCTTATTATACCAATTTCTTCGCGCGGAGAAGCTGATACAGTTCTTCTGTCTGATTGTTTGCATCGCCGCCAATCGTATATTTTTGATCGTTTTTTTCGGGAGGGAATATTCTTTCTACCTGTGTCGCTGAGCCGTTCAATCCGTAATGGTTGGGATCCTTGTCGTCAAAGTCGTCAAAGCTCAAAAACGTAACCGTTTCGTCTTTCAACTGCTTTTTGATTTTGTAAGAGGGAAGACGGGGGGTGTTAACGTCGCCATCCATTGAGATCAAGCAAGGCATAGCAATGCTGAGCTTCACGTTTTTATTGTCCAATGCGGCGGTAACGAACAGTTTGCCATCGCGAATATCGTCTACGGACAGAACGTTTGATACGTTTGCAATTTCCAGATATTCGGAAAGCTCCGCGCCGACTTGGGCAGTATCTCCGTCCGTGGTTTGCTTTCCGCAAAGGATAAGATCGTACTTGCCGCACTTTTTGACCCCTTGGGAAAGCGTATACGCGGTTGCTAAAACGTCAGCCCCCGCAAATTTGCGGTCACTGAGAACCGTTCCCTTCGAAACGCCCATACAGATGGTTTCCTGAATAACGGACTTTGCCTGTGGGGGTCCCATCGTAACGGTGTCCACGTTACCTCCGTATTGCTCAACAAGAGAAAGCGCCGTTTCAAGCGCATACAAATCATAGGGATTGATCTTGCTTTGTATTCCATTTCTTTTTAATACACCGGTAACAGGATCTACCTCAACGTTATTCGAACCCGGTACCTGTTTGACGCAAACTAAAATATTCATGATATATCCTCCTTCTGCGTTCTCGTATCATTGCATTATGTCACTCATTATAACACAAACGGAAAAATTTTTCAATATTTTTTTATATTTTTGATTATTTTTTGTTGTTTGCCATCGGGCGAAAAGCTGTGTCAGCACCTTTTCGCGATTCACCTTTATTTATTACCTAGCGACAAGCTTCGTAAGAGAAGGGTGAAAAGTGAGGAGTGAAGAAGTAAAAATCGACAAGCCTCTGTCGAAGCTTGTCGATTTTTGGTGCGGGTAAGAGGAC
>JAFVQC010000087.1 GCA_017504995.1 Clostridia bacterium
AGCGTCTTCTGCATCATCTTATAGTACTTCATTAAGTCGCGGACTTCATCAAGCGAGGTTCCCGAACCCTTTGCGACACGCATCATACGGGAGGTATTGATTAAGGACGGGTCGTCAAGCTCCTGCGGAGTCATCGAATCCATGATGATTCTAAACCGCTTCATCTTCTCCGCCGTTCCGTCGAGCGCTTCGGTCGGAAGCTTCATGCCGCCTAACGGAAGCATAGACATGACCTGCTTTAAGGGCCCCATCTTCTGGACTGCTTCGAGCTGCTTGTACATGTCGTTTAACGAGAACTTGCCGCGAAGCATTGCGTTGACGTCAACGTCCTCCGCATCAATGGACTCCTCTGCCTTTTCGACTAAGGCTTTGAGGTCACCCATTCCAAGGAGACGGGAGATAAATCCGTTCGGCTCGAACTTCTCGAGGTCGTCGATGGTCTCTCCTTCTCCGATGAAGACGATACCGGATTCGGTCTCGGCAACCGCAGACATTGCTCCTCCTCCCTTTGCCGTACCGTCCATCTTGGTAACGATTACGCCGTCGATACCGATAGCCTCGTGGAATCTTCTGGCCTGCTCGCGGGCTGCCTGGCCGATAGCCGCGTCGATTACCAGCCAGCGGTGGTCGGGCTGTAAGAAGTCGTTAATCTGGGTAATCTCCTCGATTAAATCGTCCTCTAATGCGTGACGTCCTGCGGTATCGACGATGATGACCTCATTGTCCTTTAATGCCGCAAGACCGTCGCGGACGATTTTAACCGCGTCCTTTTCCATCGGGTCGCCGTAGCAGGGGACGTTAATCTTTTTACAGAGCGTCTCGAGCTGTGCAAATGCTCCCGGACGGAAGTTGTCGGCGCCGATGGCTGCGACTTTGAGACCTTTTCTCTGGAAGTAGCGGCAGAGCTTTCCGGTTGTTGTGGTCTTACCGGAACCCTGCAGACCTGCCATTAAAATCTTCTGCGGGCGAAGCGCGAAGTCTGCTTCCTTTCCGACAAGGGCGACTAACTCCTGATAGACGATGCGCAGCACATGCTCGCGGGCGTTCATTCCCTTCGGCATGTCCTCAGCTAAAGCGCGGGACTTAATCGACTGGGAAAGCTGCATCACGAGCTTGACGTTCACATCAGAAGAAAGCAGGGCACGCTGTAAGTCGCGGACCAGCTCGTCAACTGCGGCGCGGTCAATGACCGTCTTTCCCGCAAGCTTCTTCATCGCGTCCTTTAAGGAGTTGGAAAGGTTGTCGAGAACCATTTACTTCTCCTCCCCGAAGATTTCATCGATGATAAGCGACGGGGTAAACGGTTTCATATCGGTGTACTCCTGTCCGACACCAAGGAACACCAGCGGCTTTCCAATCGTGTAGGCGATGGAGATGGCGGCTCCTCCTTTCGGGTCCATATCGACCTTGGTTAAGATAACACCGTCGGTGGAGACGGTCTTTTCGAACTCTTCCGCACGGATGACTGCGTCATTTCCGGCAACTGCTTCATCCACGTAGAAGACTAAATCCGGCTTCATGACACGCTTGATTTTGTCAAGCTG
>JAFVQC010000040.1 GCA_017504995.1 Clostridia bacterium
CCTACCAAGATTGAAGGAAAACCATCGGACACCGTCCTTTTGAAACAACGGTCAATGAAGATCATCACGGCTACCGAAGAACAATATTTTTCAAGAGACGGTAGGGGAGCGCCTTGGTGCTCCCGTTTTCGTTCGCGAATTTTTTGTTTGCGGTGTGGCTTCTGCAAGGCGCCCTCCATGAAACGATACCTTTCTTGTTCGCCGATTGGTTGCGAAAATTTGTTTGTTTTTTCGGGAGCACCAAGGCGCTCCCCTACCGAGTGAAATATTGCGTTGCCGATTGTTGTGGAATGCCTCAAGGGGGCTATTGCAAGCCATCGGCACGGTCGGTGGTCATGATTTTCTATTCATAGGGTGTTTTCTAAAAAATCCGCGATGCGGCGGGCGGCGTACCCGTCTCCAAAGGGGTTTTGCGCTCTTGACATGGCGTGGGCAAGGGCGGGATTTTCCAACAACGCCCTCATGCCACGATCAACCGATTCCTCTCCCGTGCCGATCAGTCGGATTCCACCCGCCGTCAAGCCCTCCTGCCGTTCCGTTTCGTTCCTTAATACCAATACGGGCTTGTGAAGCGCCATTCCTTCCTCCTGAATCCCTCCGCTGTCGGTAAGCACGAACTCGCATCGGGCAAGAAAATTGTGAAACGCCACCGTGTCCATCGGATCGGTCAGGCGAATCCGGTCACACCCTCCAAGCGTATTCTCCGCAACGGCGCGTACCTTGGGATTGGGATGGACGGGATAGACGATGCGCACGTCGGGAAATTCCTCTGCCACACGTCGAATCCCCCGAAAGCAGCGCGCCATTGGCTCTCCCAGGGCTTCCCGACGGTGCGCTGTCAGAAGGACGAGCCGTCCGTCTCTTGCCCACGTCAGCAGGGGGTGGCTGTAATCCGCCCGAACCGTTCGACGCAACAGATCCAGTCCCGTGTTTCCCGTCACGAGGATCCGTTCCGAGGGAACGCTCTCTCGCAGCAGATTTTCCCGCGCCCGTTCGGTGGGGGCGAAATGATACCGCGCAAGCCGTCCGATCGCCTGCCGATTCCATTCCTCGGGGAAGGGAGAGGACAGCTCGTAGGTGCGTAGCCCCGCTTCCACGTGAGCGACGGGGATCTTTAAATAAAAGCAAGCAAGGGCGGCGGCAAAGGCGGTGGTGGTGTCTCCGTGTACCAGCGCAAGATCGGGCGCGTCCTTCTGAAAGACCGAACGAAGCCCCGTCAAGACTGCGGCGGTGAGGTCAAAGAGATCCTGTCCCTCTCGCATCAGATCCAGATCGTAGTCGGGCGAGATTGCAAAATCCTGCATTACCCGATCCAACAGCCCCCGATGCTGCGCCGTTACGCAGACCGATACGGTAAATTCCTCCCGCGCTCTCAGCTCCTCGATTACGCACGCCAGCTTGATCGCCTCGGGCCGCGTGCCGAAGATCACCGCGATTTTCTTTCGTTTGGTCATATCCTCTCTCCTTTTTCTCTCGCTTCTTTTATCCTATGAGAGAAAATCGGCGGATATGACCGCGCGCTTATTCCCGTATCATTTTTCGGTATTGGGACGGGGTCATTCCCGTGATCTGCTCAAAGGAGCGAATGAAGGTGGAAAGATTACCAAAGCCGACGCCGTAGCAGACGTCGATCAACGGCTCTCCCTTGGCGATCCGTTCCCGCGCCGCTATGATCCGCCGACGGCGAAGGTATTCCGATACGGTGGTGTGAAACTGCTTGCGAAACAGACGGCAGACGTATTCCCGACTGTAAAAGAAGTGCGCCGCCACCTCCTCCACCGAGGTGATCTCGGCGTAATGCTCGTCCAGATACTGTCGCAAAAGCCTCGCGTTTTTTGGCAACGCCCTCTCGGCGTTGGCTTCTCCGAGGGGGGCGCGGTTCAGCAGATAGAAAATCTGTAGCACAAGGCTCGTTCCCAAAATTCGCTCCAACGGATCGTCTTCCTTTGCCATGGTGTCCCGTAATCGCCCGAGCAGGGAAAGAAACTCTCGTTCTTCTGCGGCGTCGGTTAGCGAGACGCACCGCCCCTTGGGATATTGGGACAGAAATCCGAGCAATGCGCCGCCGAGCTTGTCGAAGGCGTTGGGATAGAAGTAAAAGACGTGACGGCGATAGCGGGTCTTCTCCGCGTGGATCGATGACGTGTGCAGCGTTCCGGGGGGAATGATCACCAGATTCCCGCAGGTCGGCTGCGCCACCGAATCACCGTAGCTGTATTGGATATCGCCCTCCAATACTGCCACCAGCTCGTAATATTCGTGATAGTGCAGACGGGAAGGGTAGCTTTGTCTGTCGTAGACCGTGTCCCGATAGGAATAATACAGCGAGTCGCTAAAATGATGCTCTCGCCAATTTTCGCTCTCGGGGCGGCTTCGCTTGCTTTCCTCGGTGTAATAGGTCAGCTTTTTCATAAAGACTCCTTTGGTCAAAAAATGCAAAAATACGGTCACGAAAATACAAGAATTTAAATTTTGTGACTGATATAATTATACTATATTCAAAGAAGATTTGCAAGATTTATTTTCGGAAAGGATGATTTTTATGAAAGAAGGCTTGAAAACGAGATATCATGAAGCCGATCTTTGCGTGGTCGGCGGCGGAATCGGCGGAATGTTTACCGCGATCTCGGCGGCGCGGCACAGCGCAAAGGTGGTTTTGATGCAGGACCGTCCCGTATTGGGCGGGAACGCCAGCAGCGAGATCCGTATGTGGATCTCCGGTGCGGGCACGCGAGTCAGAGACTTGCAGGAAACGGGGATCATGGAGGAGCTTCAGTTGGAGAATATGTACCGCAATCCCACGAGAAATTTCAGCACGTGGGACGCGCTTCTCTACGAAATGGTCAAGAAAGAGGAGAATATCGAGCTTCTTCTCAACTGTGCCTGCTGTGACGCCGAAACCGAAAACGGTCATATCGTCAGCGTCAAGGGCTTTCAGCTGACCACCTACCTTTGGCATGAGGTGAGCGCAAAAATTTTTGCCGATTGCTCGGGTGACAGTATTCTCGCGCCTCTGACGGGGGCGGAATACCGCGTGGGCAGGGAAGCGAGGAGCGAATACGGCGAGGAGTTCGGCTTGGAGACGGCAGATCCCCATACCATGGGTATGAGTCTTCTCTTGCAATGCCGCGAGACCGATCACCCCATCTCTTATACGCCTCCCGCCTGGGCGTACGATTTTCCCGATGACGAGGCGATGAACAACAAGCCCCACGATCTGTACGCCATCAACACCAATTTTTACTGGATCGAGCTTGGGGGTATGCAGAACAGCATCGACGACACCGAGGAGATCCGCGACGAGCTGTTGAAGATCGCCTTTGGCGTGTGGGATCATATCAAAAATCATGGTGATCACGGGGCAGAGAACTGGGATCTGGAGTGGGTCGGATTTCTCCCCGGTAAGCGGGAGAGCCGCCGCTACGTGGGCGATTACGTGCTGACCCAGCAAGACGTGGAGCAATGCACGCCCTTTGAGGACGCGGTGGCGTACGGCGGCTGGCAGATCGACAACCATCTTCCCGGAGGCTTTCGTATGAACGCGAAGGGGGGAGCGCATCTGCAAAAGAGACGGCTGTCCGAGCCATATTCGATTCCTCTCAGAAGTCTCTATTCGAAAAACATCGATAATCTGATGTTCGCGGGACGCAATATCAGCGCGTCTCACGTGGCGTTCAGCTCCACTCGTGTTATGGGAACGATCGGCGTGATCGGTCAAGCGGTGGGAACTGCCGCCGCGATTGCGGTGAAAAACGGACTGCTTCCTCGCCAGGCGGCGAAGGAAAAGATCTCCGAGATACAGAACACTCTTCTGGAGGACGATTGCTTCCTGCCTACCAAGCGACGTGAAATCTCCGCCCTTGCCAAATCCGCAAGACTTAGCTGTGACTATGGCGATTGCTCCGCATTGCAAAACGGTATCGATCGCCGCGTGTTTGGCAACGACAACGGATATTACGGCAAGACGGGGAAGGCAATTACCTATACCTTTGATACGCCTACCTACGTAAGCGGCGTTCGTCTGGTGATGGATAGCGACTTGGACAGAGAGTATACCGAGGGCAATCCCGACGGACTGCATACCTCATCGGTGCTGTTTTTCCCCGCCAGCCACAACAATACCACCTTCGGCTTTCCTCGCTGTCTGATCAAGCGCTACCGCATTGAGGTGTTGGACGAGAGTGGCGAGTGGTGTACGGCGGTCGAGGTGTGTGACAACCGTCAGCGTTTTGTAAAGCATTCGCTGGGTCTTGTTGCCAAGGCAGTGCGCTTCATTCCGATCAGTACCTACCACAGCGAAACCAAGACCGAGGACTACGGAAGCTCCACTGCGCATCTTTTTAACTACGAGGTGTATTGATCTCTGAATCCGTCTTGACAATACCCAAAATGGGGTGTATAATATAATAAAAAAGATCGAGGAGACACGACATGAATTTTCGTAAATTAGATGAGTTTATCGATCAATTGCCGATGTGTGGCATTCCCGAAAGTGATTTTGTCGTCACACAGAACGGAAAAACCATTTACCGCCACGGCTCGGGCTATTCGGACGCCGCCAAGACCAAGCCCGTATCCAATCGGGATTTGTACTGGATCTACTCCACCACGAAGATCGTTACCTGTATTGCCGCTATGCGGCTCGTAGAGGAAGGAAAGCTGGAGCTTGACGATCTCGTTTCCAAGTATATTCCCGCCTTCGGCGAGGTTCAGGTCCTGCAAAAGGACGGCACGCTCCGCCCTGCCACGACCCCCATCACCGTTCGCCATCTGTTTACCATGACCAGCGGTATGAATTACGACAGGGATACCGAGGCGATCCGCCAAGCGGTGAACGCGGGAGAAGGAACGGTTGGCATCGTTGCCGCCATGGCGAAAACACCCCTTCAGTTCGAGCCGGGTACGCGCTATCTTTACAGTCTCTCTCACGACGCTCTGGGCGCTGTGGTAGAGGTGGTTTCGGGAATGCGGCTTTCGGACTATCTGAAAACGATCATCTTCCGTCCTCTCGGCATCACCGACATGGGCTTCTTCCCGAATGAGGAGCAAAAGGAACGAATCGCTGCGCAATATACCTATCACAACGCCACGGGCACTTGCAAGGAGATTCCTAACGTTTATTCGGGTTACATCTGCGACCGCTATGAAAGCGCGGGTGGCGGTCTGTTTGCCTCGGTAGACGAGTATATCAAGATCATTTCCACTGTTGCCTGCGGCGGAACGACAGCCGACGGCTACCGCCTCTTGAAGCCCCAAACCATTGGTATGATGCAAAAAAATCTGCTAAGCGGAGAACCGTTATCCGACTTTGTCGGAAAGCGGCTGTTCGGCTACGGCTGGGGGCTTTGCGGCAGAGTCCATATCAATCCGTTGCTCTCCCGTTCTCTCTCTCCCGTGGGTGAATTTGGCTGGAACAGCATGGCAAACGCCTTCGCGTGGATCGACACCGAAAACCGCATTGCCGCCTTCTACGGCTGTCACGTGCAAAAATGCTCCTTCGGAAGCCGCATTGTTCACCCCACTCTGCGAAATCTGGTTTATGAAGGACTGAAAAGCGAATAACACGAAAGAAACGAACCGTCTCTCCTTCCCTGATGGAAAGGGAGACGGTCTTTTTGATCATCAGGTGCTTTTTGAAGGGGATTATCGCAAAAAATCTTAAAATTTTTAAAAAAATTTCAAAATTGCTCTTGCAATTCCGAAATATTGTGATACAATATAAGAGAGCAGACGAGACTGCTCAAAACACTATTTTAAATTTAACCATGGAGGTACCTGAAAATGGCATACAAGATTTCCGATGAGTGCATCGCTTGCGGCGCTTGCGCAGAGGCTTGCCCTGTAAACGCAATCAGCGAGGGCGATTGCAAATACGAGATCAACGCAGATGAGTGCATCGAGTGCGGCGCTTGCGCAGAGGCTTGCCCCGTTGCTGCTCCCGCTGCAGAGTAATTGCAAATTATCCGATTCATACATATACGGATCAAAAGGGGTTGCTGTTTCGACAGCAACCTTTTTTGGTAGGAAAGGAAAGAAAATGGAGCTATTGCCAGACGAGCGCTTGGATCAGGTCAACGAACGGCTGTCGCTGATCCGAAAAACCGACGGTCTGACCTTTGGTACGGACGCCTATCTGTTGGCATCCTTCGTCCGTCCGAATCCGAAGGGATACGGCGTGGAGCTAGGGACGGGTACGGGGATCGTCTCGCTTTTGCTTGCGGCGAGAGGGCGGCTTGCCCATATCGACGCGGTGGAAATACAACCCGACTTTGCGTCTCTTGCCGATCGAAACGTGGCGTTGAACGGATTGGAGGATCGGGTCGCGGTGCATTGCGGGGATATTCGAGACCTTCGTCCCGATGCCTTCGGACGGGAATTTGACGCGGTATTTGCCAATCCCCCCTATATGAGAACCGATAGCGGAAAGCGAAACGAATCGGATCATAAATATCTTGCCCGCCACGAGGTCTGCGGAACGATCGGGGATTTTTGTGGGGCGGCAAGAAGGCTCCTGAAGCACGGCGGATATTTTTATTGCGTGTGGCGTCCCGACCGTCTGACCGAGCTGATGATGGGTCTTTCTGAGAACGGTCTGGAGGCAAAAACCATGGCGTTCGTTCACGCGGACGAGGACGCAGAGCCGTCTATGGTCTTGGTTTGCGCCAAAAAGGGAGGCGCTGCGGGGCTTCGCGTTCTGCCGCCCTTGTTGCTCCATGCCGCGATTGACCGTCAGGCGGGGCGGAGAGCGCTGTCGGCGCGGGCGCAACGGATCTACGATACCATGAATTTTTACGAAGAGACACGGAACGAAGAACGGAAAGAGAAATAACATGGAACAGATGAAACGAGTCCTCAGCTTCGTCAGACGGGCGGTGGACGATTACGAAATGATACACGAGGGCGACAAGATCGCCGTAGGCGTTTCCGCGGGGAAGGATTCCTTGACCCTGCTTTGCGCCATGGCGGAGCTGCGTCGCTTCTATCCCAAGCGCTTTGAGCTTTGCGCCATTACGGTGGATATGGGCTTTGAGGGGGCGGATTTCTCGCAGATCCGTCGGCTGTGCGAGAGCCTTGACGTGCCTTATCACGTCATTCCCACCCAGATCTCTACCATCATCTTTGACGTACGAAAGGAAAAAAATCCCTGTTCTCTTTGCGCGAAAATGCGGCGCGGCGCGCTGTATCGCGGGGCAAAGGAGCTGGGCTGTACCACGGTGGCGTTGGGTCACCACTTTGACGACGTGGTGGAGACCTTTATGCTCAATCTGTTTTACGAGGGGCGTATCGGTTGCTTTCAACCCGTGACCTACCTTTCCAATACCGATATTCACATGATTCGCCCTATGATCTATATGCCCGAGAAGGACGTGCGGTACTTTGCTTCCCGCGCAGCGCTTCCCGTGATGAAGTCGCCCTGTCCTGCCGACGGTAATACCGAGCGAGAGGAAATGAAGCAGCTGCTTCATTCCTTGGAACGGCAAAACAAGGGACTGCGCTATCGGATCTTCGGCGCGATCCAGCGCGGCGAGATCGATGGCTTCCGCGTGATCGGCAAAATGCAGGGTATGAAGCAGTATGAAGAATAAGGACGCGAGGATGCGTTAAGGGGGAACTTCTTTCGAGAAGTTCCCCCTTAAAATCCCCTTCAAGAACTTGAAAACAAGTTCTTGGGGTTCGTATTGTTCCTTTCTATTTTTTGTAGATAACCGATTTTGTTTGTTTCCTTTTTAATGTAAAAATCCTTCGGACACTACGTACCGAAGGATTTGGATGCGGAATAACGATAAAAGAACGTTTTAGCATTTGCTTGTAAGTTCTTGGAAGGGTTTTAGGGGAAACTTCTCGAAAGAAGGTTCCCCTAGCGCATCTCATTTCTCTAAATACGAGCAAACGGCGCAGATGGGAAGGCAAAGTCCCATCCAGAGCAGGGAAAAGGGAAGGCAGATCTGACCGAGAAAATTGAGGGGCATATGGGAATAATCCCACACGCCGAGATGAAAGGTCAGGTTGACAAGGCAACCGCAAAGAAGCTCTACGGCGGTGATGAGGGCAGAGCCTGCGGCGGCGCGGAGCAGAAGGGGCTTTTGTTTCCATTTCCGATTGATATGGTAGATCGCGTCAAGACAAATGCCACCACAGATCGCCATAGACCAATGAGAATATCCGCGAAAAACAAGCTCCAACGCATAATAAGACGTGCCGCCGAGGGCAAAGCGAGTCAATTCGGGTATCCATCGGCTTGAGACGGAAACGCGGGTTTGTTTGATGGTGGAGTTCATAGAAGTTCCTTTCGTGGTCGGTTTTAGAATCAGTATTTGTCAAAGGAGAGGGGAATAATCCGAAAAAATAACGCAAATGAAGGAATATTTTCCTGTTTCCTCTTGTAAAGAAGGAGAATTTTTGATATAATAATATAATAATCGGGAAACTGCCAAGGGAGGACGGGTATGCTGATCAAAAACGCGAGCCTTTATTTGAATCGAAGCTTCGTTCATACCGATCTGCTCGTAGAGAACGGACGGATCCTCCGTATCGGATCGGCAGAGGGCTACGAGGGCGCGTGCTTTGATGCGGACGGCGGGAAAATCGTTCCCGGACTGATCGACGTCCATACCCACGGCAGAGCAGGCTATGATTTTACCGCTTGCTCGGAGGAGGCTCTGCACGTAATGGCGGCGGACTATGCAAGACACGGTGTCACCACCGTGATGCCCACCTTAGCATCCGCACCCTGGCAGGAAATGCTGACTGCATTTGAGAGGTTGGCGCGCTTTGCTCCCAAGGAAGGAGAAGCGTCATTTTGCGGTGTCCATCTGGAGGGACGGTATCTGAACCCCGCCAAACGGGGCGCTCACGCCGAGCGCTTACTCTCGCCTCTTGCGGCAGAGGAGCTGAACCAACCTGTGTTCGGCTTGTGTCCTTGGCATCTGAGCGCGGCGTTCGAGCTGGACGAGGACGGCTCTTTTGCAAAACAAGCGAAAGAGATGGGCGCGACTCTCGGATTGGGTCATACGATGGCTACCTATGCGGAAGCCAAGAAGGCAGAGGCGTTTGGCGTAAGCTCGTATACCCATTTGTTTAACGCTATGCCTCCCCTGCATCATCGGGAGGGGGGAGCGATCTGCGCCGCCTTGGAGGGAGATTGCTTTGCCGAGCTGATCTGCGACGGGATTCACGTGTCGGAGGAAATGGTTCGCC
The DNA here is from genome assembly GCA_017504995.1 of Clostridia bacterium. Taxonomy (GTDB): domain Bacteria; phylum Bacillota; class Clostridia; order Oscillospirales; family CAG-272; genus HGM12713. The sequence continues at coordinate 9,199 of JAFVQC010000040.1, forward strand.
TTGCCACACGCGCCAAGGGCGTAGAACACATTACCTTGATTTCCGATTCCATGGAAGCGACGGACTGTATCGACGGAAGCTATTCCATTGGGGGACAGCCCGTAACGGTAAGGAACGGAATTGCCCGTACTCTTGACGGCGCGCTTGCGGGCAGTACGCTGACCTTGGATCGGGCGCTTGCCAATTTCATGAAATTTTGCGGGCTTTCCTTATGCGACGCTATCGTTTCGGCAACCGAAACGCCTGCGCGGCAGATGGGAATTTTTGAAGAATGCGGCTCTTTGGCAGAAGGAAAACGGGCAGACCTGTTGCTTTTGGAAGACGCTGAGGTCTTTTCGATTCGCCGTGTGATGCTTCGTGGCGAATGGTTGACGGACAAGGAGAATCGGATATGAAGGACATGAAACAAAGGGCAGGGGAACTGCTTCGGCAAGGAAGTACGCGGCTTTCCATGACGGTCCTTGGCATTTTTTTGATCTTTTCCGTTTTTTTGCCCCTGCTGATCGGTGTGAACCTGACGGGCGTTTTATTCGGAGAGAATGGGGAGGACGGACTGATCTTTGCCGTATGGGGGATTTTGAGCGTTCTTGTGACCGCGCCCGTACTGATTCTGTTGTATCGGCGCGCGTATTTGCTCTATCTTCGCCTGCGAGACGGATTTGCCGCCCCACGGCGGTTGCCGAACTGCGGCGCGATTCGGTGCTTCTTTGCGGGACTTGTGATGCTGTTCCGTCCCGTGATGGTTTTTTGCGTGTTTCTCGGTGCGTATAAGGTGGCGGAGCAAACCGATTTCTGGCTCTATCTTCCCATTATGCTTTGCGCTATCGTCTTGGCGATGCTCGTGATGTGGCTGACGGCGTATTTGTTCCTGTTCCCCTACTATATCTGTCGGGGCGAATCGGTGGGACAGGCGCTGAAATATAGCGTTAAGCATATGTTGAGCCGTTATCGCGGATATTTCGGATATATGCTCGCTTTTCTCGGCTGGGTTCTGCTGTCTCTTTTGACGGCGGGTGTTCTGCTGGTTCTTTATACGATACCAATAATGCTTCTTACATATTTTATTTTTGCCGACAAGATCGTCGGCGATCAACAAAGGGAGGACGATCGTCATGAATGAAAAATTTTATATTACAACCGCCATTGCTTACGCATCGGGCAAGCCCCATTTCGGCAACACCTATGAGGTGATTATGACCGACGCGGTGGCTCGCTACAAAAAAGCGAGAGGCTACGACGTTTTCTTCTGCACGGGTACGGACGAGCACGGACAGAAGATTGAAAATCTTGCGGCAAAGGCAAACGTTACCCCCAAGGTGTACGTGGACGGTGTCGCAGGCGAGATTCGCGGCATTTGGGATAAGATGGGTACGGATTACGACTATTTTATCCGCACCACCGACGAGAATCACGAGACGGCGGTGCGGAAGATCTTCACGAAATTCTATCAGCAGGGCGATATCTATAAGGGTCACTATGAGGGCTGGTACTGTACCCCCTGCGAGTCCTTCTTTACCGAAACGCAGGTTACCGACGGTAAATGTCCCGACTGCGGACGTCCCGTTCAGCAGGCGCAGGAGGAGGCGTACTTCTTCAAGATGAGCAAGTATGCGGATCGTTTGATGAAGCATATCGAGGACCATCCCGAGTTCATTCAGCCCGAATCCCGTAAGAAGGAGATGGTCAACAACTTCCTCAAGGCAGGCTTGCAGGATCTGTGCGTTTCCCGTAGCTCCTTCAAGTGGGGAATTCCCGTTGACTTTGACGATCGGCACGTGGTTTACGTGTGGCTGGACGCACTGACCAACTATATCACGGCACTTGGATACGATCCCGACAAGAGCTATGAGGAGCAGTCGGAGCACTTTAAGAAATACTGGCCCTGCGACGTGCATATGATTGGCAAGGATATTCTGCGCTTCCACACCATCTACTGGCCTATTTTCCTTATGGCGTTGGAGCTTCCTCTGCCCAAGAAGGTGTTCGGTCATCCGTGGTTCAACTTCGGCGTGGATAAGATGTCCAAGTCCCGTGGAAACGTGATCTATGCGGATAAGCTGGCAGAGCATTTCGGTGTGGACGGCGTGCGGTATTTTGCCCTGTCCGAGATGCCTTATAACGCCGACGGCTCAATCACCTATGAGGCGGTGATCAACCGTTACAATATGGATCTGGTGAACAATCTCGGTAACCTTGTGAAGCGTACCTTGGATATGAACAAGAAGTATTTTGACAAGGTGATCCAAGCCCCCACCGCCCCCGAAGCTTTGGATGAGGAGCTGAAGGAGGCGTGCGCCAAGGCGTATGCGGGTGTGCTGGAAAACATGGATACCTATCATATCGCCGACGCGCTGGATTGCATTTTCACCATGCTCAAGAGAGCCAACAAATATATCGACGAGACCACGCCGTGGGCGCTTGCCAAGGACGAATCCAAGAAGGAGAGACTTGGTACGGTGCTGTATAATCTGATGGAAGCCATCCGCTTTGGCGCGGTTCTGCTGACTCCCTTTATTCCCGCCTCGGCTACGGAGATCTTGGACGAGCTGGGAACAGACGCGAGAACCTACGATACGCTGGGTGACGTGTCTGCCTTCGGCAAGCTCACGGCAGGCGGTGTGAACGCCGATTCCAAGGTGCTGTTTGCCCGTGTGGACGAGGCAAAGAAGATGGCGGAATTTGAAGAAGAACGGAAGCGTCAGATCGAAGAAGCAGAAAGAGAAGCCAAGGCAAAGGAAAAGCCCGAGGGCTGCGCCCTGATTGGCATCGAGGACTTTATGGGCGTAGAGCTGAGAAGCGCGCAGGTCGTGTCTTGTGAGCGTGTGCCCAAGGCAAAGAAGCTTCTGCTCTTGCAGGTGGATCTCGGCTACGAAAAACGGCAGGTGGTTTCGGGCATTGCCAAGTTCTACGAGCCAGAACAGCTTGTTGGTAAAAAGATCATTCTGGTGGCAAACCTGAAACCCGCAACACTTTGCGGTATTGAATCCCAAGGCATGATCCTCGCTTCGGGTGAGGAACAGGTTCGTGTCGTATTCCTCGCAGAGGACACCCCTCTTGGTGAACGAATTCGATAAGGACGCGAGGGATGCGTTAGGGGGAACTTCTTTCGAGAAGTTCCCCCTAAAACCCCTTCAAGAACTTGTGGAAAATTTTTTCAAAAACATATTGTTCTTGCTTATCCGTTGTGAACAACCGAGGCTTGAAGGTTTGTTCCTCGGAAAAACTTGTAGGGACCGGCGTCCCCGACGGTCCATGAGAAAACCACGAAATGATGGAAGAAAAGACGGTGGAAGAATGGAAAAGAAAAGCATAGAAAACCAATTGTCTGTAAAGGGCTTATTTGATTCCCACGCCCATTATTTTGACAGCCGATGGGAAGGGCAGGCGGAGGATCTGCTGGAGAACGGACTGTTTGGCAAAGGACTTGGGGGGATCGTCAACGTGGCGACCGATCCCGAAAATGCCCTTCGCTGTATCGAGCAGGCAAAGCGCCATGAGGGAATGTATGCGGCGGTAGGGATTCATCCCACCGATTGCAAGGCGCTTCGCGGAAGTGTGGACGATGAGGTGTCGAGGATTCGGTATCTGCTGGATACCGAGGAAAAGAGAAGGGAAAACAAGATCGTCGCCCTTGGGGAGATCGGATTGGACTATCACTGGGAGCCGATCGAGGAAGAATTGCAGAAGCAATATTTTCATGCTCAGATGGCGCTGGCAGAGGAGCTGTCGCTTCCCGTGATCATACACGACCGAGAGGCGCACGGCGATTGCTTTGAGACTGTTTTGCGGTATCCCAAGGTGCGTGGGGTGTTTCACAGCTTTAGCGGAAGCGCCGAGATGGCAAGGGAGCTTTGCCGACGAGGGTGGTACATCTCCTTTTCGGGAGTGGTGACCTTTAAAAACGGACGGCGCGCACGAGAGGCGGCTATGGTAGTACCGATGGATCGCATCTTGGCGGAGACCGACGCGCCCTATCTTGCACCCGAGCCGTTTCGAGGACGAATGAATCATTCGGGGCTGATGAACTACACCGTATCGGCGCTATCCGAGATTAAGGGCGTATCCTACGAGGACATGGTTCGTATTACCGCGGAGAACGCGAGACGGTTGTTTGGCTTGGCGTGACTTTGCGTAGAAAAAGCACTTATGACACACGCCCCTGTGTGTCATAAGTGTTTTTTTGAAACGAAAACCACCAGCAGTGCTGGTGGTTCGGGAAAGCTTTAGCTTTGCTCGGATTACTTATCCGAGCGAAGCGAGGAATCAAGTAGCCTTCCCCAGCGGGGACCTGCCACAAGTGGCGTCGAGTTTTGCAAGCAAAACATCGAGGGGGACTGCTTGCGGTGGATGAGGAGAACGGGAGCTGGGTACACAAATGGCGATCTCCTCATCCGTCGGCTTCGCCGCCACCTTCCCCACTGGGGAAGGCTTAAAGTTAGTTGCCACATCTGTGGCGGTAGGGCGACTGCCGCAAGTGGAAGAAAATTCGACGAGCCTATAGGCTCAGCGTGTAAAATGCCCCAAGGGGGCTATTGCAAGCCACCAGCACGGCTGGTGGTTATGA
>JAFVQC010000114.1 GCA_017504995.1 Clostridia bacterium
AAAGCTCGGCGAGCTTCTCTTGGCTGAGTCCCTTTTTTGTTCTGTAGTTTCTGATACGCTGTCCAACAGCTTTTGCAATATCGCTCATAAGTTTAACCATCCTTTTCACACTATAAATAGTCTATAAATATTAAAACAGATTTTCCACAGACTATTGATATTGTTTCTCGAATGTGCTATACTATGAATATCTATAAGCGTAAAAACCGTGCTTATAGTATGCAAAAGTAATGGAACACGGTTCTAAATGACCGCTATACACATAACAATTTTGGACATCCGCCTTGCGAGAAGGTATATCCCCATCCTTTGCGGAGTAAGGCCGTTGCAGTTCAAACGGACTGCTTTTAAGAGATAGCCGAGTCATTAGAATAACCCACCGGACACAAAACGGTTCGGTGGGTATTTTTGTAAGGAGATGCGTATGGACATTTACACTGTGGCGCTCTTTGGACACCGATATATTGACAATCCGTTCAGGATGGAAGATCGGCTGGAAGAAGAAATCCGCCGTCTGCTTTCGGAACACGAATACGTAGACTTCCTCGTAGGGCGTGACGGCGAGTTCGATCAGTTTGCATCCTCCGCCGTACTTCGAGTCAGAAAGCAATATAGGGATGACAACAGCTCCCTCATTTTAGTGCTGCCGTATGCAAGAGCCGAATATCTCAACAACGAAGAATCCTATCACGACTATTACAGCGACGTGGAAATATCCTATGCAGCATCGAAGGCACATCCCAAGGCGGCGATCCAAATCCGAAACCGTGAAATGGTGGATAGAGCCGACCTTATACTGTGTGCCATAGAACGGAAAAGCGGCGGTGCGTGGCAAACGGTTCAATATGCTATGAAGCAGGAAAAGACGATAATCAATCTTGCGGAAGATACAGATACATAGGAGTGTTGAAAATGACAGAAAAGACAAGAAAAATTTTAGAAACTATTGCCGCCCAACACGGCACGACACCCGAAAACGTGGAGCACGAAATGATGGAGGCTATCCGAGCAGGTATGGCTTCTCCTGATCCTCACGCACAGGCGTTGTGGAAACAGATATGCCCCGACGGAAAAGAGCCGGACTTGGATACATTTCTCACCTTTATGGCAAACCGTGTGGATATGATGCAGAGCACACAAGAAAATAGGAAAAAGAAATATTTCTCCTAAAAGCAAGAATGCTCGGAGATCGTTATGACCTCCGAGCAATTTCGCATCTATTTATTCCTAAGTAACTGATTTACTTCTTCGGTGGCAAAGAAAAATTGTTCACCAGGGCGGCAAGCTCCAAACGACTGTGAACGTCAAGGGTGGCATAGATTTCCTTCACGTAATCCTTGACGGTATGCGCCGAAAGACCGATTTCCTCCGCTATCTCCTTGACGGTATGGCCAAGACAGAGAAGTTCCACCATCTTGCGCTGTTTGGGATTGAGTTTGGCAAGCGCGGGGTTTTCCTTTTTCGCCGTGTGATCCGATTCGTTCAATAATGCGGCAAGCTCCTGTCGGCTGTGGACGTTCAGTTTCCTGTACGCCTTTCTGAGATAATAGTTCACCGTATTGACGGTAACGCCGGTATCCTCGGCGATCTGCTTTACGGTCATGCCGTCGGCATATTTCAGGACCGTCTCGTTTTCCTTTACGGAAAGTCCGTAGGTGCGAAGCGGCCC
>JAFVQC010000088.1 GCA_017504995.1 Clostridia bacterium
TCATCCGGATAGTGTTTGTATCCGACGAGGTTCTGACCGCGAAGGAGCATCTGAATCGGGGTCTTTACAAATATTTCGCGGAGATCACGCAGTCTCTGCCATGGGTCGTCGTTTAAGTAACGGATACAGGTGTCAAAGGTAGCACCTCCCCATGCTTCAACTGACCAGAAACCGGCTTTTTCCATCTCGGCAGCGAGGGAAAGCATATCTTCGGTGCGCATTCTGGTAGCCGCTAAGGACTGATGTGCATCACGAAGCGTGGTATCGGTAATTTTGAGTTGTGTCATTTTGAAGAAAACTCCCGGCTAGTGAGTTATCTAAACCGTAATTATTTTGGACGTGAAAGGTAAAAAAGTAGTCTATAGGGAAGAGTGGGTTTTATCTCTTCCAGAAGGGTTTGCTGTTTTGTGCATTCTGGCTGTTCTGCTCTCTGAGGAACTGTTCGAGGGAAGCAATCTGGTCCCAGAGGGTGAACATCTGTTCTTTTAAGGAGGCGATATCAGCAGAAAGAGCGGAGACGGAGTCGATGAACTTCTCCATGTCAATCTCGTTTTTGTCGCGGAGAGCGGCAAAACGGTGGTCCATGCTGACGACTTTTGCTTCCATGGAGCGGACGGCGAGGATTAATTCCTCTTCGGTTTCGGTCCGCGGAATCGGTTTGGGAGCTTCTCTTGGAACTTCCTTCGGCGTTTCGATTCCCATCCGTTTCATGTCTTCAATGGCACGCTCTTCTAAGGACTTTCCGCCGCGGATAGCAGGGACGATGACGTCATGGGGAAGGCCCTGAGCGCGTAAGTCGGCAACTTTTCTGAAGCGGTCAACGACGCTGTCTTCGTAGACGGCGACTTTGCCAATCTTTTTGCCCGGCAGGATGACTTCGTACTCTTTTGCAATCTCACGGACTTCGGATTCCGGGATGCCGAGGATTGCGGCAATCTCTGCAACTTTTTTCGGTGCTTCGGACATAGATGTTCTACTATTTGCGGTCCTAAGAGATAAAGGAGGCGGAGTGTGTGAGTTTTTGCTCAATATTTTTATATAGTGTCAGCGGGATTATTCTGTATGAGCGATGATGTGAAGGCAAAAGACGTCCTCATCGTTTTGGGGATAGTTGCCGCAGTAATCCTTGTACTGACTGCGGCTGTCTGGCTGTTTACACCAAGCAGTTACGGAACAGTCTGTTTCATGCCGGCAGGGGAACTGGAAGAAGGAGTGGAGACTCTCAAAATTACCGATGAGATTCTTGCCGAATATCCGATGATAGCAGGACCGCCGATGTCACTTGTTACCCACGATACAGTAATCTCAAAGATTCTTGGCGGCGAGGGGAAAGTGGATCCCGCTGCTGCACGGGATGTTTACGAGAAGTTCGGTTCGCAGTATCTGGACTATGACGGAGAATATTACGTAATCGTACTGCTGGTAGAGTGAAAAAAGAGAACTAAACCCTTCCTTCTTTTTCATACACTATTAAGCAACACGATAGTGTTGCTAGAAGTTTTTTGAAAAAAAAAGTTTTGAGTAAAATTACTCAAACAGGTTGCTGTAGTACTTTGCGGCAAAGATTCCAATAAACGGACCGTAGAGGAGCATGAGAATCGCTCCGACAACCGGTATTGCGGAAAAGAGTCCTAATACAATGGAGACAGCAAGGACAATGACGAAGTAGAGAATCCATGAAAGAATGAACTTGGCAAGACCAAGCTTTCCAATCATACCGAAGATTTCTCCAAAGGCGAATGCTGCTCCAAAGGACTGCTTGCGGGCAAAGTTTACCTGAACCGGAATCATGAAGAGTCCAAGGATAACTGCCAGAACGATTCCGACAATCACTCCAATGACGGAAATAGCGCCTGCGCCTTCAGATGCGCCAAGCATTGCGCACAGAATAATAATCAGAGACGGGATTAACGCATAGACAATTTCTGCAATGAACATCAGCAGTCCCTGGATGAAGGATTTTCCGGCATTCGTGAAATCCGGTTCCTCTCCGCGGTATACTTTCATGAAGATACCGATGGCGAGGAACTGAACGATTGGAATCCAGAATACAATCGAGAGACCAATCCAGCGAAGGA
>JAFVQC010000041.1 GCA_017504995.1 Clostridia bacterium
CTTTGCGTATTCAGCAATGACTTCATTGAGGCGTTCCTCGGTGAAGTATGCTACGAGTTCATCGGGGCTGCCGGATTTCTTATAAACGAAATACTGACCATTTACAGCGTTAGCGGAGTCCTTTTCATCCATTGCGATGCCTGCATCCCAAGATTCGGAGTTCCAAGTGCCAGTGGTCACGAGGCTCTTTTCTCTTGCGGTTGCAAAGGCGAGAGCGTTCTCGTAGGTTGTGAATGCGAAATAGTCGCCGTTCACATCGTAGATCTCATAGTATTCCTTCTGCAAGGTGTCGGTGAGAACGTTCTTTTTGGTCGATCTGAATTCAGTTGTCCACTTGTTGCCGCCTGCATCCACCACCTCTACGGTGTAGGTTGCGGTGTCAATGGTATAAACGGTCTGACCTTTGGTGTACGCCTTGCCGTTGATGGTTACGGACTTGATGGGAGCGTAAAGGTTTGCATCTCCATCCGTCCAAGTGATGACCACGTCGCCGTTGGTTACGCCGTCCTTCACGTTCTGCACGTCAACCGTCTTGATCGTGCGGTCAATGATAACGGTGTAATAGCCTGTGGAGGTGCCGCTTTCGGATACGCCATAGAAGGTATATTTACCTGCCTTGTAGTATTCCGCGCCCGAGAGATATTCCACGAAGGTGTCGCTGTCGGGGAGCTTCACATAGCACTTTGCGGAGTCGCTCTCAAACTTGATATGATCGCCGTTGGTATAGCCGCCGTTATTGAGGGGCTTTTCGTCCACGTAAAGCTGTGCGGCAGGGATCTGTCTGTCGAGCTTAACGGTGTAAACTACGGACTGATTGTTTGCTCTGTCAATCGTGTAAAAGCTATATTCTCCTTCTGCCGTATACTGCGTTCCCGAGGTATAGGTCGTGTAGGAGCTTGCGCCGGGGAGCTTCACATAGGTTGTCGAGAGAGCGATGTTATCGCTCGGTACGAATTTGATATATGCCGCATTTGTGGAACTACCCGATGCCACTACCGAGGTGCCGCCGTAAAGTGTGCCTGTGGGCTTGGTTTTATCGAGCGTAATGCTTACCGTCGAGGAGTAATTGTTTGAACGGTCAACCGAATAGAAGTAGTACGTTCCTTCGGTTGCAAGCTGCGTTCCCGATGCGTATGCGCTGTAGTAGGACGAGCCGGGCATTCTCACGTAGCAGTTAGCGATTCCCGAATAGGAGTCGCTTGCCACATACTTAACGTAGGATGCGTTGGTGTAGCTACCGCTTGACTTGGTCGAGGTGCCGCCGTAAAGCGTACCTGTCGGTGCGCCTGCATCGTAGTAAACCTTGTATTCGGTAGAATAGTTACCTGCGCGATCCAATGCTCTCCAAGTGTGCCAACCCGTACCCGTTACGGCAGTTCCCGAAGTGTAGGTTGTCCAAGAGGAAGAGCCGGGCTTTTTGTACTGCAAAGAGGAAATACCGCTACCACTGTCGGATGCCGTGTACTTGATTGCGGAGTTCGCATAGCCGCCGTTTGAGATGGTCGAGCCGCTTGCGTTGGTTACCTTGCCTGTCGGAACGACGGTGTCGAGGTAAACGCTGACGGTAGAGTTGCTCGTGCCGTTATCGTCTACTGCGTAGAAGTACCACCATCCGTTGTTTGCGGAGGTTGCCGATACGGTGTATGCCGTGGAATAGTAATAATAATAACTACCTGCGGAGGGGTTATAATAGCGGATATAGTTGAAGTTGGTATCCGATGCGGTGTACACGATCTGCTTGTTGGTGTAGCTACCGCTTGAGATGGTCGAGCCGCCTGCCTTCAAGGTGTAGGACGGCGCGGTCTTATCTACCTCGAATCTGTAACGGTAGGTGTAATCTCTATTGCTCAACCAGCTACCGATGTTTACGATATACTGAATTTCGTATTCACCATCGGGAAGGCTGCCCGAATAGAGCGTCATATCGCTCTCGCCCGAAAGCGTCTTACTGCTGTAAAGAGAGCCGTTTCTGTAGAGCTTGAACGAGATGTGTTCGCGCACGTCGATGGCATCAACTTTGATATAGTAATACGACCAATCGGTGAGCCTGTCGTTGTAGATCGTGCCTGTGCCACTCGTGGACGAGCCATGCATGGTGATTTTGAAATACGAGGACGGATAGCCCGTGTAGGTGTTGCCGTCGTAGGTGTACGTGCCGTAGGTGGTATAGGTGGGTGTCGTGTAGGTTGCCGCCGATGCTTCAAGCGTGCCTACGCCGAGGAACACGGTGAGCATAAGGGCGAGTGACAAAAATGCGGTTACGAAAATTCTTTTTCTTGTTTTCTGCATACGATTTGTTCTCCTGTTCATTTTTAGATTTTTGTTTGTTTTGGGGTGTTTTTGCAAAGTTTGATTTACTTTCTGCTACTTCCAATGCATACCTGCTACCTCCTTTTCGGGTTTTGGATATAAAAAACGCCTATCGCTTTCATTGCGTTAGGCGTTCGTTATTAAGGCGGTCTTTGCGGTGTCAGAGTAAAGCACAGGCTACTCTTTGCGCCGTTCGTTCGGTATCGCTGTTTTGAGGTTATAAGTCCTGCCTTTCGCAGATCTCGCAAAGCCCTGCGGACGGTGGATTCCGACAGCTTCAGTTCGCTTGCAATCGTAGGGATTGCAGGCCAGCACTCGCCCTGCTTATTTGCTCTGTCCGAGAGGTAGATATAAACGCTTCTTGCTCGGTGCGGCAGTTCGCTTTTGTAGAGAAAATCAAGACGATTCATCGGGCGTTGCCTCCTGTTCCGTCAATGCCGTTCTCTTATGCGGAGGAGTCGTTCTCACGGGTGAGCCTGTGCTACCGCCACTCTTACGCTTATCCGTCGTTGTCTTTTTCGGCGGCGTTACCTGTGGCTCGTGCGCTTGGCTCTCGGTCTGACTCTGTCCACCCGAAACCGCTCCCACCGTGCTATCCGCAGGCGGTTCTTCGAGGAACTCGGGATGATGCTTTTTCACGATAGCATCCATGATCTCCTTGCGGTCAGCGTACTGCACCTGTCGGTTAGCGTTTTCCTTGACGGTATAAGGGTTATCGTTGTCAAATTCGATGCCCCACTCAAAGAAGAGCTTTAGCCGTACTTTCATAGGATGCGCACCCGTTTTCATAACCACAAACTGTCCTTTGGGCATGGATTTGAGTTCATCGGGTGTCATGAGAGGTCGCTCAATCATTTGCAGAGATTCGCTCGGCTCGTTCTTTCCTCGGCTCACCGATCCTGACAGTACCGTTCTCGAGCCGAGGGCTTTGGAGAGTACCTCTGCCGAGGTGCTGTTCGGGGCAAAACCGCCGAAAATTGTGAGCTGCGTATTGTCTACGATAATTTCAGCCCCCTCTTTGCCGTAGTTCTTATCAAGCTGTGAGAAGGATTGGATGATCGGGACGATCTGAAGCCTTCTTGAGCGTGATGCGGAGAACATCATCTCGGCATCTTGAATTTTGGGGAGCGTTCCATACTCGTCACAGTAAAAAACGCATCTGTTTTTGAGTTTGCCGCCGTTCTCGTCGGCTACGGAGAGTATCTCTCGGTATAGCTGTTGGAGGATGAGCGAAATCATAAAGAAGGTATTGGGGTTTTCCTCCGGCATGATTACGAAAATAGCGGATTTCTCGGAGCAGAAGACCTCGGCATCGATCTCTGTGTCAAAGCACAAAAGCTGTTCAAGCTCGGAGTCCAGAAAGGCGTTGAGCCTTGAGAGTGCCGTTGACATAACGCTTGCCATGGATTGCTCGCCTGTGTTGAGTGCAGAGCCTGCAAACCACTTTGCCTTGTGGTCGTTCGGGAGTAGCTCCATAAGCTGTTGAAACTGATTTTTTCCTTT
>JAFVQC010000042.1 GCA_017504995.1 Clostridia bacterium
GCTTCGCCGCCACCTTCCCCACGGGGGAAGGCTTACGGGAAACGACATCTTTCCTGTTCGCCGATTATTTGCGGAAATTCGGTTGTTTTTTCGGGAGCACCAAGGCGCTCCCCTACCAAGATTGAAGAAAACCATCGGACACCGTCCTTTTGAAACAACGGTCAATGAAAATCATCACGGCTACCGAAAAATAATATTTTTCAAGAGACGGTAGGGGAGCGCCTTGGTGCTCCCGTTTTCGTTCGCAAATTTTTCTTTTTTTGTGGGAGAGGAGACCCCTACAGCGGTTGAACCCCGTTTTTACGGGTCGTCGAGGGCGTCTCGCCAAAGGTCTGCTTGAAATTTCTAAAAAAAGCGGAAAAATCTCCGTAGCCTACCGCAAAGCCGATCTGCTCCGCCGACAGCTCGGTATGCGCTAACATCCATTTGGCGTGCTCCATGCGAACCTCGGTCAGATACCGATGGGGAGAGATCCCGTACCGTTCCCGAAACATGGCAGCAAGATAATCCTTGTCGTAGCCAAAGCGCTCCGACAGCTCCGAGAGGGTGATCGGTCGGTGATACTCCGATTCCAACAGCGCGCGCACGCGATAGGCAAGCCGACCGCGCTCGCTCTCTGCCGTCTGCCCCTCGGACAGCTCGCTCAGCACGCGGCAGAGATAGGAATTCAGCTTGAAAAAATCGGTACGGCTCTGCCGATACAGGCTCTCACAGCGTTCGGTGAGCGAGGCTACGCTCTTGGGAGAAAACCGTCCTCGCAGGGGAAGTCCCCTCTCCTCGGAATACGTCCCGCAAAACTCGATATAGAAATAGACGGGCGGCGCATTCATGGGAAGCCCTTCCTGAAAGAGTCCGTCCCGTTGGATATAATATTCGCAAGGCGACAAACGAATTTCCCGTCCGTCCTCCCGAAACGCAAGCTCGTTCTCCAGCATGAGGATCAGCACGCTTTTTCCGTAGCGACGGGTCACGTGCTCCTCTCCCTCGGCAAAAATTTTCGTGGCGCAGGAAAAAAAGCCGGGCGCGGGTGAAAAATCAAGATACATATCCTTCTCCGAATATTCCGTTTTTTGCAAGGTTTTATCGGTCTGTTGCAATGGAATTTTTCTCGTTTTTTTGTTATTATACTATAAAAAGCAGCATTTGTCAACGATTTTTTGAATCTGTTTTTTTCAATAGAAGAATCGCAACGGGAGGAATCAAAATGAGCGCAGCCTATTCTTTATTTACCGCAAAGGAGATCAAGCCCCGCGGCTGGCTTGCCCGTCAATTGAAGCTCCAAGCCGAGGGGCAGGGCGGTCAGCTTGACAAGTTCTGGCCCGACGTGAAGGACAGTATGTGGATCGGCGGAGACAGAGAGGGCTGGGAGCGCGTTCCCTATTGGCTGGACGGCTTCGTGCCGCTGGCGTATCTGTTGGACGACGAGGACATGAAGACGAGAGCCAAGCGGTATATCGATAAAATTCTGGAATTTCAACGCCCCGACGGCTGGATCTGCCCCAACGGAGACGTGCCGATCGAGCGATACGACCACTGGGCGATCCTGCTGATCGCCAAAATCCTGACGGTCTACTACGACTGCTCGGGAGACGAGCGAATCCCCTCTTGTATTTATCGAATCATGAAAAACCTCTACGAGCTGTTGTCCTCGGAACGGATCCGTCTGTTTGACTGGGGCAAGCATCGCTGGTTTGAGGGCTTTATCGCTTTGAATTTTCTTGCGAAGCGGTATCCCGACGAGGCGTGGATCCCCGCCCTTGCCCGTCTGCTGAAGGAGCAAGGAACAGACTACGAAGCCAAAGCCGAGCTTTGGAAAACGCCGATGTATCAATGGACGCAGGATACCCATATCGTCAATCTGACCATGATGCTCAAATCCGAGGCGGTCTCCTGTGAGCTGCTCGGCGAGGAATACACCGATCTTGCGGAACGCTTGGAACGGGTTCTGAAGAAATACAACGGCACGTCCTTTGGCGGCTTTACGGGAGACGAGTGTCTTGGCGGACTGAGTCCCATTCGCGGCACGGAGCTTTGCTCCATCGTGGAGCAGATGTATTCCTACGAGCTGCTCTATGCCTACACGGGAGACAAAAAATGGGCAGAGCGACTGGAAAAGCTCGCCTTCAACGCCCTGCCCGCCACCATCAGCGACGATATGTGGACGCACCAATACGTGCAAATGAGCAATCAGATCGCTTGCGTGCCCAATCACGGCAGGCCCCCCTTCGGCACGAACAGCACGGAGGCTCACGTTTTCGGTCTTGAACCCCACTTCGGCTGTTGTACCGCCAATCACGGTCAGGGCTGGCCCAAGCTGACGGTCTCGTCCTTTATGAAAGCCGAGGACGGCATTGTCAGCGCCGTACCGATTCCCTCGGAGCTGAAAACCGAATGGCGCGGCGTTCCCGTCACCGTGACCCTTGACACCGACTACCCCTTCCGACACAGCTTCGTCTATCGGGTGGAGGCAACGGCGAAAACCGATATGGCGCTGACGATCCGTATTCCCTCCTTTGCCAAAAATCTCACCCTGAACGGACACCCCGTTTCGGCAAAGGAATATTTGACGGTACACGGCTTTGAGGCAGGTGTAAGTGAGCTTCGGGTTCACTACGACGTCACCCCCAAGCTCGTGGCAAGACCCCACCGTCTGTACGCCGCCGAGTACGGCTCTCTGCTCTTCGCTCTGCCCATCGAAACCGAGTGGGTCATGAAGGAATACGAAAAAAAGGGCGTGGAGAGAAAATTTCCCTACTGTGACTATCGCCTCATGGGTCACTCGGATTGGAACGTGGCGTTTTGCGACCGCGCGCTTACGGCAGAGGAACGCCCCATCGGCGAGATCCCCTTCTCGGCAAAGACCCCCGCGGTGGTGCTGAAAACGAATCTTTGTCATATCGACTGGGGCTTTGAGAAGGGCTACGATACGGTCTGCGCCGAAGCACCCACGTGCCGCAAGCCGCAGGACGAGGGAAAGACGAGGGAGCTGATCCCCTACGGTGGGGCAAAGCTCCGCATGACCGAGATCCCGCTGGTAAGACAGGGCAAGTCCAAAAAGCCGTAAGACAGCCCTCAAAACACCCTTCTGCCAAAAAAGTTTCAAAAAACTATTTACAAATTGACGCAAAGGGTGTATAATAAGAGTAAGCAGTTTTTACTGCCCCGTCGATGAACGAGAAGAAACCGAAGAAATTCGCCACAGAGAAGCGTCGCCCTTGGCTGAAAGCGACCTGCGAGGAGATCGGCTTGTGCGCTCGGGAGACCGAAGGGCGAGACGGCAATGCCGAGGTAGCCTTTTGCGAATTTCCGCGTTAAGGAAGAAAAGATGAGACCGAGTCTCAAGCAGAGTGGAACCGCGTAACTACGCCTCTGCGCCGATGGCGCAGAGGCTTTATTTGGTTGTTAAGCAGGTGGTTCAACGAGGCTTTTGCCGCCCCACGATCCCGCCGCAGCGATAGCCTTCCCCAGCGGGGAAGGTGGCGGCGAAGCCGACGGATGAGGAGATCGCCGCTTGTGCATCAAACTCCCGTTCTCCTCATCCACCGCAAGCGGTCCCCCTCGATGTTTTGCTTGCAAAACTCGACGCCACTTGTGGCAGGACCCCGCTGGGGAAGGCTTAAAGTTAGTTGCCACGCTGTGGCAGTAAGGCGAGCTTGCAAATGTCAAATGTTTCGGTGGGCTTTCAACCACGCCGGTATTATGCCCTTATCGGGCTGAGCAAGCCATCGACTTAGTCGATGGTCATAACTTTTTTGAATTCGGGAGGCAAGAATGAGTCAAGCTACCTCAAAGAAAACCTATTATTACGACTGGGTGGACGGCGTGCGTGTCGTCCGCGCCAAGGAAGAACCGAAAAAGAAAAAAACCGACGCCCTCAAAAAACGGGCGATCGCGACCAAAAAGGTGGCGACAGAGATCGCAGACGAGATCAAGGCAGACGTAAAGGCAACCCGCGAGAGAGACCCCGCCGCCAAGAGCGACGCGGAAGTCCTTCTCCTTTATTCGGGGGTTCACGCCCTTGCGGCGTACCGCGTGGCGCATAGACTGCACAAAAACGGGCACGCCTTTGCGGCAAGAGCCATCAGCCAAGCCGCCCGTTTCGTCACGGGCATTGAGATCCACCCCGCTGCCACCATCGGCAGAGGACTTCTCATTGACCACGGCATGGGCGTGGTCATCGGAGAGACTGCCGAGATCGGCGACAACTGTACCATCTATCAGGGTGTGACCTTAGGCGGTACGGGTAAGGACGTGGGCAAGCGTCACCCCACCCTCGGCAACAACGTGATGGTGGGCGCAGGCGCGAAGGTCCTCGGTCCCTTTACCATCGGAGACAACACCAAGATCGCCGCAAACGCGGTGGTGCTGGACGAGATCCCCGAAAACTGTACCGCGGTGGGTATTCCCGCCAAGGTGGTGAAGAGAGAGGGCGTTCGCGTGGACGACGATCTGGATCAGATCCACATTCCCGACCCCGTAGCGGCGCAGATTCGCCGACTGGAGGAAAAGCTGGCTTCCTTGGAAAAGGAATTGAACGCCGTCAAGGGCAAAACCGAAAGAAAAGAAAAAAGATGAGGAAACAATATCATGCTGCTTTATAATTCATTAACCAGAAAAAGAGAAGAATTCGTTCCCAACGTAGAAGGAAAGGTCAGTATGTATACCTGCGGACCTACCGTCTACCACTACGCGCACATCGGTAACTTGCGCAGCTACATCATGGAGGATATTTTGGAGAAATATCTTCGCTACGCGGGCTACGACGTGACCCGCGTCATGAACATCACCGACGTGGGACATCTGACCAGCGACGCCGATACGGGCGAGGATAAGATGCTGAAGGGCGCAAAGCGGGAGAAAAAGACGGTTTTGGAGATCGCCAAGTTCTACACCGACGCCTTCTTCGCCGACTGCGAAAAGCTGAATATCAAGACCCCCGACGTGGTCGCCCCCGCCACCACCTGCATCGATGAATTCATTCGCGTGATCGAGGCGTTGATCGAAAAGGGATACGCCTACGAGGCAGGCGGAAACATCTATTTTGATACCGCCAAGCTGAAGCAGTATTACGTGTTCAACGACTTCAAGGAGGAGGATCTGGAGGTCGGCGTGCGCGAGGGCGTGGAGGAGGATTCCAACAAGCGCAACAAGGCAGACTTCGTTCTTTGGTTCACCAAGTCCAAGTTTGACGATCAGGAGCTGAAATGGGATAGCCCTTGGGGAGTCGGATACCCCGGCTGGCATATTGAGTGCTCCTGCATCAGCATGAAGCATCTGGGCGAATATCTGGATATCCACTGCGGCGGCATTGATAACGCCTTCCCCCACCACACCAATGAAATCGCCCAAAGTGAGGCGTTTGTGGGACACAAGTGGTGCAATTATTGGTTCCACGTTCACCACCTGAACACCAACAGTGGAAAGATGAGCAAGTCCAGCGGCGAGTTTTTGACGGTATCTCTGCTGGAATCCAAGGGCTACGATCCTCTGGTGTACCGTCTGTTCTGTCTCCAGTCCCACTACCGCAAATCGCTGGTGTTCTCCTATGAAAATCTGGATAACGCCGCCATTGCGTACAAAAAGCTGGTAGCGAAGATCGCGGCGCTGCTCAAGGAAGAGGGCGGAGCGATCGACCAAGCCGTATTCGACGAGAGACGGGCGGCGTTCTGCGCGGCGTTGGATAACGACATGAACACCTCTCTTGGCGTGACCGCGCTATACGACGTACTGAAAGCGAAAACCACCCCCGCGACGAAGCTGGCGCTCATCGCGGACTTTGACCGCGTGCTGAGCCTTGACCTGATCGAGACGGCGCAAAAGCAGAAGGACGCGGAGGACGCGGCAAAGGCAACCGCCTCCGACGATCCCTTCATTCGCGAGATCGAGGACATGATCGCCAAGCGAGCGCAGGCAAAGAAGGATAAGAATTACGCCCTTGCCGACCAGATCCGCAACGACCTTGCGGCGCGGGGTGTGACCCTTATCGACACGCCTCAGGGCACGAACTATCAAATCAACTGACCGAAACGCTTGAATGGGGAGCTTCTCAAAAGAAGCCCCCCATTCCTATCTTTACAAACAAGTTTTTTGTTGAATCTACACGTCGGCACGCGCATTTGCGTAACGGATATTCTTCGCCCTCGTAAGGTTCTGCCCTGTAAACGGCAGGTCAAACACGAAGTGGAGAAAATAAAAATTTGCGAACGAAAACGGGAGCACCAAGGCGCTCCCCTACCGTCTCTTGAAGAATATTGTTTTCGGTAGCCGTGAAGATATTCATTGACCGTTCTTTTGCAACAAAGAAAAATCGTGATTGTTTGGATTCTCGAAAACGATATTGGAAAAGAGACTGTAGGGACCGGCGTCCTCGACGGTCCAAAAAACCAAACAAATTTCCACAATCAATCGGCGAACAGGAAAGATGTCGTTTCCCGTAAGCCTTCCCCCGTGGGGAAGGTGGCGGCGAAGCCGACGGATGAGGAGAACGGCATAGAACGCAACAAACGGCGAACCGAGAACCATAAATTTTAATGAAACACGGTAGGGGTCGGCGTCCTCGACGACCCGCGAAAAAACAATCGAATTTTCGTAATCAAACGGCGAACGAGGTTTCGGCGTTTTCAAAAAGGAAAACGAGAGGCGCAAAACAAAAAATATCCCCCATCGCCACCGTGGCGATGGGGGGAGAAAACAAACTCAGATCTCGGGAATAACGACCTCGATCTCTCTGCCTGCCTCGGCAGACTTTGCGATGCCGTCGATGATTGCCTGATTGTAAAGGATCTGGCTGGAGGGAACGGGTGCGGGCGTGCCGTTCTTGCACGCGTCAAGGAAGGTGCGGATCTTCAGATCGAACAGACCCTCCTTCATGGTGATGACGGGGATCTCGGTTTCTACCTGAGAGCCTGCTACCTCGTGGTAGATCTTCATGGGTCCGCCTACCGTGCCGTTCCAGCACTGGGTAGAGGGAATACGAAGGCTTCCCTTCGTACCCATGATGATGGTGTCACCGGGGGTGTCCAGATTCATTGCCCACGCGATACGGAAGTCCAGCACGATGCCGCCCTCCAGACGAACGAATGCCGCCGCGAAGTCGTCTACGCCGAATTTCTGCGCGTACTCTGCTGCCTTTTCCTTCTTATAGCCGCTGTAATTGGGGTCTTTTCCGAAGAACGCCGACTTATAGCCCGAAACGGTCAGAGGCTTCGGGTAGCCGATGGCGTTCAGTACCATATCCAAGGAGTAACAGCCGATGTCGCCAAGCGCGCCGATTCCCGCGGTCTCGTCCTCAATGAAGGTCGTACCGAAGGGCGTGGGAATGCCTCTGCGACGTCCGCCGCCCGTCTGAATGTAGTAGATCTGTCCGAGAGCGCCCGATTCGACGATCTCCTTGATCTTCTTCATGTTGGCGTCCATTCTGGGCTGGAAGCCGATGGAGAGGACCTTGCCACTCTTCTTCTCGGCTCTCATGACCTCTACCGCCTCGTCAAGGGTAACGGTGAAGGGCTTCTCCAAAAGCACGTGAACGCCTGCGTTCAGCGCGTCGATGGCGGGCCCTGCGTGCTGACGGTTGTAGGTACAGATGGAAACCGCGTCAAGCTTGAGGCTCTTGTCAGCAAGAAGCTCCTTGTGGGACGCGTAGTCGGTCTTTGCTCCCTCAACGCCGAACTTCTCCATGAAGCTTGCCGCCTTGCCGGGGATGAGATCCGCGCCTGCCACGATCTCCACGTCGGGCTGCTTCAGAAGCGATTTGACGTGATTTTCAGCGATCCAGCCGCATCCGATGATGGCGACTCTCATTTTTTTGCTGGTGTCAACCTTGCTTTCGTTGCCTTGGTCTGTAAAGGTGTTCAGACCGTCCATAGACTTATCTGCCATGTTTCTTTCCTCCTATGTTTTGACTCGGCGCTCAGTAGCCGAGAGTTTTCAGGTAGTTGCGGCTCTTTTCGATGCACTCCATGGGAGTCAAGCCCATAGAGGGTCTGTCCTGCTCGACGATAACCCAAGAGGTGCCTGCTTCCTCTGCCGCGGCGAGGATCGAAGGGAAGTCCTGCATACCGCTTCCAACGGGACGAAGCTCAAAATTGTCGGGGCGCTTGGGCGCGGCGGCGTTTTGGATGCCGATCAATTCGTACATATTCTCGCTCTTCTCACCAAAGAAGTCCTTCAGGTGAACCAAGGGAGCGCGTCCGCTGTATTTCTTGATATACTCCGCGGGATTCTCACCGCCTACGTTGACCCAACAGGTGTCAAGCTCGGTTTGCAGATACTCTGCGGGGATCGTTTCGTACAGCACGTCCAGTCCGTACTTGCCGTCCAGACGGATAAACTCAAAATCGTGGTTGTGGTAAAGCAACTGGATACCCAGCTCCTTTGCTACCTCACCAAGCATTCTGATGTTCTTCATGACCTCGGGGAATGCGTCCGTGCCGGGACGAAGATCCGTGGACAGGTGGGGAACGGCGACGAACTTACAGCCGATGGTGGCGTACTGGGAAAGAACGCCCTTGGGATCGGCGATCATCGTCAGATAGGGAACGTGTGCCGAGATGGGAACGAGACCGATCCGGTCGCACATTGCTTTGATTTCCTCGGGGCTGTTGTCGTAAAGTCCCGCGAACTCTACGCCGTCGTACCCCATTGCTTTGATTTTTTCCAGCGTTCCGCGCAGATCGGCTTTCGCATCCTCACGCACGGAATAGACTTGAACCGCTACAGGCAGTGCCATAACAAGTACCTCCGTAATAATTTTTGTTGATTCTATTATATGGCGTTTTCTTGCTTATTTCAAGTCAATTTTATAGTTTTTTCGGACATTTATTGCTTTCTTTACTTGCTTTACGCCAAAGAGTCCGCCAACGCCGCGATCTCTGCCGCGATCTCGTCGGGAGAACGGTAGGCGTTTACGATGGCAATGCGGTCGGTGGCGGCAAGATCCGCGAGTACCCGAAGGAAGGCGCGGCGCACCCGACCGAGGGTCTCCTCGTTCTCGTAGATCTCCACCGAAGCCCGTCCCGCGCGGATACGCTCCAGACTTTGCTCGGGGGTCAGATCCAGATAAATACACAGATCGGGCTTGCGGATCTCGGGGCAGAGCAGGTTCATGATCTTGACCCAGTCGTAGTCGGTGGCGTGTCCCTGATAGGCAAGGGTGGAGTAATAGTAGCGGTCGCAGATCACGTCGATCCCCTCCGCCAGCAGGGCTTGCAAGCCCTCGGTGGGGTGGATATTATGGGCGATCCGATCCTCGGTAAAGAGCGCCGCCATCTCACATTCGCTTTTCTTGATTTTTCCGCCAAGCGCCGCGCGGAGTGCCACACCCGTGGGAAAGCCCGTTGGCTCGGCGGTGCGAACCACCCGTCTGCCCTGTGCCAGCAAGTGGGCTTCCAGCCGTTCCGCCTGGGTGGTTTTTCCCGCGCCGTCTATTCCTTCCAGAACGATCAGCCGTCCTGTTCTTTCGCTCGTTTGCATCATAAGTCCTCTTTCTTTTCTTGATTGGCAAGGCGCAGAGAGATCTCGCCTCCCGAAAGCAGAACCGTCACGCCGTCGGCGCGGCGAACGGTCAGTCTGCCCCCGTCGTCTATGGCTTGGGCAACGCCCTCGTAGCGTATGCCGTTTTGGGTATAGGTCACCGTCTTGCCCAGCACCGTGGAATGGGCGCGGTATTCCGCCATGACCGCGGCGTCGGGGCTTTTTAGCAACGCCCACACCTCCTCGATCAACGCGGCGGTCAGCTCGTTTCGTAAGCCGCCGTGGGTCATCAGACTCCCTGCCACGTTCTTCAGCTCGGCGGGAAAATCCGCGGTACAGAGATTGACCCCCACGCCGAGAACGGCGCAGCGCGTCTTTTCCGCAAGGAAGGATTCCGCCAAAATCCCCGCAATCTTTTTGCCCTCAAGGTACAGATCGTTGACCCATTTGATGGCGGGGGTCACGCCCGTGACCCGCCGAATTGCCCGAAGAACGCCGACAGCGGCGAGGGCGGTCAGCCTTGTGACCTCGTTCGGCTCTTGGGGCAGCTCGAACAGAAGGGAGAAATAGATCCCCGTACCGTCGGGGGAATAAAAGCCTCTGCCCATGCGCCCCCGTCCCGCGGTCTGACCCTCGGCGAGAAAGACGGCGGGGATCGCTCCGCCTCCCCAGGCGTATCGTCTTGCCTCGCTGTTGGTGGAGTCGATCTCACGGAAGATATGAAGGGGAAGCCCCCCCAAGCGTTCTCGGAGCATCGCCCCGTCGTAGCGGTTTCGTTCCATGGATTCAGTTGCCGTCCGCGGCGTACTCGGCGATATAGGGCAGATTCCGATAGTATTCGCCGCAATCCAAGCCGTAGCCGATGACGAAATGATCGGGAATGGTGAACAGGGAAAGGTCAGCCTCAAAGTCCACCAGACGGCGGGAGGGCTTGTCCAGAAGGGTCACCACGTGCAACGAGAGGGGCGTTCTGCCCTGAAGCAGCTTGACCACGTCGGCAAGGGTGCGCCCCGTGTCGATGATGTCCTCTACGATGACCACGTGATAGTCCTTTACGTCCTGATCCAGATCCATGGTGATCTGCACCACCCCCGAGGAGGTCGTTCCCGCGTAGTAGCTCTTGGCGCACATAAAGCCGATCTCGCAGGGGACGGAGACGGCGCGGCAAAGGTCTGCCAAAAAGACGAACGCGCCCTTCAGCACGCTGACCAAAAGAATGGGGCGTCCGTCGTAGAGCTTGTCGATCTCCTTTCCCGCCGCCGCGATGGCGGTCTTGATCTCCTCCTCGGTGATGAGGATCCGTTTGATCCTTTTGGTAAATTCCTCGATGGATTGCATCTGGTTCATAAGTCTCTCCGTTCCTCGGCTTTCGCCGCGTGATTGAATGTCACCATCATTATACCATACAATTGTCCGAAGCGCAAGAAGTTTCTTGATTTGTATTGCTTTTTTTGCGGGGGTGTCCTTGACCGTGGCAAGAGTCACTCAATATTTTTAGTTTCTCTTTCGTTGATTCTTGACATTTGACGGCGAAAGAAGTATAATATAGCAGGAATAAAAAATAAAATAGGAAGTGGTTTTTATTTCTATCACTCCCATCGGCGCCGACGCCAACATTACGGGCATCGGCATTCCGTAACGAAATTTTCTCCCCGAAGGAGGTATTATGATAAACCGAACAAGCGGCGTGCTGATGCACGTCTCGTCACTGTACGGTGACTATTCTATTGGATCCTTTGGCAAGGAAGCCAAGGAATTCGTGGACTTTCTTTGCGAGGGCGGCTTTACGCTCTGGCAGGTGCTTCCGTTCTGCATGACGGACGATTGCAACTCGCCCTATAAATCCTACTCGGCGTTCGGGGGCAATCCCTTTTTTATCGATCTGCCCACCCTCAAGGACCGAGGACTGTTGACCGACGCGGAGCTTTTGTCGGCAAGACAAAAGTCCCCCTATCTCTGCGAATACGACAGGCTGTCCGCGAAGCGCTTCGACCTTCTGCGTCGGGCGGCAAGGCGCGTACAAAACGGGGAACGCCAAGCCGTCGCCGCCTTTGCGGAAGAATACCCCGAGCTTGCGCGGGCGGCGGAATTCCTCGCCTTGCGTCAGGCAAACGGCGGCGCGCCGTGGCAGGAATGGACGACCGACGCGGCAGACCCAGAGGAGCTGTTCTTCTGGCAGTTCGTCCAATATGAATTTTTCCGTCAATGGCTTGCGATCAAGGCATACGCCAACGAGCGCGGCGTGCGGATCGTGGGCGACGTGCCCATCTACGTCTCCCTTGACAGCGCTGACGTCTGGGCGAACCGTGAGCAATTTCAGTTGGATCGGGACAACTACCCCACCGCCGTGGCAGGCGTTCCCCCCGATTATTTTTCCGAGGACGGTCAGCTTTGGAGCAATCCCCTTTACGAATGGAAGGAAATGAAGAAGGACGGGTACGCTTGGTGGAAACGGCGGATCGAATATATGCTGACCCTGTTCGACGGCGTTCGTATCGATCATTTCCGCGGCTTTGAGGCGTATTGGAGCGTTCCCGCAGAAGCAAAGACCGCCAAGGAGGGCAAGTGGGTCAAAGGCCCCGGGCGCGCGCTCGTGGACGCGCTTCGCGAGGTGGCGGGAGACCGTCTGATCATCGCGGAGGATCTGGGAGATATTACCGAGGGTGTGGAGAAGCTGCTGAAATACAGCAAGCTCCCCGGTATGCGGGTGTTCCAGTTCGGCTTCCTTGGTGATGCGGATTCCCCCCATCTGCCGCACAATTATATCAAAAATTGCGTTGCCTATACGGGTACACACGACAACAATACGCTGCTTGGCTACGTATGGGAGCTGGATGAGGCGACACGAAAGCGGGTACTGACCTATTGCAATTGCGATTCGGAGGACTGGAGTCGGGGCTGTGAAATGATCGTCAAGACCATGATGGCAAGCCACGCCGATACCGTGATCTTTCCCATTCAGGATATTTTCGTTTACGGCGCGGATACCCGTATGAATACCCCCGGCACGGCGAAAAACAACTGGGCGTATCGGATCACGAAGGAGCAGCTTTCTGCCGTCAACCGTTCAAGATTTTACGCCCTCAATAAGCTTTACGGACGGCGGTAACGGCTTCTGCCAAGGCGCACACAATGAAACGATGCCTTTCCTGTTCGCCGATTGATTGTGGAAATTTGGTTGTTTTTTGCGGGTCGTCGAGGACGCCGACCCCTACCGTGTTTCATTAAAATTTATGGTTCTCGGTTCGCCGATTGATTACGAAAATTCGATTGTTTTACCGTAGGGCGGGGGCTTGTCTCCCGCCGTTTGATTGCAAAAATCCGATCGTTTTTTGCGGGCGATTCATGAATCGCCCCTACGATGATTGTGTTATCTTTTGCAGGGGGCATTCACGAATGACCCGCAGGCGAATCTTGCGGGAAACGACACCTTTCTTGTTCGCCGATTGATTGCGAAAATTCGATTGTTTTTTCGGGAGCACCAAGGCGCTCCCCTACCAAGATGGAGGGAAACCATCGGACACCGTTCTTTTAAAACAACGGTCAATGAAGATCATCACGGCTACCGAAAACAATATTCTTCAAGAGACGGTAGGGGAGGGGCTTGCTCCTCCCGTTTCGTTCGCAAATTTTTTCGTTTGCGATGCGGCTTCTGCCAAGGCTCCCTCCGGGAGGGAGCTGGATTTTGCGAAGCAAAAGACTGAGGGAGAGCGCGGCAACAAGGGAAAATCGGTTGGAATGTGGCGAGAGAAAAAGGCTATGTGCCGCAGGCTCCTTCCGTCACGCTGTTGCGTGCCACCTCGATGTTTTGCTTGCAAAACTCGACGCCGCTTGC
>JAFVQC010000002.1 GCA_017504995.1 Clostridia bacterium
CGCCTCCTGCGATTCGGTGTAATTGGTTCTACCCACCAAAATCTCCACCGCCTCCGTCTCACTCGGCTGACTGTCGTTCTTCATGGTTGCCGACACGCCGTAAGTCTCGTTCAGCCAATTACAGATCTCGCCTGCCGCGATTTTCTCCGCGTCACTGGCGTTTTCGGGATACACCACGCTCGCCTTAAGCTGCTTGTTTTCTACCAGCGCCAGCAGAGGATCTTCTTCCACAATGGGAGGCGTGGTATCCTCTACCGCGCCGGTCGTATCCGCAGCCGTCGTATCGCCCGCAGGGGGAGTCGGTGTTTCGCCGCAAGCCATCAGCAACGTCATCAATGCCAAAAGCATGGCAATTAAGGTTAGCCATTTGTTTTTCATAATCATCTTTCCTTTCAATGGAATCAAGAATATAAGATATTCTCCGTCCTCGTAAAGTTCTGACCCGTAAAGGGCAGCTCGAACACCACGGTATCGTAGAACGCCCAGAAGATCTTGTCACTGTTCATGTTGTTATTCAACAAGTTCGTCTTAAGCCACGCAGAGTTGTCCTGCTCCCAAGCGGTAACGTGTCCGTGATTATCCTCTTTGTTTGCCTTTTCCTCTCCGCAGGGCCACAAAATATAGTTCGCTTTTACAGCGGGCCAGAAATTTCCTTTGTCGGAGCCGTACCAGCCGTGGTGAGGCATCTGCACCAAATTGCAGTGCATCGTCTCTCCGTAAAGGTTGGCAAGCACCGTTCCGATTCCGCCCTGCATATCGCCCGTGATCATAACCGTATCCAGATCTTGATTGCGGGCCGCGTCCTTCACTACTACGCGGGTGACGATGGAACTGTTGTTCTCGCTACCCATTCTCAATCCAACGCGAAGCTCGGGAGTGAAAACGATCTGCAGATCCACGTTCCGCACGGGGAAGATCTGTCCCGGATGCGCCTTGTACAGCACCGTACCGTTCTTGGCGTATTCCTGCAGGCACGCACGATAGGTCGCCAGCTCATTGGTATATCCACTCACGTCGCTGGTATCCTGATACATAAACGCACTGGGCAAATTACAGATCACCGATTCTACCGTTACGATATCGTTATATCCCAGCTTGTCGAACGCCTGAAGCGCGCCGAAGTGGTCGTTGTGTCCGTGAGTCAAAATCCACGCCGCGATGGTAGGCTTCTTGCCCGCGGGAGTGTACGACTTAACGATCTCCATGATCCGTCTCGCGTTCTGTCGGTTGTATTGTGCACCGACCGTATCGTCCCATCCGCCGTCAAAGACCACGAAGCTGCCGTCTGCCAGATAGAACATATAGCACTCGCCGTTGTAAATGGTCTCGCCCGTAGTGGGAGGATCGGAGATACCCACCTGCAACAGCTTGGGAGAATATCCGCTGACCGTGTCGTACTGCCCTGCCGTCGCAGGAACGATACCCGTCACGGTAGCCGATTCAACGAATACGCGCGCGGTTTCATCATAGGCGTTGTAGTAGACGTTCAGGATCGTATCGTCGTTCGCGTAGTGCGCGTACTTGTTATCCTCCGACAAAAAATCGTAGGAGGAGATTTTCCGATATCCCGCCGCCGACAACAGCACCTCATAGTCCACAAAATCGTCAGCACTGATCTTTACGTACTGGGTCATTTGACAATTGTCACCCGTGTCGTAGGTACGGGCGTACGGATCCGTGTCGAACTTTGGAACGACGTTCAACTCCACGGGGGCAGCGTTCATCACCGTGCCCGAGTAATCCAGCTCTCTCTCCACGTACAGAGCGTCCTCTTCCATTTGGTATTTGAGGTACTCCATAAACTCCCAGTTTGCGCTTTCGATACCGTCGGTCAAGTGCGCGCAGACCAAAATCTTGTTTCCGACGGTCTTAACGACCCACTCGTTGTACTTCATCGCGGCAAGCGCGTCCTGCGATTCGGTGTAATTGGTTCTACCCACCAAAATCTCCACCGCACCCGCGTCGTGGGTCTGTCCGTCATTCTTCAAGGTCGCCTCAGTACCATAGGTCTCCTTCAGCCAATCACAGATCGCCCCTGCCGCGGTTTTTTCCGCCTCAGTCGCGTTTGCGGGATATACCACGCTCACCTTGAGTTCTTTGTTTTTCACCAACGCAAGCCGAGGATCTTCTTCCACAATGGGAGGCGTGGTATCCTCTACCGCGCCGGTCGTATCCGCAGCCGTCGTATCGCCCGCAGGGGGAGTCGGTGTTTCAGAGCAAGCCATCAGTAACGTCATCAGCGCCAGCAACGCGCTCAAAAAGATCAAAAACTTCTTTTTCATTCAAGTAACCCTCCCTTGGTTAAAACCAAGCCTTCCCCACAGAGAGGAAGGCTTTCGGTTCACTCGCATTGCTCAAATCGATCCTTTCGGCAACGCGAAACGTCGATTAGGAATATACCGTATTCGGAGTTCTCGTAAAGTTCTTGCCCGTAAACGGCAGATCGAATACGATGGTATCGTAGTACGCCCAGAAGATCTTATCGCTGTTCATATCGTTGTTCAGCAAATTCTTCTTCAACCAAGGCGTATAATCTTCAGTCCATACGGCAACATCTCCGTGCCAATCCTCTTGACTTGCCTTTTCCTTCGCAATGGGCCACAAAATATAGTTTGCCTTCACCTTCTGCCAGAACACGCCCGTATCGTGCTTGTAGTATCCGTGGTGGGGCATCTGCACCAGATTGCAGTGCATTGCCTCTCCGTAAAGATTTGCCAGCTCGGTTCCAACCACGCCGTACATATCGCCCGTGATCATCACCGTATCTACCTCTTGACCGTTTGCATCCTTGACTACCACACGGGTAACGACGGAGCTACTGTTAAAGTTGTCCATATCTTCGTCGGCACGCTGCTCGGGGCTGAACAGGATCTGCAAATCTACGTTCCGCACGTGGAAGATCTGTCCGGGATGCGCCTTATACACCTTCGTGCCGTTGGCAGCGTAGTTCTGAACGCCCGTTTTGTACTTGGGCAGATCCGTATCGTAGCCGTCAGCGTCCGACAGGTCGTCGTACATCTCGTGGCTCGGCAGATTCAGAATTACCGATTCTACCGCGACCCTGTCGTTATAGTTCAGCTCGTCAAACGCCATGAACGCGCCCATATGGTCGTTGTGTCCGTGGGTGATGATCCATGCCGCAATCGTAGGAGTCTTGCCTGCGGGGGTATAGGACTTGACGATCTCATAAATCCGTCTCGCGTTCTGACGCTTGTATCTGCTACTGGAGGATACCGTATCATCCAATCCGCCGTCAAAGACCACGAAGCTGCCGTCTGCCAGATAGAACATATAGCATTCGCCGTTATAAATAGTATCTCCCGTACCGACGGGATCGGTGATGCCCACTTGAAGCATCTTGGGCACGTAGCCGCTGACGGTGGTATACTGCCCTGCCGTCGCGGGCACGACGGAGGTCATGTCCGTGTTTTCCACGAACACTCTCGCGGTTTTGTCGTAGGTGCTGTAAAATACGTTCAGAATGGTATCGCCGTTTACGTAATGCGCGTACTTGTTCTTGTCAGTCAAAAAATCGTAGGAAGAAATTTTCTGATAACCCGCCGCCGTCACCAGCGCGTCGTAGCCCGCGTAAACGTCGGCACTGACCTTTTTGTACTGGATCATTCTGCATCCGTCGCCCGTGTCGTAAATAACGGAGGACAGACCCGCGCCCATGGAAGGAACGCTATCAAAATAGCTGAGCGACTCCACCTTACCCGAGTGTGCCAGTGTTTTCTCTACGTACAGGGAGTCCGGTGTCTTTTTGGAGACAAGATAGTCCCGAAACGTCTCACACGCCTTCTTAATGCCCTCGTCCAGATGCGCGCAGACAAGGATCTTGTTTCCAACGACCTTGACTGCCCATTCGCTGTATTTCATCGCTACAAGTGCTTCCCGCGATTCGGTATAGTTGGTGTTACCGATCAAAATTTCCACCGCCTCGGCATCGTGCGTCATAAAATCCTGATTCAAGCTTGGCGCAGAGCCATAGGAATTTCTCAGCAGATTATATATTGACTCTGCCGCGTTTCTTTCTCCGCCGGTCGCATTTTCGGGATAAACCACGTTCACCTTGATTTCCTTGTTCTCTACCAAAGCAAGCAGAACGTCTTCGGTCACAATGGAGGTCGTGTCCGCAGGCGTCGATTCCGCGGGATTCTCGTCCTTCTTGCCGCAGGCGCTCAAAAGCGTGACGATCGCCAGCAGCGCGCAAAGAAACGATAAAAATTTATTTTTCATAAAAGGTTCTCCTTGTAAGCAATATCATCAAGAATACACGGTATTCTCCGTCCTCGTAAAGTTTTGACCCGTAAAGGGTAAATCGAACACGACGGTATCCCACCATGCCCAGAAGATCTTATCGCTGTACATATCGTTGTTAAACAGATTCTCTTTCAGCCACGGAACGTAGTTTTCGTTCCATACGGTAAGGTCTCCGTGTTTATCCGGTGCGCCAGGCTTTTCCTCCGACATAGGCCACAGAATATAGTTCGCCTTTACGTTCTGCCAGAACACACCCGCCGTATCATGCTTGTAATAGCCGTGGTGGGGCATCTGCACCAGATTACATTGCATTGCGTCACCGTACAGATTTACCATCACCTTTGCCGGCTCGCCGTACATATCACCCGTCATCATCACCGTATCCAGATCCTGACTGCGGGTCGCGTCCTTCACCACCACGCGGACGACGATGGAAGCGCTGTTATAGTTCTTTATATCCGTATCGGCGCGAAGCTCGGGGCTGAAAACGATCTGCAGATCCACGTTCCGCACGCGGAAGATCTGACCGGGGTGCGCTTTATACAGATCCGTACCCTTTCTGACGTAGTTCTGCGCGCAATTTCTGTATTCCGTCAGCTTGGGAACCATGCTGTCCGCAGCCTCACCCAGATCGTCGAACATCTCGTAGCTCGGATTGTTCCAGATAATCGATTCTACCTCGACCTTATCGTTATAGCCCAGCTTGTCAAACGCGACGAACGCGCCGATGTGGTCGGTGTGCGCGTGACTGATCACCCAAGCCGCAATGGTAGGCTTCTTGCCCGCGGGGGTATACGCCTTGAGGATCTCATAAATCCGTCTCGCGTTCTGACGGTTATATTGCGAGCCTTCCGTGTCGTCATAACCGCCGTCAAAGACCACGAAGCTACCGTCTGCCAACAATAACATATAGCTGTTACCGTTATAAACCGTATCTCCCGTGCCGGGGGGATCGGCAACGCCAAGCTGGAACAGCTTGGGCACGTAGCCCTCCGTCACCTCGTATTCCTCTGCTTCGGGGGCAACGATGCGGTTCACGGTAACCGACTCGGCAAACACTCTGGCGATTTCATCGTTGGCGTTGTAAAAGACGTTCAGAATGGTTTTGCCGTCGGTATACTGCGCGTACTTGTTATCCGCCGTCAGAAAATCGTAGGAGGAGATCTTCCAATAGCCAGCAGCCGTTACTGTTGCCTCGTAGCCCGCGTAAACCGACGCGTCAACGTGCCTGTACTGGAGCATCTTACACTCGTCGCCCGTATCGTAAATAACGGGAGTCAGATTCTTACCCATGGCGGGAACGGTATCCAGCTTTACGGCAAGACCCGTCACCTGACCCGTGTACAGCATCGTTCTCTCTACGTAAAGAGATTCTGCCGTCTTAGTGGTAATGACGTGCGCGTAGAACTCTCTGTTCGCCTTGGTCATACCCTCGTCCAGATGCGCGCAGACCACGATCTTGTTGCCGACGACCTTTACCGTCCATTCGCTATAGTACAGCTCGGCAAGCGCTTGCTGCGATTCGGCGTAAGCGGTCTTACCGACCAGAATCTCCACCGCCGAAGCATCGTACGCCGCGGTATCATCCTTCATGGTCACCGTCACCCCAAAGGAATCGTTCAGCAGGTCGGTGATCGACTCCGCGATGTCGTATTCCTTATCGGTGGCGTATTCGGGATAAACCACGCTCACCTTGGCGACC
>JAFVQC010000115.1 GCA_017504995.1 Clostridia bacterium
AGCCGTATCGGAAGGTGCGGCTGGATCACCTCCTTTCTATGGAGACATGAGGGATGAAGATTCCTCGTAGACTTCAGTCGACGCACATTTGCTTAGGTTTTGTTTGGTTTTGAAGGCTCTGCCTTCAAAGTAATTATTCGGGCCTATAGCTCAGCTGGTTAGAGCGCACGCCTGATAAGCGTGAGGTCAGTGGTTCAAGTCCACTTAGGCCCACCAAAAGAATAATTGCATAATGAAGTGGGGGCGTAGCTCAGCTGGGAGAGCACCTGCCTTGCAAGCAGGGGGTCAGCGGTTCGATTCCGCTCGTCTCCACCACTTAAATTGTACCTTGAAAACTTCACAGAAGAATAAAAAGACCAGACGATTGATGAGACCGTCTGGCACCTCTGAAATTGCGAAAAAAGCAAGAAAGAGTTAACGAGTAAAACAAACAAAGGACTAGGAACGTTTTTGTTCTTAGGAGCTGAAAAGTCAAGCTACTAAGGGCATACGGCGGATGCCTAGGCGCCAATAGCCGATGAAGGACGCGGTAAGCTGCGAAAAGCCACGGGGAACTGCAAGCAAGTATTGATCCGTGGATGTCCGAATGGGGAAACCCAACTACCGTCATGGGTAGTTATCCGAAAGGAAGGGAACCCGGGGAACTGAAACATCTAAGTACCCGGAGGAAGAGAAATCAAACGAGATGCCCACAGTAGCGGCGAGCGAAGAGGGCAGAGCCCAAACCACATATCTTCGGGTATGTGGGGTTGAGGACCGGCATAATCAAAGTCAGGCCTAGCTGAAGTATTTGGAAAGATACACCATAGCATGTGACAGTCATGTAGGCGAAAGGCAGAGCGGCGAGGCCGGGATCCAGAGTACCGCGGAGCACGAGGAATTCTGCGGGAAGCAGGGGGGACCACCCTCCAAGGCTAAACACTGATTGGCGACCGATAGCGCATAGTACCGTGAGGGAAAGGTGAAAAGAACCCCGGGAGGGGAGTGAAAGAGTACCTGAAACCGTATGTCTACAAGCAGTCGGAGCGAAAGCGACGGCGTGCCTATTGAAGAATGAACCAACGAGTTACGTGCAGTAGCGAGGTTAAGTGGGAGACACGGAGCCGAAGCGAAAGCGAGTCTTAAGAGGGCGGCGAGTTGCTGTACGTAGACCCGAAACCGCAGTGATCTACCCATGTCCAGGTTGAAGCGCAGGTAAAATTGCGTGGAGGACCGAACCGGTGAGCGTTGAAAAGCTTTCGGATGAGATGTGGGTAGAGGTGAAATTCCAATCGAACGCGGAGATAGCTGGTTCTCCCCGAAATAGCTTTAGGGCTAGCCTCAAGTAGTAAGCATAGGCGGTAGAGCACTGATCGGGCTAGGGGCCGTAAAGGTTACCGAACCCTGTCAAACTCCGAATGGTTATGCTGCAGAGCTTGGGAGTCAGACTACGAGTGATAAGATCCGTGGTCAAAAGGGAAACAGCCCAGACCACCAGCTAAGGTCCCAAATGCCGTACTAAGTGGAAAAGGATGTGGGGTCTCATAAACAACCAGGATGTTGGCTTAGAAGCAGCCACCATTTAAAGAGTGCGTAATAGCTCACTGGTCGAGAGACCCTGCGCCGAAGATTCCCGGGGCTAAAGTACGGAACCGAAGCTGTGGCTACATGCATAGGCATGTGGGGTAGGGGAGCGTTCCCACAGGGCAGAAGCTGTGCTGTAAGGCATGGTGGACTTGTGGGAAGTGAGAATGTTGGTATGAGTAGCGAAAAGGAAGGTGAGAATCCTTCCCACCGAAAGCATAAGGATTCCTGGGCAACGATCGTCGTCCCAGGGTAAGTCGGGACCTAATCCGAGGCAGAGAGCGTAGGAGATGGACAACTGGTTGATATTCCAGTACCGGTGTGAATTGTTTGAGCGACGGAGTGACACAGGAGGGTAGGCGAGCAGGAGACTGGTAGTTCCTGTGCAAGCGTGTAGGCTGGTTTGTAGGCAAATCCGCAGACCTGAGGCTGAGGCGTGACGCGGAGAAGACAGAGATGTCTTCGAAGTCGTTGACCCCACACTGTCGAGAAAAGCTTCTAGTGAGATGAGCACCGCCCGTACCGTAAACCGACACAGGTATGCGGGGAGAGAATCCTAAGGTGCGCGGGAGAACCCTCGTTAAGGAACTCGGCAAAATGTACCCGTAACTTCGGGATAAGGGTAGCCACCGTTGTGAAATCATTGACTGATGGAGCATAGCGTGGTCGCAGAGAAGAGGCCCAAGCGACTGTTTACCACAAACACAGGTGCCTGCTAAAGCGAAAGCTGACGTATAGGTGCTGACACCTGCCCAGTGCCGGAAGGTTAAGG